>DYIC01000001.1:51394-116474 GCA_020723845.1 Hydrogenophaga sp.
TGTACTCGGGCACCACCTGCCCGTATTCGCACCGCTGCCGTTTCGTGCTGTTCGAAAAGGGCATGGACTTCGAAATCCGCGACGTGGACCTCTACAACAAGCCGGAGGACATCGCGGTCATGAACCCGTATGGGCAGGTACCGATCCTGGTCGAGCGTGACCTGATCCTGTACGAGTCCAACATCATCAACGAGTACATCGACGAGCGCTTTCCGCATCCCCAACTCATGCCGGGCGACCCGGTGGACCGCGCACGCGTGCGGCTGTTCCTGCTCAATTTCGAGAAGGAGCTGTTCACGCATGTCTCGGTGCTGGAACAGCGCACCCCGAAGCCGACGGACAAGCAGATCGAGAAGGCCAAGCTGCACATCCGCGACCGGCTGACGCAGCTCGCGCCCGTGTTCCTGAAGAACAAGTTCATGCTGGGCGATCATTTCTCGATGCTGGACGTGGCCATCGCGCCGCTGCTGTGGCGGCTCGACCACTACGGTATCGAACTCAACAAAAACGCGGCGCCGCTGCTCAAATACGCCGAGCGCATCTTCTCGCGCCCGGCCTACATCGAGGCGCTGACCCCGTCCGAAAAGGTCATGCGCAAGTGATGGACACCGACCTGCCCTCCACCCGCCCGTACCTGATCCGTGCCATGCACGAGTGGTGTACGGACGGCGGTTTTACGCCCTATATCGTGGTCGCCGTGGACGAGCACGTGCAGGTGCCGCGCGAGTACGTGCGCGACGGCCAGATCGTGCTCAACGTTGGCTACGAGGCCACGGGCGGGCTGGTATTGGGCAACGACGAGATTCGCTTCAAGGCCCGCTTCGGCGGCGTGGCGCGCGAGGTCGTGGTCCCTGTCGACCATGTGATCGCGATTTACGCGCGCGAAAACGGCCAGGGTATGGCATTTCCGGCACCCGAGCCCTCGGCGGCTGAGGACGATAGGGAGCCGCCGGTGCCCCCGAGCAGCAAGCGTCCGGCACTCAAGCGCATCAAGTGAGGGCCCCGGCGGTGGGGCGGCACAAGGCACTACAATAACGAACGCTGCGGGGCCATCGGCGTCATCGGTCCGGTCGTGCGTCCCCCGAGCCGCTTTAGCTCAGTTGGTAGAGCACCCGCCTTGTAAGCGGTAGGTCGTCTGTTCGAGTCAGACAAGCGGCACCAGCGATGGCACCTTTGCTCACGGTGGCCACGAACGGCCCGCACTCCATCGCTACACCCTAAAAAACAAAAACCCCTTTCCGCACGACCGATACAGGAAAGGGTTGCGTGGCGGAGAGAGAGGGATTCGAACCCTCGATACGGGGAAGACCCGTATACCGGATTTCGAGTCCGGCGCATTCGACCACTCTGCCATCTCTCCGCAGGCGTCAAGCCGGCTATTGTAGCAGGCTCGTCGGGGGTTCTGCGGTGAGCTCAGGTTTCGCGCAGCGCGGCCAGCGCTGCTTCGATACGCTGGGGGTCGGCCAACGCCTGCACCTGGTTGTGCAGGTCGGCGCAGGCGGCCCAACCCTCGGTTTTGAGGCGCGCCACGGCCTGACCGGCTGTCTTGGGCGAGTCGAAGCCCGCGCTGTGCAGCAGCACGTGTCCCTTGGCGTCCGTGAGCTTGAAATAAAAGCGCCCGTCGGCCTCGCGGTATTGTTTAAAGATGGGTGGCGCGCTTTTGCTCGTGCGGACGGTGTCGGCTGGCGGCTGAGCGAGCGCGTCCAGCGACCGCAGTCCGACGGCGGCGCGCAACCGGGCGGCAAAGGGGGTGGCTTGGGCACGGGCTTTGGCCGCCCCCGCGCGCAGGATGGCTTCGACCCGCTGCGGGTCGGCCATGAGGGCGTCGTAGGTGGCGCGCATGGGCGCGATCTCGCGGTCGATGCGCTCGAACAGCCGCTCTTTGGCCTGGCTCCAGGCGATGCCGGCGGCGAACTCGCGTGCAAAGACCGCCGTCTCCTCGGGTGTGGCAAAGGCCTGAAAGAGCTGGAATACGGCGGAGCCCTCCGTGTCCTTGGGTTCGCCTGGCACGCGCGAGTCGGTGACGATGCCCATGATGAGGCGACGCAACTGCTCGCGCGGCGCGAACAGCGGAATCACGTTGTCGTAGCTCTTGCTCATCTTGCGCCCGTCCAGTCCGGGCAGGGTCGCCACCTGCTCGTCGATGACCGCTTCGGGCAGGGTGAAATGCTCGCCGTAGAGGTGGTTGAAGCTCGACGCCAGGTCGCGCGCCATTTCGATGTGCTGGATTTGGTCGCGTCCCACGGGCACCCGGTGGGCGTTGAACATCAGGATGTCGGCCGCCATCAGCACGGGGTACATGAACAGCCCCATGGTCACGCCGTCGTCGGCGTCACGCCCGTCGGCCAGGTTTTTGTCCACCGCTGCCTTGTAGGCGTGGGCGCGGTTGAGCAGCCCCTTGCCGCAGACGCAGGCCAGCAGCCAGGTCAGTTCGGGGATTTCCGGGATGTCCGACTGCCGGTAGAAGGTCACGCGCTCGGGGTCGAGTCCGCAAGCGATCCAGGTGGCGGCGATCTCCAGCGTGGAGCGCTGCACGCGTGCGGGATCGTGGGTGGAGATGAGGGCGTGGTAGTCCGCCAGAAACAGGTAGCTGTCGATGCCGGGCTCGCGGCTGGCGCGCACGGTGGGGCGAATGGCGCCGACGTAATTGCCCAGGTGGGGGGTGCCGGAGGGTTTGATGCCGGTGAGGACGCGAACGGTGGTCATGGGGCGGCAGGGTAGGGAGAAAAGCGGCGGTTTCAGGTCCGCCTTCGGTCAAAACAGCAGCCAGCGCAACGGGGTGAGCAGCACTTCGATGGCCTGGGCGGTTAGCCGCATGAGGGGGCGCAGCCAAAGCGTGCTGACCACCCCGGTGAGCACGAGCGCCAGCACGATGAAAAAACCATAGGGCTCGACACGCGACACGGCGATGGCCTGGCGCGTGGGCAGCAGGCCGACCAGGATGCGGCCGCCGTCCAGCGGAGGCAGCGGAAACAGGTTGAAGACGAACATCACGATGTTGACCAGCACGCCCGCACGCGCCATGCCATTGAAAAATGGCTCTTGCACGCCGCCCGCCACGAGCAGGTAGCCGAACGCCGCCCAGGCGATGGCCTGCGCCAGGTTGGCCCCGGGCCCGGCCAGCGCCACCCACACCATGTCGCGCTTGGGGTGGCGTAGGCGGCCAAAGTCGACCGGTACGGGCTTGGCATAGCCGAACAGAAAGGCCCCCGCCGTGGCAAAGTACAGCAACAGCGGCATGGCGATGGTGCCGATGGGGTCGATGTGCCGCAGGGGGTTGAGCGTGATGCGGCCGAGCCGCTCGGCGGTGGGGTCACCGAAGTACCGTGCCGCGTAGCCGTGCGCTGCCTCGTGCACGGTAATGGCGAACAAGACCGGCAGCGCGTAAATCGTGACGGTCTGGATGATGTGGGCGATGTCCATGGTGGGATTGTCGCAGGTGGGCCGGGGCGCCGCCTCACAGCCCCAACGTGGCCAGCGGACCACGGCCAACGCGCAGCACCTCGGGGTCGCCGCCGGTGCTCATGGGTGTCAGATCGACGACGGTGGTGGGCTCCAACGGGCAGGAGCCAGCGTCGATGACGGCCGCCACCGCGTGCTGCAGCCGCTCGCGGATGGTGTGTGCGTCGTTGAGCGGGCCGTCGTCGCCCGGCAGCATGAGGGTGGTGCCCAGCAGCGGCGCGCCGTGCAGCGCCAGCAGCTCACTCAGCGCCCGGTGTGCGGGCACGCGCAGGCCGATGGTTTTGCGTTGCGGGTGGCTGACGCGGCGCGGTACTTCCTTACTCGCTTCCAGGATGAAGGTGTAGGGCCCCGGTGTGGCCGCCTTGAGCAGGCGGTACTGCCGATTGTCCACGCGCGCGTAGCTGGCCAGCTCCGACAGGTCGCGGCACAGCAGGGTCAGGTGGTGCCGTTCGTCGATGCCGCGGATGCGCCGCAGGCGCTCGACGGCGCCCTTATCGTCCAGGTGGCACACCAGCGCGTAGCAGGAGTCGGTCGGCACCGCCAACACCGCGCCCGCGTGGAGCGCCTGCACCGCCTGGCGCAGCAGGCGCGGCTGCGGATTGTCGGGGTGGACCTCGAACAACTGGGCCATGGTCGCTCAGTGCAGCACGCGGTGGGCCAGCAGCTCCCACACCGGGGTGAGCCGCCCGTCCAGATAGGGCAGCGCGCCCAGATCGGTGTGCGACTCGTCGGGGCTGTGGAAGTCGCTGCCGCGCGAAGCGGCCAGGTCGAACTCGCGCGCCATGTCGGCGTAGCGCACGATCTCGGCGCTGCTGTGGCTGCCGGTGACGACCTCGACCGCACGGCCGCCGTGCGCCTTGAACTCGGCAAACAGCGCATACTCCTGCGTTGCATTGGCCCACGCGTAGCGCGCCGGGTGGGCGATCACGGCGACGCCGCCCGCGTCGGTGATCCAGCGCACCGCGTCGCCCAGGGTCGCCCAGCGGTGTTCGACGTAGCCAGGCTTGCCCTCGGTCAGAAAGCGCCGAAACACCTCGTGCGTGTCGTGGCACACGCCGGTCTCGACCAGGTAGCGCGCAAAATGGGTGCGCGAGATCAGCTCTGGGTTGCCGACGTATTTGAGGGCCCCATCGTAGGCACCGCGGATGCCGACGGCGGCGAGCTGCTCGGCCATCTCTCGCGCGCGCCGCTCGCGCCCGCCGCGCGTGTGCGCCAACCCCGCGACGAGTTGCGCGTCGTCCGGGTCGATGCCCAGGCCCACGATGTGCACCGTCATCCCGGCGAAGGTGACCGAGATCTCGACGCCGCACAGATACGGCAGCCCCAGCGCCTGTGCGGCCGCTGCCGCCCGGTGTTGCCCGCCCACCTCGTCATGATCGGTCAGCGACCACAGCTCCACCCCGTTGCCGTGGGCGCGCGCGGCCAGCGCTTCGGGCGTGAGCGTGCCGTCCGAGACGATGGAGTGGCAGTGCAGGTCGGCGTTGACGATGCGCATGGCACGCCCATTGTAGGCGCGCGGCTACACTCGCGCGGTGTCTCTGTTCAAATCCGCTTCCATCGTCTCGCTACTGACGTTGGCGTCGCGCATCACCGGCTTGGTGCGCGAGCTGCTGATTGCTGCCACGTTCGGCGCCAGCGTGCTCACCGACGCCTTCAACGTCGCGTTTCGCATTCCCAACCTGCTGCGGCGCCTGTTCGCGGAAGGGGCGTTTTCGCAGGCCTTCGTGCCGGTGCTGGCGGCGACGCGCGCCACCGACGGTGACGCCGCCACCCGGGAGCTGATCGACCGCGTGGCCACCGTGTTGTTAGCGGCGCTGCTGCTGACTTGTGTGGTGGGCGTGCTGGGCGCCCCGGTTCTGGTGTGGGCCATGGCAGCGGGTCTGCAGCAGCACCCGCGGGGCTTCGAGACCGCGGTGGCGCTGACGCGCTGGATGTTTCCCTACATCGGCTTTATGTCGCTGGTGGCGCTGAGTGCCGGCATCCTCAACACCTGGCGTCGCTACGCGATACCCGCGGCCACGCCGGTGCTGCTCAACCTGGCCATGATCGCCGCCGCGTGGTGGGGGGCGCCCGCGCTCGCACGTTGGGGGGTGGAGCCCATCTATGCGCTGGCCGGGGGCGTGATGCTGGGCGGGGTGTTGCAGTTGGGTGTGCAAATTCCGGCGCTGGCGCGGCTGGGGCTGCTGCCGCGCGTGCGCCTGTCGTGGGCGGACGTGCGCGCGGGCTGGCAGTATCCAGGCACGCGCCGGATACTCACGCTCATGGCGCCAGCGCTGCTGGGGGTGAGCGTGGCGCAGATTTCGCTGCTCATCAACACCCAGATCGCCTCGCACCTGGGGGCAGGCAGCGTGTCGTGGCTCACCTACGCCGACCGGCTGATGGAGTTTCCCACCGCCTTGCTGGGTGTGGCGCTGGGCGTGGTGCTGTTGCCGCAGTTGTCGGCGGCGCAGGCGGCGGGTGACGCGGATCGCTACAGCCAACTGCTCGACTGGGGGCTGCGCTGGGTGGTGCTGCTGGCCGTGCCCAGCGCGCTGGGGCTGCTGTTGTTTGCCCAGCCGCTGGTGGCGGTGCTCTACCACTACGGGGCCTTCACGGTGCACGATGTGCGCCAGACCGCGCTGGCGCTGACCGGCTACGGTGTGGGGCTGTTGGGGCTGATCGCGATCAAGGTGCTCGCCCCGGGGTTTTACGCGCGGCAAGACATCCGCACGCCGGTGCGCATCGCCATCGTGGTGCTGGTGTTCACCCAACTCATGAATGCGGTGTTGGTGCCGCGGCTGGCACACGCTGGCCTGGCGCTGGCCATCGGCATGGGCGCGCTGCTCAATGCAGGCTGGCTGCTGGTCGGTCTGGTGCGCCGGGGGGCGTATCACCCGCAGCCTGGGTGGGGGCGCTTCGGGGGACAGGTGCTGGCGGGCGCAGTGCTGTTGGCGGTGTATCTGCTGTGGTTGGCGCAGGCATTCGATTGGACCGGCACATCCGCGCGTGCCCTGCGGGCGGGCGTGTTGGCCGCGGGGGTTGCCGGTGCGGCGGCGGTGTACTTCGGGGCCTTGGCGCTGGCGGGTTTGCCGCTGCGGCAATTTGTGCGAAAGTAGTGCCATGAACTGGGCTGCACGGGTGCCGTCGTCGCTGGACTACTTTGCTGCGCTGGTGGCGCAGGACGAGGGCTTCCCGTTGCTGGAGGCCACCGCCGCCGTGGCGCTGGATGAGTACCCGGAGCTCGATATCCAGTCCGTGTTGGACGACGTGGACCGGATGCTCGAGCGGCTGCGCCGCCGCCTGCCGGCGGATGCGGGCCACCTGCACCGGCTGCGCGTGCTCAACCAGTACTTTTTTCACGAATTGGGCTTTGGCGGCAACGTCAACGACTACTACGACCCCGAAAACAGCTACCTGCACACGGTGCTGCGCACGCGCCGCGGCATCCCCATCAGCCTGGCGGTGATTTGGCTCGAGCTGGCGCAGGGCATACGCCTGCGCGCGGCGGGCATCAATTTTCCCGGGCACTTTTTGGTCAAGGTCAACCTGCCGCAGGGGCAGGTCATCCTCGACCCGTTTACTGGCCAGTCACTCAGCCGCGAAGACTTGGCCGAGCGGCTGGAGCCGTACAAACGCCGCCATGGGCTGGTGGACGACTTCGACGTGCCGGTGGGCTTGTACCTGCAGGCGGCAGCGCCACGCGACATCGTGGCCCGCGTGCTGCGCAATCTGAAGGAAATCCACCACTCACAGGAGGACTGGTTGCGCCTGATTGCGGTGCTCGATCGGCTGATCGTGCTGCGGCCCGACGCCTGGGCCGAGGTGCGCGACCGAGGCCTGGCCTGGGCCGAGCTGGGGCAGCCCCAGCGCGCGCTGCAAGACTTGGAAGCCTACCTGCCACACGCCGACGATCCGCTGGAGGCGCAGGCGATCGCTGACCGGGTGGCTGCGCTGCGGCGGGCGGGCGGGTAGGGCAGGGCCAGTTTGGGCTATCTTAGCCGACGACCACCGCGGCACCATCGCCGCGCGGGGCGATGGTGCCGATGCGGTAGACCGTCTCGCCTTGGGCGGCCAGCGTCGCCGCAGTGGCGTCGGCGTGCGTGGGGTCGACGATGACCACCATGCCGATGCCGTTGTTGAAGGTGCGGTTCATCTCGTGGTCGTCGATACCCGCGGTGCGCTGCAGCCACGCGAACAGCTCGGTCTGCGGCCAGCTGCCCTTGACCAGGTGCGCCGCCAGCCCGTCGGGCAGCACGCGCGGGATGTTTTCCAGCAGGCCGCCGCCGGTGATGTGCGCCAGCGCTTTGATGGGGTGCTGCTGGAGCGCGGCGAGCACGGGTTTGACGTACAGGCGGGTGGGCGCCATGATCGCCTCGCGGAACGGGCGCCCGTCCAGCGTGGTGGGCAGGTCGTGCCCCGCGCGTTCGATGCACTTGCGCACGAGGCTAAAGCCGTTGGAGTGCACGCCGCTGGAGGCCAGCCCCAGCACCACGTCGCCCGCGCAGACGTCGGCGCCGGTGAGGATGCGCGATTTTTCGACCACGCCGACGCAAAAGCCCGCCAGGTCGTACTCGCCCGGAGGGTACATGCCGGGCATCTCCGCCGTCTCGCCGCCGATGAGTGCGCAGCCTGATTCTTCGCAGCCGCGCGCGATGCCGCCCACGACCCGCGCCGCGGTGTCGACATCCAGTTTGCCGCAGGCGAAATAGTCGAGAAAGAACAGCGGCTCGGCGCCTTGCACCAGCACGTCGTTGACGCTCATGGCCACCAGGTCGATGCCGACGGTGTCGTGCATATTCCAGGCGAAGGCGAGCTTGAGTTTGGTGCCGACGCCGTCGGTGCCACTGACGAGTACCGGCTCACGGTAGCGCCGGGGAACCTCGAACAGGGCACCAAAGCCGCCGATGCCGGCCAGCACGCCATCGCGCAGGGTGCGTCGTGCCAGCGGTTTGATGCGCTCGACCAGCGCGTCCCCGGCATCGATGTCGACGCCGGCATCCTTGTAAGAAAGCGGTGTGGTGTTCATGGGGTCGGTAGAATCCCCACGATTGTACGGGCGTCCCGACCCCCGGGGCCCGCAAGCGCGCTGTGCTGCTGCCACCCCTGCCATGCTGACCGAATCTCAACGACACGCCCTGCTGTGGCTGGCGCTGGCCGTCGCCGCCTGGTGGGGCGTGTCGGTGCTGGCGCCGGTGCTGCTGCCATTCGTGGTGGCGGCGGTGCTGGCCTATGCCTTGCAGCCCGCGGTGGCGTGGCTGGCGGCGCACCGGGTGCCGCGCGCGCTGGGGGCGGGCCTGGCCATCGCGCTGCTGATGCTGCTGTTGCTGGCGGTGGCCTTCATCATCGTGCCCGTGGTCAGCCAGCAGTGGCCCCTGTTGCGCGAGCAGATTCCCGCGCTGCTGGAACGGCTCAATGCCTGGCTGGTGCCGCTGTTGCGGCGCCACGGGATCGATTTGTCGATCGATGTCGATGGGGTGCGGGCCTTGTTGCGGCGCATGGTCAGCGGCCACGAGGATCAGTTGCTCGAGCACGTGCTGGCGTCGCTGCGCATCGGCGGCAGCGCGCTGCTAGCGCTGCTGGGCAACCTGGTGCTCATGCCGGTGGTGGCGTATTACTTGCTGTTGGATTGGGACGCGGTGGTGGCGCGCAGCGCCGCGCTGGTGCCGCCCGCGTGGCGATCTTCGGTGGGGCGTTTTTTGGCCGATGTGGACGCGGTGCTGGGCCAATATTTGCGGGGGCAACTGCTGGTCATGGGCATCATGGCCGTGTTCTACGCGGCGGGGCTGTGGTTGGCGGGGCTGCAATTGGCGGTACCGATTGGGGTCTTCACCGGGTTGGCGATGTTCGTGCCCTACTTGGGCTACGGGATCGGCCTGGTGCTGGCGCTGCTGGCGGCGCTGCTGCAATTCCAGAGTCTGGGGGGCGTGTTGCTGGTGGTGGCGGTCTATGCAGTGGGGCAGGTGGTGGAGAGCTTCTTCCTGACCCCGCGTTTGGTGGGCGAGCGCATCGGCCTGCATCCGATCGCGGTCATCTTCGCCCTCATGGCGTTTGGGCACTTGTTCGGGTTCGTCGGCGTGTTGATCGCGTTGCCGGCTTCCGCCGTGTTGTTGGTGGCGGTGCGCCGGTTGCAAGTGCTGTATGTGCGCAGCCCGCTGTATCGCGAGCGGCGGGCAGCGGCGGGGGCCGGACGCGCGGGGCAGGAGGACTAAAGTGGAGCAGCTCGTGCTCGACCTGGGATTGGCGCCCCAGCCGACGCTGGCCAATTTCGTGCCCGACGGCAACGAGTCCGCTTGGGAGTACCTGCGTGTGTGGCTGCAGGGTAGCCCCCGCTCGCCGCTGCCGCTGTACCTTTGGGGCCCCACTGGCAGCGGCAAGACCCATTTGTTGCGTGCCGTTGCGCTGGCGCTGCAGGCGCGTGGCGAGGCGGTAGGCTGGCTTGCACCCGACGTCCACGCGCCGGGGCCGTTCGACGAGCGCTGGTCGGCGGTGCTGTTCGACGACGTGCATCGGTACACGACCGAGCAGCAGGCGGCGGCGTTCAATTGGTTCGTCAACGCCCAGTCACCCGCCAGCGGCGGCCAGCGCGCCGTGCTGGCCAGCGGGGATCGCCCCCCGGCCGACCTGCCGCTGCGCGACGATCTGCGCAGCCGCCTGGGCTGGGGTCATGTCTTCCAACTGCAGCCGCTGGACGAGCGCGCCCGCCGTGCCGTGTTGCGTCGCGCGGCCGATGCGCGTGGCGTCGCGCTATCCGATGAGGTGATCGATTTTCTGCTCAGCCGCTTCGCGCGTGACCTGTCCAGTTTGATGGCCTTGCTCGATCGCCTGGACGGCTACGCGCTGCGCACCCAGCGCGCCATCACCATTCCACTGGTGCGCGCCATGCTCGCGACCGATTGATGTTGTCGATGTCGTCTGCTTCCTCCTCTGTTTCGCCTGTGGCAGCGCCGCCTGCTGCTTCCACCTTGCGCGATGGGCGCATCGCCGTTGCGCTGTTCGACCTCGACCACACGTTGCTGCCGCTCGACTCCGACTATGCGTGGGGTGAGTTCACCACGCGCATCGGCTGGACCGATCCGCAAGACTTCACGCGCCGCAACGATGCGTTCTTTGCCGACTACCAGGCGGGGCGGCTGGACGTGCATGCCTATGTGCGCTTTGCCACCGAGGCGGTGCGCCTGCGCGGGCCGCAGGCCGCGGCGCAGGCGCACGCGCGCTTCATGGCCGAGGTGATCGCGCCCGCCATCCGGCCCGAGGCGCGTGCCCTGGTTGCGGCCCACCGCGAGCGTGGCGAGCGCATCGCCATCGTCACCGCGACCAACGCCTTCGTCACGCGCCCAATCGCGCATGCGTTCGGGGTGGATGCACTCATCGCCGTGGAGCTGGCGCGTGGGCCCGACGGCTGGATCACCGGCGAGATCGACGGCGTGCCCTCGTTTCGCGAGGGCAAGGTCACGCGCGTGGCGCAGTGGCTGGCGCAGCAGGGCTTGGGCTGGGACGACGTGCACGTGACGTTTTATTCGGACTCCACCAACGACCTGCCCCTGCTGGAGCGTGCCGACGTCCCCGTGGCGACCAACCCCAGCGCGGGCTTGCGCGAGCTGGCGCGTGCGCGCGGCTGGCGCATCCTCGACCTCTTCGAACCCCACCCATGATCAAGACCCTGATCGACAAACTGCTCGACAAGACCGTGCGTCCGACGTTGCGCCGTTCGCGCTTTGGCAAGCGGCAGGACGTGCCGGCCACGGTGCATGGCATCGACCCGTCGCTGGTCGACGGGCGCGCCATCGACGTCGTGCGCACGCTCAAGCGGGCCGGCTACGAGGCCTACATCGTCGGCGGCGCGGTGCGCGACTTGCTGCTGGGCCTGCGACCCAAGGATTTCGACGTCGCCACCAACGCCACGCCAGAACAGGTCAAGGCGCTGTTTCGGCGCGCCTTCATCATCGGGCGGCGCTTTCGCATCGTGCACGTGGTGTTTGGCCGCGGCCGCGAGCACGAGGTGATCGAGGTCTCGACCTTTCGCGCCTATCTGGATGCCAACGCCGCCGAGGCCGTGGCGGGCGACGAGCGCAGCCACAAGCGAGAGCTGGCCGGCGTGTCGCACGCGGTCGATGCCAGTGGCCGCGTGCTGCGCGACAACGTTTGGGGCCCGATCGAGCAGGATGCGGCGCGGCGCGATTTCACCATCAATGCCATGTACTACGACCCGGAGACCGAAACCGTGGTCGATTTCCACCACGGCATTCGCGACGCGCGCAAGCGCGTGCTGCGCATGATCGGCGACCCCGCGACCCGCTACCGCGAGGATCCGGTGCGCATCGTGCGCGCGGTGCGCTTCGCAGCCAAGCTCAGCCACCTGGGTTTCAAGCTCGATGAGAAAACCCGCGCGCCCATGCTGCCGTGCTTGCCGCTGCTGGCGGACGTGCCGCCGAGCCGATTGTTCGACGAGATGCTCAAGCTGCTGCAGACGGGGCACGCGATCGCCAGCATCGAGGCGCTGCGGGCCAACGGGCTGGCGCGCGGCATCTATCCGCTGCTGGACGTGGTGGTGGCGCGCGGCGACGAACCCTTCGTGCGCGCGGCGCTGCTGGACACCGACCGGCGGGTGGCCGAAGGCAAGCCCGTCGCGCCGAGCTTTTTGCTGGCGTGCGTGCTGTGGCAGGACGTGCGTGCCGCGTGGCAGCGCCGCTTGGGCGAGGGCGTGCCGACGTTCCCGGCGCTGGCGGAAGCGGTGGACGAGGTGTTCGAGTCGCGCATCGGCGACGTCTCCGGGCGCGGCAAGCTGGGCGCCGACATGCGCGAGATCTGGATGATGCAGCCGCGCTTCGACAAGCGCACGGGGCAAAGCCCCTTCACGCTGGTGGAGCAGCCGCGGTTTCGGGCGGGTTTTGACTTTTTGCGCCTGCGCGCTCAGGTGGGCGAGGTGGAGGAGGAGTTGGCCCACTGGTGGGAAACCTTCAGCCTGGCGGGCGAGGCAGTGCGGCGCGACATGATCGAGGCCATCCGGCTGGAGCAACAGCGCAGCAAAACCCCGGGCAAGCGCCCGCGGCGCCGCCGCAAACCCGCCGCCGGGGGCGGTAGCGCGGCAGAGGCAGCGGGGCCTGTCCCCGATGCGTGAGGCGGTCACGGCCTACATCGGGGTCGGCGCCAACCTGGGCGAGCCGGAAGCGCAGGTGCGCACGGCGCTGCGCTGGCTCGACGAGCTGCCGCAGTCGCAGCGGGTAGCGGTCTCCAGCCTGTGGCGCACCGCGCCCTGGCAGGCCAGCGGCCCGGACTACTGCAATGCCGTCGCGGCCGTGTCGACGCGGTTGACGGCGCCGGACCTGCTGGCCGCACTGCAGGCGCTGGAAGCGCGCGCGGGTCGCGAGCGCCCATACCCCAATGCGCCGCGCACGCTCGACCTCGATCTGTTGCTCTACGGCCAGGCGCGTATCGCCTCGCCCGACTTGACCGTGCCGCACCCGCGCCTGTGGGCGCGCGCGTTCGTGCTGGTGCCGCTGGCCGAGGTGGCGCCCGCGTTGGTGCCCGCACACGCCCTACAGGCGGTGGCGGGGCAGGGCATCGAGCGCTGGGCCTCGGGTGGGGCCTCAGGCGGCTAAGGGGCCAGCCGCTCGCGTACCCACCGCCCGTTGTCGAGCCGGTAGCGCAGCCGGTCGTGCAGGCGGCTCTTGCGGCCCTGCCAGAACTCCCAGGCGTCGGGCTTGAGCCGGTAGCCACCCCAGTGCGGCGGGCGTGGCGGGTTCAGTAGAAACTGCGCTGCGTACTTGGCCGCGTTGGCCACCAGCACCGCGCGGCTGTCGATGACTTGGCTTTGTGGGCTGGCCCAGGCGCCGATGCGGTGGTCCAGCGGGCGGCTGGCAAAGTAGGCGTCGCTTTCTTCGGGGGAGACCTTTTCCACCACGCCCTCGATGCGTACCACGCGCTCGAGCTCCACCCAGTGAAACTGCAGCGCGGCATAGGGGTTGCCGGCCAGTTCGCGCCCCTTGCGGCTGTCATAGTTGGTGTACCAGACGATGCCGCGCTCGTCGTAGCCTTTGATGAGCACGACGCGCGTGCTGGGGCGCAGGTCGCTGCCCACGGTGGCCAGTGTCATCGCGTTGGGCTCGGGCAGCTCGGCGCGGATGGCTTCGTGCAACCACTGCTCGAACTGCCGCAGCGGGTCGGCGTGCGAGGCGTCCTCGCTCAGCTCGGCTTTTTCGTAACTCTTGCGCAGCGCAGCGATATCCATGCCCGAGAGTATGGCACGCGGGCCTTGTGCCGCGCCGCGGTCGGGGGATAATCGCGTCCATGTCCATGCCCGCTTCCGACCCCGCCGACACCCGCCACGACTGGATCGACGTCGAGGCCTTGGCGCGCCGCGCCAAGCCGCTTGCGGGGCGTTTTGCACTGTCCCGGCTGCCGCGCCTGCTGCTCGACGCGCCCGGGCTGCCGGGCAGGGATCCCGCAGCGATCGACTGGCACGTCCGCGCCGAGTGGCGCGATCCGCCGCCCGCGGTGACGGCGGCCGTGCGGGCATTGGCGGGCGGCCGGCGCGCGGCCGTGCCGCGTCAGCTCTGGCTGCACCTGCGCTTGGCAGGCGCAGTGCCACTGGTGTGTCAGCGTTGCCTGGAGCCGTACTGGCAGCCGCTCGCGGTGGATCGCTGGTTTCGCTTCGTGGCCGATGAGGCGACCGCCGAGGCCGAAGACGAGTCGTGCGAAGAAGACTTGCTGGTACTGGCGGGGACGCGCTACCCGTTGCGCGAGTTGGTGGAAGACGAGTTGCTGCTGGCAGCGCCGTTGGTGCCCATGCACGACGCCTGCCCGCACCCGATTGCCCTGACCAGCGGGGAGGTGCTGA
Organism: Hydrogenophaga sp.; assembly: GCA_020723845.1. Taxonomy (GTDB): domain Bacteria; phylum Pseudomonadota; class Gammaproteobacteria; order Burkholderiales; family Burkholderiaceae_C; genus Tepidimonas. Next base: position 65,673 of record DYIC01000001.1, read on the forward strand.
CGCCTGCCGCCGCAGACGGGGACGAATCGGCCGAGGCGCGACGCCGTCCCTTCGAGGTGCTAGCCGCCCTCAAAGCGCGTCGGCCCTGAGGGCGCGTTGCCCCGATGACGGGCGGCCGTCTATAATGCGGGGTTTTCCTAGACTATCCTTGTCTTTTTCCAGGAGCCGATCATGGCCGTTCAGCAGAACAAAAAGTCGCCGTCCAAGCGCGGCATGCACCGCTCGCACAACGCGCTGTCGGTGCCTGGGATCGCCGTTGAGCCCACCACGGGCGAGACGCACCTGCGCCACCACATCAGCCCCAACGGCTTTTATCGCGGCCGTCAGGTGCTCAAGAACAAGTCCGAGGCTTGATTTCCGCGACGGTTCCCGTCACGCGGGTGACGGTCGCGCGCCGAGGTGGGCGCAGCGGGCCGCCCGCGCGCGCATGAAGCCACCGTGATCCGGATTGCCGTCGACTGCATGGGGGGCGACCACGGCCCCTCGGTGACCCTGCCGGCTTGTGCCGCGTTTCTTGCCAGCCATCCCGAGGCGCGCTTGCTCTTGGTGGGTCGGCCCGACGCGTTGTCGTCGCTGCCTGCCGGGCTCGACGCTGCCCGTTGCAGCGTGGTGCACGCCTCCGAGGTCGTGGCGATGGACGATCCGGTCGAGGTGGCCCTGCGCCGCAAGAAGGACTCGTCCATGCGCGTGGCGATCGCGCAGGTCAAGGACGGGGCGGCCGATGCGGCTGTGTCTGCTGGCAACACGGGGGCGCTGATGGCGATTGCGCGCTACGTGCTCAAAACGCTCGATGGCATCGACCGACCCGCCATCGCGACCCAAATGCCCAACGCGGCCGGTGGGGCGACCACCGTGCTGGACCTGGGGGCCAATGTCGATTGCACCGCCGAGCACCTGTTGCAGTTCGCGGTCATGGGCTCGGCGCTCGTGGCCGCCAGCGGTCGCGAGAACCCGACCGTGGGGCTGCTCAATATCGGCGAAGAGGTCATCAAGGGCAACGACGTCATCAAGCGCGCGGGGCAGTTGCTGCGCGAGGCCGCCGCGCGCGGTGACCTGAACTTCCACGGCAACGTCGAAGGCAACGACATTTTCAAAGGCACGGTCGACATCGTCGTCTGCGACGGGTTCGTCGGCAACGTCGCGCTCAAGGCCAGCGAGGGGCTGGCCAGCATGATCAGCACCTTTTTGCGCGAGGAGTTTGCGCGCAGCGCGTATGCGCGGCTGGCGGCGCTGGTGGCGTGGCCGGTGCTGATGCGCTTCAAGCGCCGGGTCGATCATCGGCGCTACAACGGCGCGGCGCTGCTGGGCTTGCGCGGCCTGGTGTTCAAGAGCCACGGCTCGGCCGACGCGTTTGCGTTCGAGCAGGCGCTGCGGCGTGCGTATGATGCGGCCGACGCCCGATTGCTGGATCGTGTGCAGCGTCGCATCGCCCACGCGGCCCCGTTGATGGCGACGGCCGCGCACGGGGTCGAGGCCGGCCCGTTTACTTGAGCAGGTCGTCCATGGTCTGTTGCCAACCACCGGAGCACCGATGAGTCTGTACGCCCGCATCACTGGCACGGGCAGCCATTTGCCCCAGCGGCGCCTGACCAACCAGGACATGGCCGAGTGGCTCGCCCAGCGCGGGCTGCAGACGAGCGACGAGTGGATCGTCGAGCGCACGGGCATTCGCGCGCGCCACTTCGCCGCCGACGGTGAGATGGCGAGCGACTTGGCGCTGGCTGCCAGCCTGCGCGCCTTGCAGGCCGCGGGGCGCGAACCGCACGAGGTCGATCTGATCGTGCTGGCCACGTCCACTCCGGACATGGTGTTTCCGTCCACGGCCTCCATCCTGCAGCGCAAGCTGCACGAGGCCGCCAGCGCCCAGGGCGGGCGCGGGCCGATCGGTGCGCCCGCGTTCGACGTGCAGGCGGTGTGCACCGGTTTTATCTACGCGCTGACGGTGGCTGATGCGCTCATCCGTACCGGCACGGCACGCTGCGCGTTGGTGGTGGGGGCCGAGGTGTTTTCGCGTATCCTCGACTTCGATGACCGCACGACCTGCGTGCTGTTTGGCGACGGCGCTGGCGCCGTGGTGCTGGAAGCCACCGAGCACGACGGCAGCGGCCCGGGCGTGCTGGCCACCGACATCCACGCGGACGGTCGGCACACGGGCATCTTGTGTGTGCCCGGCGGGGTGGCCGGCGGGCAGGTGCTGGGTGAGCCGCTGCTGCGCATGGATGGGCAGGCGGTCTTCAAGCTGGCGGTGCATGTGCTGGAGGAGACGGCCCGCACCACGCTGGCCAAGGCGGGCAAGACCGAGGCCGACGTGGACTGGCTCATCCCGCACCAGGCCAACATCCGCATCATGCAAAGCACGGCGCGCAAGCTGCGGCTGCCCATCGAGCGCGTGGTGGTCACGGTCGATCAGCACGGCAACACATCGGCGGCCTCGATTCCGCTGGCGCTGGACCACGCGGTGCGCGCCGGCCGCATCCAGCCTGGCCAGCTGCTGCTGCTCGAAGGGGTCGGGGGCGGCTTTACCTGGGGATCGGCCCTGGTGCGGGCATGAGGCGACGAACGACTCTAGGAGACACGATGACCGCATTTGCTTTCGTTTTTCCGGGGCAGGGCTCGCAATCGGTGGGCATGCTCGACGCCTGGGGTGATCACCCGGAGGTGCGCGCCACGTTGCAGGAAGCCAGCGACGCGCTGGGCGAGGACTTGGGCGCCCTGATCCATGAAGGCCCGAAGGAAGCCCTGGCGCTGACCACCAACACCCAGCCGGTGATGCTGGTGGCCGGGGTCGCCGCATGGCGGGTGTGGAAGGCCGAGGGCGGCGCCGACCCGATCGCGCTGGCCGGCCATTCGCTGGGTGAATACAGCGCGTTGGTGGCGGCCGGTGCCCTGACGCTGGCCGAAGCGGCGCCGCTGGTGCGCTTTCGCGCCCAGGCGATGCAGCAGGCCGTCCCCGTGGGTGCGGGGGCCATGGCCGCCATTCTGGGACTGGATGCCGATGCCGTGCGCACGGGCTGCGCGCAGGCACAAGCCGCCTTTGCCCCGGACAGCGGCGAGGTGGTGGAGGCCGTCAATTTCAACGATCCGGCGCAAACCGTCATCGCTGGCTCCAAGGCCGCGGTGGACAAAGCGTGCGAGGTGCTCAAAGGCATGGGGGCCAAACGGGCGCTGCCACTGCCGGTGTCGGCGCCGTTTCACTCCAGCCTGATGCGGCCGGCCGCCGAGGCGTTGCGCGAGCGTTTGGCCAGCGTTCCCCTGCGGCCGCCTGCCATTCCCGTGGTCAACAACATCGACGTGGCGGTCGAGACCGAGCCCGATCGCATCCGCGACGCCTTGGTGCGCCAGGCCGCTGGCCCCGTGCGCTGGGTGGAGTGCGTGCAGGCGCTGCGCGCACGTGGCGCACAGGCGATCGTCGAGTGCGGGCCGGGCAAAGTGCTCATGGGGTTGACCAAACGCATCGCGCCCGACGTGGCCGCCGCCGCTCTGTACGATCCCGCCAGTTTGACCGACGTCAAGGCGATGCTGGCGCGTTGACGCCAGTATCCCTTCCCGATATCCACAGGAGGAGCACCGCATGACCGAACCCATCTGGGAGGGGCAAATCGCCCTCGTCACCGGCGCCACACGCGGCATCGGCGCGGCCATCGCGCGCGAGCTGGCCAGCCGCGGCGTGCGCGTCATCGGCACCGCCACCACCGACGATGGCGCGCAACGCATCACGCAGGCGCTGGCCACGTATCCCGGGTGCCGCGGCGTGCGGCTGGACGTCACGGACGGCCCCGCAGCCGAAGGCTTGGTCGACGCGCTCGTCAAGGAGCACGGGGCGCTGCACATCCTGGTCAACAATGCCGGCATCACGCGCGACATGCTGGCCATGCGCCTGAAGGACGAGGACTGGGACGCCGTGCTCGACACCAACCTCAAGGCGGTCTTTCGCCTCTGCCGCGCCGCGATCCGCCCGATGATGAAGCAGCGCTACGGCCGCATCGTCAACATCACGAGTGTGGTGGGGGCGGCGGGCAATCCCGGGCAAGCCAACTACGCGGCGGCCAAGGCCGGCGTGGCGGGCATGACGCGCGCGCTGGCGCGCGAGCTGGGCAGCCGGCGCATCACCGTCAACTGCGTCGCGCCCGGCTTCATCGAAACCGACATGACCGCCAGCCTGCCGCCGGAGCAGCAGCAAGCGCTGCTGGCGCAGATCCCGCTGGGCCACCTAGGCAAGCCGGCCGACGTGGCGCACGCGGTGGCCTTTTTGGCCAGCCCGCAGGCGGGCTACATCACGGGACAGGAAGTGCACGTCAACGGCGGCATGTTCATGGCCTGATACCGGCCAGGCGCGCTGCCCTGGCCTATGCCGCGCCGGGGCCGCTACAATGCCGGGGCTTTTCAACCACCCGACGAGGGAATCCATGAGCGACATCGAAGCACGCGTCAAGAAGATCATCGCCGAGCAGCTCGGCGTCGAAGAGAGCCAGGTGACACCGGAGAAGGCGTTCGTCGCCGACCTGGGCGCCGACTCCCTCGACACCGTCGAGCTGGTGATGGCTCTCGAAGACGAGTTCGGCATCGAGATCCCCGACGAGGACGCCGAGAAGATCACCACCGTCCAGCAGGCGATCGACTACGCCAAGGCGCACCAGAAAGCCTGATCGCCCATGAGCCGCCGCCGTGTCGTCGTGACCGGCCTCGGCTGCATCAGCCCCGTGGGGAACACGGTCGATGCCGCCTGGGCCAATCTGCTCGCGGGGCGATCGGGCATCGATCGCATCACCAAGTTCGATGCCAGCGCCTTTGCCTGCCAGATCGCCGGTGAAGTCAAGGACTTCGACCTCGAGTCCTACCTCCCGCCCAAAGAGGCGCGGACGATGGACACCTTCATCCATTACGGTATCGCTGCGGCGGCGCAGGCCGTGGCGGACGCAGGATTGCCGGTGGGGGAGGCGCTGTCCGAAGACGAGGCGTGCCGCATCGGCTGCGTGATCGGCTCGGGCATCGGCGGCCTGCCCCTGATCGAGGCGACACACACCGAGCTCACGAATCGAGGGCCGCGTCGCATCTCGCCGTTTTTCGTGCCCGCGTCCATCATCAACATGGTCTCGGGCCACGTCTCCATGCGCTACGGCTTCAAAGGGCCCAACTTGGCGGTGGTGACGGCGTGCACCACCGGCCTGCACTGCATCGGCGAAGCGGGGCGCATGATCGAATACGGCGACGCCGACGTGGTCATCGCCGGTGGCACCGAGGCGACGGTCTCACCGCTGGGTATTGGCGGCTTTGCTGCCATGCGCGCGCTGTCGACCCGCAACGACGATCCGCAGGCCGCTTCACGCCCGTTCGACAAGGGGCGCGACGGCTTCGTGCTGGGCGAGGGGGCCGGGGTGATGGTGCTCGAATCCTACGAGCACGCCAAGGCACGCGGCGCGCGCATCTATGCCGAGCTCGCAGGCTATGGCATGAGCGCGGATGCCGGGCACATGACGGCGCCCAACATGGACGGCCCGCGCCGCGCCATGCTGGGCGCGTTGCGCAATGCGGGTCTGAATCCGGACCAAGTGGACTACCTCAACGCGCACGGTACCTCCACCCCGCTGGGCGACGTCAACGAAACCAACGCCATCAAGGCGGCGCTCGGCGATCACGCACGCCGCGTCGTGGTCAGCTCGACCAAATCCATGACCGGTCACCTGCTGGGCGGCGCGGGCGGGCTGGAGAGCGTCTTCACCGTGTTGGCCCTCTATCACCAGAAGATTCCGCCCACCATCAACCTGGTCGACCCCGACCCCGAGTGTGACCTAGACTACTGCGCCAACACCGCACGCGATGCGCGCATCGACGTGGCGCTGAAGAACAACTTCGGTTTTGGCGGCACCAACGGTACGCTGGTGTTCAAGCGCGTCTGACGCATGGACGACGGCGACACCGTCGAGGTGCGCGTGCCCGTGCGCTCGCGCGGGCCAGAAGCGTGGATGAGCGGCGTCGGCGGGTCGCTGGCCGGGCTGGCCCTGGCGCTGTGGGCGGTGCAGCGCCCGGATTTGCCCGGCCCTTGGTGGCTGATGCTGGTTGGGACAGGGCTGTCGGCGATCTGGACGTCGTGGGTTTGGCGGCGTCCGCTGCAGGGGACATTGCTGTATCGCGCGCCGCCGGATGCGGGCCTCGGGGTGACGGGTGGGTGGTTTTGGATCAGCCCGGCGCGGCCGCACGGGGTGGCGCTGACGGCGCCGCGCGTGGCCATCGACACGCCGTACGCCGTGCTGATCGACGCGCGGACGCCCGATGGTTTGCGTCTGTGGCTGTGGTGTCGGCAGCGCGAGGCCTCCACCCCGGCCGACTGGCTGGCGCTGCGACGGGCGCTGGCTGCCGGCGCTGGCGAGGGGCGATCGGGTATATTCGGGCCCGCCACGCCCGCGCCATGAAAGATGATCCGCCCCGCTCCCCTGATGCCGACGCCGCGCTTGTCCAGCGCGCGGTCGAGGGCGACCCGCGCGCGTTCGAGTTGCTGGTCATCAAATACCAGCGTCGCGTCGAGCGCCTGATCGCGCGCCTGGTGCGCGACAGCGACCTGGTGCAGGACCTGGCGCAGGAGACGTTCATCCGCGCCTACCGGGCGCTGGGCCAGTTTCGTGGCGACGCCAAGTTCTACACCTGGCTCTACCGCATCGCCGTCAACACCGCCAAGAAGGCGCTGCAGGAGCGCAAGCGCGACCCGGTGGTGACCATGAGCAGCCTGCACAACGGGGACGAGGGCGATGAAACTTCCAGCCTGGAACAGGAACTAAACGCCCAGGTGGCCGACACCGAGACGCCCGAAGCGGTGCTGGCGAGCAAGGAGATCGCCCAGGCCGTGCAGGCGGCGGTCGAGGCGCTGCCGACCGAGCTGGCCCAGGCGATCACCCTGCGCGAGATCGACGGCTTGAGTTACGAGGAGATCGCGCAAGCGCTCGACTGTCCGATCGGAACGGTGCGTTCGCGCATCTTTCGCGCCCGAGAGGCGATTTCGGCGCGTATCAAGCCGATGCTGGAGCGGCAAAGCGGCAAACGTTGGTGACATGTCAGGATAGCGTCACCCCACTGGATGAATGACCATGAAGCCTGAAGTCTCTGCGAACGAGTGCCGTACGGACGACGCCAGCGCCACCCGTGGCGAGTGGCTGTCCGCGCTGTTCGATGGTGAATGCACGATGCCGCAGGTCGAGGCTCTGTTGACCCGAAGCGACGCGGCGGCTGACCGCGCCACGTGGGATGCGTACCGTTGCATCGGCCAGGCGTTGCGGGCACAGGCCGCGGCGCACGGCGGGGCGGACCCGGCGTTCGTGCGTGCGGTGATGGCGCGCGTCGCGCACGAGACCGGCGAGACCTTGGTGGCGGCCTCGTCGGTATCTGAGGCGGCCACGCCGGGGGCTGTGTCCGCGCGGATGCCGGCCGCCAACGACGCGGTGTTTCGCTGGAAGGTGGTGGCAGGCGTAGCCGCGGTGGCCGCCATCGTCGCGGTCGTGTGGGGTTCAGGGGCGCTGCCCGGTGCGCCCTCGGGTGGGGCGCAGTGGGCAGGGAGTACGCACAACAGTGCCCCGGCGCCCATCGTGGTGTCCGCGCCGGTGGTGCCCGCCAGCGCCAGCAGCGGCGTGGTCCGCGATCCCCAGATCGAGGAATGGATGGCCGCGCACCGCCAGTGGGGGGGCGCTTCGGCGCTGCAGACCAGCGCGGGTTTTCTGCGCGCGGCCAGCTATGACGTGCCGGCGCGCTGACACCCTGGCCCCCAAGCGATGATGCACGAGTCGATCGCCCTCGACCCTCTCCGCCGGCGCTGGGCGCGGCGCGTCGGGACCGTGCTCCTGGGTTTGGTCGTGTGGACGGCGGCTGCACCATCGATGGGGCGCGACGCGGCAGAGCCGCCGCGCGACATTCAAGGATGGATCGCCCGTCTGCACGAGGCCACGCGCAACCGTGCTTACAGTGGCACTTATGTGGTCACGCGCGGCAGCGAGATCGCCAGCGCCCGCATCGCCCACGTCTGCGATGGGCGCCAGCAAATCGAGCGTATCGAGGCGCTCAGCGGCCCCGCGCGGGTGACGTGGCGCCGCGACGACGAGGTGATGACGCTGATGCCGGAGCGCCAATGGGCCGTGCGCGACCGCCGCGAGCTGCTGCGCCTGTTTCCGGGGCCGCTGAAGGTGCCGGGTATCGATGTGGCCGATTTTTATCGCGCCGAGCTGCGCGGCAGCGAGCGCCTGGCCGGCTTCGACGCGTGGGTGGTGGAGTTTTTGCCCAGGGACGCCCTGCGCTATGGCTACCGCATCTGGTCCGAGAAGCGCACGGGGCTTGCGCTCAAGCTCCAAACCCTCGATGGTGGCGCGCAGGTGTTGGAGCAGGTGGCGTTCACCGAACTGCAGATCGACGCGCCCCTGCGGCTGGACGTGTTGGCGCGCCAGATGGAGGACACGCGCGGCTACCACATCGAGCGGCCGACGTTGCGCAAAACCACGCTCGAAGCCGAGGGCTGGCGCCTGGGGGCGGAGGTGCCAGGCTTTCGGCCGGTGACGTGCTGGCAGCGGGTCGAGGAGTCGAATCGACCGAGGTCCCCGCTGCAGTGCGTGTTCTCGGATGGTTTGGCGTCGGTGTCGTTGTTTTTCCCCGCGGGCGATGGCACGTCTGTCAACCAGGTGCGGGCGGGGGCAACGCACATGCTGTCGCGGCGCGTGGCGGGTCAGCTCGTCGTTGCCCTCGGTGAAGTGCCTCCGCAGACCCTGGAGCGATTTCTGGCTACGCTGGAGCGTAGCCGGTGAGTGTGTTTCGACAAGACCAAGGATAGGACATCATGGACATGCGTGAACCTTCTGCCGTGACGGCCGCGTCGCCGCGTCGCCGCTCGGCCGTTTGGGCCGCCGTCTCGCTGCTGGCGGCGGTGGCCTTGGTGTGGGGCGCCAGCCAGCACGGCGTGGGCGCGCAGACCGCACCCCGCAGCGCTGCGGCAGCCAGTGCATCGGCAACGCCGGGCGACGCGCCGCGCTTGACTGGTCTGCCCGACTTCACCGTGCTGGTGGACGAGGTGGGCCCATCGGTCGTCAATATTCGCACCATCGAGCGCGTGCAGCGCGAGCCCGATGCCGGCGGGCCCGACGAAGACATGCGCGAGTTCTTCCGTCGCTTTGGCATCCCGCTGCCGCCGGGCGCGTTTCCGCGCTCGCCCCAGCGTCCTGGGCCTGGCGGCCCCCAGGAGCGCCAGCGCGGCGTGGGCTCGGGCTTCGTCTATGGCGCAGACGGCTACATCATGACCAACGCCCACGTGGTCGACGGGGCTGACGAGGTGATCGTGACGCTGCCGGACAAGCGCGAATTCAAGGCGCGCGTCGTGGGGGCCGACAAACGCACCGATGTGGCCTTGGTCAAGATCGACGCCACCGGTCTCAAGCCGGTGCGCATCGGCGACGTCGAGCGGCTGCGCGTGGGCGAATGGGTCATGGCCATCGGCTCGCCGTTCGGGCTGGACAATACGGTCACCGCGGGCATCGTCAGCGCCAAGCAGCGCGAGACGGGCGACTTTTTGCCGTTCATCCAGACCGACGTGGCCATCAACCCCGGCAACTCCGGCGGGCCGCTCATCAACATGCGCGGCGAGGTGGTGGGTATCAACAGCCAGATCTACTCTCGCTCGGGCGGCTTCATGGGGATCAGCTTCGCCATCCCGATCGACGAGGCGGTGCGCGTGGCCGAGCAGCTCAAGGCCACGGGCAAGGTCACGCGCGGGCGCATCGGCGTGGCGATCGAGCCGGTGGACAAAGAGGTGGCGGAGGCGCTGGGCCTGCCGCGTGCCGGTGGCGCGCTCGTGCGCGGGGTGGAGGACGGCTCGCCCGCAGCCAAGGCGGGGATCGAGCCGGGCGACATCATCCTGCGCTTCGATGGTCGGCCCATTGAAAAATCGACCGATTTACCGCGCATCGTCGGCAACACCAAGCCGGGCACGCGCGCCACGGTCGAGCTCTGGCGGCGTGGCGCCACCAAGACCGTCACCGTGACCGTGGGCACGTTCGAAGAAGAAACCGCCGCCGCGCCCGCCGACAAGCCGCAGGCCGCCAAGGCTGGGCCGCTCGGGCTGACGGTGCGCGAGCTGACCGCTGCCGAGCGGCGCGAGCTCAAGCTCAGCGGTGGCGTGCGCGTCGACGAGGTGGCGGGCCCGTCCGCAGCCGCCGGTGTGCGCCCGGGCGATGTGATCGTGGGTGTGGGCAATCAGGAGGTCTCGGGCGTGCGCGAGTTCGAGCGCGCCGTCGCCGACTGGCCCAAGGGGCGGCCCCTGGGCCTGCTGATCCGGCGTGGCGATTGGGCCCAATGGGTGCTGGTGCGTCCCTGACGGGTGGCGGCGTGCGCGTGCCGCACCGCCTACAATCGGGGGTTTGATTTGATCGGGCGCGCTGCTGGTGGAGCGCGCCCTTTTTCTGTCGCCATGAAGCACATCCGCAACTTTTCCATCATCGCGCACATCGACCACGGCAAGAGCACGCTGGCCGACCGGCTGATCGCGCGCTGCGGGGGCTTGAGCGAGCGCGAGATGACCGAGCAGGTGCTCGACTCCATGGAGCTCGAGAAAGAGCGCGGCATCACCATCAAGGCCCAGACCGCCGCGCTGCAATACACCGCGCGCGACGGGCAGGTGTACAACCTCAACCTCATCGACACGCCCGGCCACGTGGACTTTTCCTACGAGGTGAGCCGATCCCTGTCGGCCTGCGAGGGGGCGCTGCTGGTGGTGGACGCGAGCCAGGGGGTGGAAGCGCAGACGGTGGCCAACTGCTACACCGCGCTCGACCTGGGTGTGGAAGTGCTGCCGGTGCTCAACAAGATGGACTTGCCGCAGGCCGACCCCGACCGTGCCAAGCAAGAAATCGAGGACGTGATCGGCATCGACGCCTCGGAGGCGATCCCCTGCTCGGCCAAAACCGGCATGGGCATCGACGATATCCTGGAGGCGGTGGTGGCCAAGATCCCGCCGCCGCGCGGCAACCCCGATGGTCCGCTGCGTGCGATGATCATCGACTCGTGGTTCGATAACTATGTGGGCGTGGTGATGCTGGTGCGCGTGGTGGACGGGTGCCTCAACCGTGGCGACCGCATCCGCCTGATGGCCACGGGCGCGCAGTACCAGTGCGAAAAGCTCGGCGTGTTCACGCCCGCCAACCAGCCGCGCGACCGCTTGCAGGCCGGCGAGGTGGGTTATGTGATCGCGGGCATCAAGGAGCTCAAGTCCGCCAAGGTGGGCGACACCATCACCTCATTCAAGGCCGCCAGCGGCGCCAACCTGACGGCCGCCACCGAGCCGCTGCCAGGTTTCAAGGAAGTGCAGCCCCAGGTGTTCGCGGGCCTGTACCCCACCGAGGCGAGCGAGTACGACCAACTGCGCGACGCGCTGGAGAAGCTTCAGCTCAACGACGCCTCGCTGCACTTCGAGCCCGAGGTGTCGCAGGCGCTGGGCTTTGGCTTTCGCTGCGGCTTTTTGGGCCTGCTGCACATGGAGATCGTGCAGGAGCGCCTCGAGCGCGAGTTCGACCAGGACCTCATCACCACGGCGCCGAGCGTCGTGTACCAGGTGGTCAAAGGCGACGGCGAGGTGCTGATGGTGGAAAACCCCTCGCGCATGCCGGAGCCGAGCAAGATCCAGGAGATCCGCGAGCCCATCGTCACCGTGCACATCTACCTGCCGCAGGACTATGTGGGCCCGGTCATGACGTTGTGCAATGGCAAGCGGGGGGTACAGCTCAACATGGCCTACCACGGCAAGCAGGTGATGCTGACCTATGACCTGCCGCTGGCCGAGATCGTGCTGGACTTCTTCGACAAGCTCAAGTCGGTCAGCCGCGGCTATGCGTCGATGGACTACGAGTTCAAGGAATACCGCCCGTCCGACGTGGTCAAGGTTGACATCTTGCTCAACGGCGAGAAGGTCGACGCGCTGTCGATGATCGTGCATCGCAGCCAGGCGCAGTCGCGCGCGCGGGCGGTGGTGTCCAAGATGCGCGAGATCATCAGCCGTCAGCAGTTCGACGTGGCCATCCAGGCGGCCATCGGGGCGCAAATCATCGCGCGCGAGACGGTCAAGGCGCTGCGCAAGAACGTGCTGGCCAAGTGCTACGGTGGCGACATCACGCGCAAGCGCAAGCTGCTGGAAAAACAAAAGGCGGGCAAGAAGCGCATGAAGCAGATCGGCACGGTCGAAGTCCCGCAGGAGGCGTTCCTCGCCATCCTGCAGGTGGAGGAGTCATGAACGACCAGACCATGGGCACGCTGACCGGGGTCGTGCTGGGTGCTTTCGTCGGCTATGGGGTGGCGTGGTACCTCGGGGCCATCGACGGCAATTTTTCGCTGCTGCTGCTGCTGGCAGTCGTGGTGACGGGCGTGTATTGGGCGGCCGAGCGCTGGGTCTTTTTGCCCCGGCGACGCGCGGCGGCTGAGCGCGCCGTGGCCGACGCCCAGCGCCGCCAGCAGGAGCTGGCGCGCCAGGGCATCCCCGCCGAGCCGACCGACCTGCAGGCACTGCACCAAAAGCTGATGGCGCAGCCCTGGTGGCTGGACTGGACCGCGGGGCTGTTCCCGGTCATCCTGGCGGTGTTCCTGCTGCGCTCGTTTCTGTACGAGCCGTTCAAAATCCCGTCCGGCTCGATGATTCCTACGCTGCACGTCGGCGACCTGATTCTGGTCAACAAGTACCACTACGGCGTGCGCTTGCCGGTGGTGCACACCAAGGTCATCGACAACCACGAACCGCAACGTGGCGATGTCATCGTTTTTCGCTACCCGCCGCAGCCGAGCCTGGACTACATCAAGCGCGTCGTCGGCCTGCCCGGCGACGAGGTGGCGTACCTGAACAAGCAGCTCTTCATCAATGGGCAGGCGGTGCCGCGCCAGCCCACCGACGATTTTTACGACGCCGAGGCGATGCGCTACCGCAAGCAGTTCATCGAGGAGATCGGTGGGCGGCGGGTGCGCACCCTGATCGACGACGAGCGACCGGCGTTCATCCCCGCGGTGGTCGATTTTCCGGGCCGCGAAGCGTGTCGATACACGGTCGAAGGTGTGACCTGCCGTGTGCCGGCGGGGCACTACTTCGTGATGGGCGACAACCGCGACAACTCGCTCGATTCGCGCTACTGGGGTTTCGTGCCCGAGCGCAACATCGTCGGCAAGGCAGTGCTCGTGTGGATGAACTTCCGCGACCTGAGCCGCATCGGCCGTTTCGAATGACGCCTGAGCGTGGTTTGCCGCTATCATGGCCCCAGGCCGCCATGGCGGCGGCCCACGACGATCCGGGGGTGGTGCAGATGCGACAACGTGGCGTGACCGTGTTCGGGATGCTCTTCGTCGGCGTGGTCGTCGCCGTGTGTCTGGTGCTGGCGGCCAAGATCGTGCCCGCGGTGACCGAATACCTGGCAATCCAGAGAGCCGTCAACCGGGCCGCCCAGAGTGGCACCACGGTGGGTGAAATCCGCAGCGCCTTCGAGCGCGCCCGCACCGCCGACTACTTCGAAGCCGTCACGGGCAAGGATCTCGAGATCAGCAAGGACGGCGAACGCATCGTGGTCGAGTTCGCCTACGACAAGGAAATCCACCTGGCGGGCCCGGCGTATCTGCTGCTCAAGTTCCGCGGCCGTAATCAGTGATCCATGGCTGATCCCCTGTCCCCTGGGCTGGAGGCCCTGCAGAGGCGCCTCGGTCACCGTTTTCGCGACCCGGGTTTGCTGCTGCGCTCGCTGACGCACCGCAGCTATGGCGCCGATCATTACGAGCGACTGGAGTTTCTCGGCGATGCGGTGCTCGGCTTGGCCGTCTCGACGCTGCTGGTCGAGCGGCTGCCGCAGCAGCCCGAGGGCGAGCTCTCGCGCCTGCGCGCCAGCCTGGTGTGCCAGGATGCACTGCATCGCATTGCGCTCGACCTGGGGCTGCCGCCGTTGCTGCGCCTGGGCGAGGGTGAGCAGCGCTCGGGTGGGCGCGAGCGCGCATCCATCCTGGCCGACGCCGTCGAGGCCTTGCTGGGCGCGCTGTATCTGGATGCGGGATACGAGGTGGCGCAGGCCGTGGCGCGTCGTTGGTACGAGGGGCTCGAACTGCGCCCGGGGCAGGGCAAGGATGCCAAGACCGCGCTGCAGGAGTGGCTGCAGGCGCGCCGCCGCCCCCTGCCGACATATGAGGTGGTGGCCATCCACGGCGAAGCGCATGCCCAAACCTTCGAGGTCGCGTGTCGGGTCGAGGGGGCTGGGCCCACGGTCGGGCGGGGGCCATCGCGTCGCGCCGCCGAGCAAGCCGCTGCCGCGCATATGCTCGAACTCCTGCAAACGGGCGGCACGAGCCGCCGCGCCCCTACGCCATGACCATGCTGCCTGCCGAGTCGTCTGCTGCGCCTTCCCCGTCTGCGCCCGCGCCGTCGTCGGCGCAGCGTTGTGGTTTCATCGCCATCGTGGGCAAGCCCAATGTCGGCAAGTCGACCTTGCTCAATGCCCTGGTGGGCCAAAAAATCAGCATCACCTCGCGCAAGGCGCAAACCACCCGGCACCGCATCACGGGCATTCGCACCGAGGGCGCGACCCAATTCCTGTTCGTGGATACCCCCGGCTTTCAAACCCGGCATGCCAGCGCCCTCAACCGCGCGCTCAACAAGGCCGTGCTGGGTGCGGTGACCGACGTCGATCTGGTACTGTTCGTGGTGGAGGCGGGCCGCTTCGACCTGGCCGACGCCAAGGTGCTGGCCCTGCTGCCGCCCGGGGTGCCGGTGATCCTGGTGGCCAACAAGCTCGACCGCGTGCACCGCCGCGTCGAGATCGCGCCCTGGCTGCGCAGCATGCAGGAGCGCCACCCGTTTGCCGAGTTCTTTCCGATGTCGGCCAAGCAGCGTCGCGACGTGCAGCGCCTGCTGGCGCTGTGCGAGCGCTACCTGCCCGAGCAGCCCTGGCTGTACGAGGCTGACGACCTGACCGACCGCAGCGAGCGCTTTTTGGCCGGCGAGCTGGTGCGCGAGAAGCTGTTTCGCCTCACGGGCGATGAGCTGCCCTACACCTCCACCGTGGTCGTCGATCGCTTCGAGCAAGAAGGCGAGCTGCGCCGCATCGCTGCCACCATCATCGTCGAGCGCGAAAGCCACAAGGGCATGGTGATTGGCGAGGGTGGCGAGCGGCTCAAGCGCATCGGCACCGAAGCGCGGCAGGAGCTGGAGCGCCAGTGGGGCGGCAAGGTGTACCTGGAACTCTGGGTCAAGGTGCGCTCCGGCTGGTCGGACGACGAAGCGCGGGTGCGCGCCTACGGCTACGAGTGACGTGGGATCGCGGCCGCGCGCGCGGGTGCACGACGAGCCCGCCTTCGTCCTGCATCGGCACGACTGGAGCGAGTCCAGCCTGATCCTGGAGCTGCTCAGCCGCCACCATGGGCGCGTGGCCCTGGTGGCCAAGGGGGTCAAACGCCCCACGTCGCAGTTTCGGGCCGTGCTGCTGCCGCTGCAGCCGCTGCGCGTGGATTGGTCCGGCGACGCCGAGGTGCGCACCCTCAAGGCTGCTCATTACGCTGGCGGACACGTCATGCCCGCGGGTGACGCGCTGTTGGCGGGCTACTACCTGAACGAGCTGCTGCTGCGCCTGATGGTACGCGACGACCCGCACCCGGTGCTGTTCGACCACTACGCGCGCGCGGTGTGCGCGCTGGCCCTGGGCGATGACGCCGCGGTGGTGTTGCGCGCGTTCGAGTTGTTGCTGCTGCGCACCTTGGGGTGGCTGCCCGATTTGGCGCGCGACGGCCTGCGGCTGCTGCCGCTGGAGCCGGCGCAGCCGTGCCGGCTCTCGCCGCACGCCGGCTTGCAGCCCGCCGCTGGTGAGTCGGCCGACACCTTGCCCGCCGCCGCGTGGACCGCTTTGCAGGCCGCGCTGGACGGCCCTGACCCGTGGGCAGCGCTGTGCACGCAGGCGCCGCTGCTGGCCACTGCCGCGCTGCGCACGGGGCTCGCCGGCCTGCTGCACTACCATAGCGGGGTCGCGTCGTTTCGTACCCGTGAGCTGATGCGGGCCGTGCGCCGCATCGCCCCCCGTCCGTTGCCGCCCACGAGCGAGCCCACACCATGAGTCCAGGTCTGCCATCCGCGCCCGTACGCACCGCGCTGTCCGTCAACGTCAACAAGGTCGCCCTGTTGCGCAACAGCCGGCATTTGGGCATTCCCAGCGTCACGCGGGCCGCCACGCTGTGCCTGCAGGCCGGGGCCGACGGCATCACCATCCACCCCCGACCGGACGAGCGCCACATCCGCTGGCACGATGTGTTCGATCTGGGGCACCTGATGCAGGCCTGGCCGCAGCGCGAGTTCAACATCGAGGGCAACCCGTTCCACAACCTGCTCGACGTGGCGCGCGAGCTGGTGCAGCAAGGCCTGCCGTTGCATCAACTGACCTTCGTGCCCGACGCGATGGACCAGTTCACCAGCGACCATGGCTGGCGTTTTCCGGACGACGCCGAGCGCCTGCGTCCGGTCATCGAGCAGGCGCACGCGCTGGGCGCTCGCGTCAGTCTTTTCATGGACCCTGTGCCCGAGCAAATGGCCGCGGCGCGGGCGGTGGGGGCGGACCGCGTCGAGCTCTACACCGAACCCTACGCCGCTGCTTGGCCTGACCCGGCGGCGCGCGCGGTGCAGCTGCAGCGCTACCGCGCCGCGGCCGAGGCGGCGCACGTCGTCGGGCTCGCCGTCAACGCTGGCCACGACCTCAACCGCGACAACTTGACTGACTTTTTGCGCGCCGTCCCGGGTGTGGCAGAGGTCTCCATCGGCCACGCCTTGATCGCCGACGCGCTCGAGCTCGGCTACACGGCCACGGTCCAGGTGTACCAGCGCTGCATCGACGCGGCGCACGCGCCATGATCGTCGGCATTGGCACCGACCTGTGCGATGTGCGCCGCATCGCCGCGGCCTTGGAGCGCCATGGCGAGCGCTTTGCGCGCCGGGTGCTGGCCGACGGCGAGCTGGCCACCTGGCACGAGCGGCGCCAGCGCTGGCCCGAGCGCGGTGTGCGTTTCGTGGCCACGCGTTTTTCGGCCAAGGAGGCGTTCGCCAAAGCCGTCGGCCTGGGCCTGCGCGCCCCCATGACCTGGCGCGACTGCGAGGTCATCCACCTGCCCGGCGGGCGTCCCGCCTTCCGGCTGCACGGACCGCTGCAGCAGTGGTTCGAGGCGCGGCGCTGGCGCGCGCACCTGAGCCTGACCGACGAATCCGACCATGCCGCCAGCTTTGTGGTGGTGGAGCAAGACCCATGACCCTGCATGCCCCCTTGATCATCGACATCGCCGGTACCCGGCTGACCCAGGCCGACCGTGCCCGGCTGAGCCACCCGCTGGTCGGTGGCGTGATTCTGTTTGCCCGCAACTGGCGCGACCGCACCCAACTGCAGGCCCTGTGCCGCCAAATCAAGCGTGTGCGCAAGGATCTGCTCATCTGCGTTGACCACGAGGGCGGGCGCGTGCAGCGCTTTCGCAGTGACGGCTTTACCCACCTGCCGCCGATGCGCGAGTTCGGCCGCTTGTGGCGCGAGGCGCCCGAGGCGCGCGCAGGGGAAGCCGCGCTGATCGCGTGCAATGCCGCCACGGCGGCGGGCTACGTGTTGGCAGCCGAGCTGCGCGCCTGTGGCGTGGACCTGAGCTTTGCCCCGGTGCTGGACCTGGACCATGGCCGCAGCGACGTGATCGGCGACCGCGCGTTCGACGCCGATGCGCGCGTGGTGACGCTGCTCGCGCAAGCGCTGATGCACGGCATGCGGTTGGCGGGCATGGCCCACTGCGGCAAACATTTTCCGGGCCACGGCTGGGCCGAGGCCGATTCGCACGTCGAGCTGCCCATCGACGACCGGCCGCTGGAAGCGATCCTGGACGACGACGCCGCGCCGTACGGGTGGCTCAGCGCATCGCTGGCCGCCGTGATGCCGGCGCACGTGGTCTATCCGCGGGTGGACGATGGCCCCGCCGGTTTTTCGCGTCGCTGGCTGCGCGACATCCTGCGCGAGCGGCTGGGCTTTACCGGCGCCATCTTCAGCGACGATCTGTCCATGGCCGCTGCCCGCCAATGGCGGGGGCAGTCGCTGACGTACACCGAAGCCGCACTGGCGGCGCTGGAGGCTGGCTGCGACCTGGTGCTGCTGTGCAACCAGAGCACGCAAGCGGGCGGCGTGGCGATCGACGACCTGATCGAAGGCCTCAGCCGCGCGGTATACGAGGAGCGCTGGCTGCCCGACGAGACGGCCGAGGTGCGCCGCCGCGCGTTGCTGCCCAACGGGCCGGCGCTCGATTGGGATGCGCTCATGGCCGATGCGCGTTACCAGCACGCGCTGGAGTGCTTGCCCTGAGCCGCTTCGGGGTGGCTGGCCAGCCGCTACACTAACACGGTTGGTCGCAGCGGCGCAGCGGCGACGCCTCGGGGGTACCGGGGCGTGACGCCGCAGGTCGCGGCCTGGGGCCCCCACAGCGCCCGCGGTGGTGGGGGTCGCACCACGTGCGCCACCGGGCGCATGGAGCGTGCCGTGGATGCCTATCTTCTGGACTGGGCCAACCTGTTGTTGCGTTGGTTGCATGTGGTGGCGGCCATCGCCTGGATCGGGTCGTCGTTTTACTTCGTGTTTCTGGACAGCAGCCTGACGCCGCCCGCGGACGAGCGCCTGCGGCGAGATGGCGCGACCGGTGAGCTGTGGGCGGTGCACGGGGGAGGGTTTTATCACCCCGTCAAGTACGCCGTCGCGCCGCCCCGCCTGCCCGAGCGGTTGCACTGGTTTTACTGGGAGAGCTACACCACCTGGCTCAGCGGTTTTGCGTTGCTGGCGGTGTCGTACCTGTGGCAGGCCGACATCTATCTGGTGGACGCGCGGGTGTACGCGTGGCCCGCGGCGTGGATGGCGGGCGCGGCGGCGATCGCGTTCCTGGTCGTGTTTTGGTTGCTGTACGACGCCATCTGCCGCTGGTGGGGTCAGACGCCTGGTGGCGACCGTAAAGTCGGGCTGGCGGTGGCGCTGCTGGTGGTGCTGGCCACGTGGCTGGCGTGCCAGTGGTTTGCGGGGCGTGCGGCGTTTTTGATCATTGGCGCGATGCTGGCCACCGCGATGAGCGCCAATGTGCTGTTTTGGATCATCCCCGGCCAGCGCAAGGTGGTGGCGGCGCTGCAGGCGGGGCAGACCCCGGATCCGCGCCATGGCCAGCGCGGCAAACAGCGCAGCGTGCACAACACCTACTTCACGCTGCCCGTGGTGCTGGCGATGCTGAGCAACCACTACGGCTTTCTGACCGGGCACGAGGCCAACTGGCTCGCCCTGCTGGGCTTGATGGCGGGGGGTGCGGCCATCCGGCAGTTTTTCGTGGCCCGACATGGGTACCGGCTTGGCCGCTGCGCGCACCCCTGGCCGTACGCAGCGGTGGGGGTGGCGCTGGTCGGGGCCGTCATCGTCGGGATACGCCCGGCGGCGCCGCAGGCGGGCGCGGCAGGCGACACGCCCGTCCCCCACGTAGAGCCGGCCCAGGTGTTGGCCGTGGTGCAGCAGCGCTGTGTGCCGTGTCACGGCGAGGCGCTGGCCTCCAAGGGCGTGCGGCTCGACAGCGCGCCGGCCCTGGCGCAGCACGCGCCAGCGGTGTATCAGCAGGTCGTGGTTACGCGGCAGATGCCGATCAATAACGCCACGGGTTTGACCGAGGCGGAGCGGGCGTTGATCGCCGCCTGGTGGCGCGCGGGGGCACCGGTTCCCTGACCAGGCGGGTCAGTCCTCGACGGTCTTGACGTCCATCACGCGCAGGCTGACGCCGCCGGCCTGGCGCGCCGCCTTGTCGCCGATGACGGGCTTGTTGGCGTAGGACTGGTAGCGGGTGCGCAGCGGCTGAATCGCCTGTGCCAGTTCTGCTGCATCATCGATGCGCGCTTCGTAGCGCTTGAGCACGCCCCAGGCCGACTCGATGATTTTGGCGTTGCAGGTGACACGCCCCTGCTCGAGGAGTTCGAGCACCGCGGCGCGCGGGTTGCCCGCCAGGCTTTGGCGCATGGCGTGCTCGATGATGCTCAGCACCTCGGTGTGCAGACTGGACAGCCGCTCGGCGTACGGCGGGTGGGCGTTGGCGGCCTGAGCCAGCAGCGCCGTCAGCGCCTTGGAGGTACAAAAACGCCGTCCGAGCACGGTCAGTCGCTCTTGCACCTCGTCGATCTGGATCGCGCGCTGCGCCACATACGCCAGCAGCGTCGTCAGGTTGCACGCCGCCTCGAAGTCGAAGTCCTCGTCGGTGATCGTGGCCATCATGGCGCGCAACTGTTGCAGCACGCGGGCCACTTGGGCGTCGTGCAGCAGCAGCGCGATTTCGAGCACCTCGGCCAGTCGGCGCAGGCGCTGCGACTGCGGGTGGCGCTCCACCATGCGCAGGGCATCATCCCAGTAGCGCTGCAAGCCCTTGCGGTCGCCCGCCTCGAAACGCATGAATCCCAACAGCACCAGCGACTGAGCGTCGAACATCTTGGAGTCCAGCCCCAGTCGCACCGAGCGCGCCAGCAGCTCCTCGGCCAGCGCGGTTTGGCCGCAGTAATGCGCCAGCATGCCATGCCGCTGCAGCCGGCTGATGGAGGCGGGCGTCAGGTCGGTGGCCATTTTGTAGACGGCCAGTGCGGCGTCGAAGTTGCCCAGCTCGATCTGCGCCCGGCCCATGACGTCGTAGGCGTCGGCGTAACCGGGGTCGTCGTCGATCAGGCTTTGCAGGGTTTGGCTGGCGCGCTGTGGCTGTCCGGCTTCGAGCTGCGCGCGCGCCACACCCAGGCGTGCCCAGGGCAAGGCCTTGGCCTCGACGACGGCTTCGTACAGGCGCTGAGCCTCGTCGTAACGCTCCAGTCGCAGCAGCAGTTCGGCGCCGACCCGGGCCGCGTACAGCCAGTAGTCGGCGCGCTCGCGAAAGCGCTGCAGGCACAGCTCGGCCGCACGCTCGAAATCGCGTTTTTCGACCGCCTCGAAAATGTCTTTGAGCACCGCTTTGCGGTGGCGCGCCTGCCCGATGCGCTGGGCGAGTTGGTTGGCGGTGAAGGGCTTGAGCAGGTACGAGTCGAGGGCGGATTCGGCGGCTTCGGCCACTTTCGAGTACGACGCCTCGGACGTGACCATGATGAAGACGGTGGCAAAGGGCAGCAGCCCCGCACGACGAAGGTCATCGAGCAGGGCTTGCCCGGTGCCGCTGTCGTTGGGAAAGTGCTGCTCGCACACCACCACGTCGAAGGTGCGAAATTCGAGCTGGCGGCGCGCATCCGCGATGCGCGGGCTTTGCGCGACGGTGCGCGCGCCCATGTCGCGCAGCTGTGACACCAGGATCGAGCGCGAGGTGGGATTGCCGTCGATGACGAGTGCCGTGGCGCCGTAGAGATCCATCGGGCTCATGCCGCCACATTATCGACCCGCACTGGCGCTGGCGCGCGATCCATCGGGCCCAGATGCACGCCACCCGAGGGGCGCAGGCGCGGGTCGCCCAGCGCCGGCCGGTTGCGGGCGGTGCCATAGCCCTGGCGCAGCGCCTGCACGCGCTGTTGCCAGCGTTCGGGGTTGGGCATGTCACGCTGGTAACGCTGCAGCACCAGCCAGGCCGACTCGACGGCGCGTGCGTTGAGCGTGTCTTGTGCGAGTGTGCACAGCTCGGCCAGTGCCAGCACCGGCTCGCCGTCGTGGGCGCGGCGCAGCGCTTGTTCGATGCGCTGCACCATCGTGGTCTCGCATTCGCGCAGGCGCTGCGCGTAGCGGGTGTGGTGGCTGGCGGCGCTGGCCAGCAGTTCGCCCATCGCCTTGGAGGTGGCAAAGCGCACCCCCAGCCGCTCCACCAGCGCGTCGTGTTCCGGCGTGTAGCCCTGGTGCGCCAGCGCCGCCAGCGCGGCGAGCAGGTTGCACGCCGCCTCCATATCGAAGTCGGGCGTGCCCACACCGGGCGCCATCGCGGTCAGCTCGGTCGCCACCCGTGTTCGGCGCTCCTCGTCCGGGGTGGGCAGGGCCTGCGCCAGCAGATCGACGAGGGCGACGAAACGCTGCAGCCGGTTGTCGTCGGGATAGCCGCGCGCGCGCTTGGCAAGCTCGGCCTGGTGGCGCTCCAGTTCGGCCGCGTCGTGCCGCTCGAACGCCGCGATGGCCAGCAACACCAGGCTCTCGGCGTCGAACATCTTGGAGTCCAGTCCCAGGTAGGTGGCGCGCTGCAGCAGCTCGACGGCCTTGTCGCGGTTGCCGAGAAAAAATGCCAGCATTCCCAGCCGCTGCTGGCGGCCGATCGCCATCGGCGTCGCCTCCAGCGCCCGCTGCAGGCTGTCGAGCGCATCGTCGAAGCGGCCCAGCTCCATCTGGGCGCGACCCAGCACGTCGTAGGCATCCGGGTAGTCGGGCGCGACTTCGATCAGTTGGCGCAGTGTCTCCAGCGCCGCCGAGGGCGCGCCGCTGTCGAGCTGGCAACGTGCCACCCCCAGCAACGCCCAAGGCTGGGCTTGCGCATCCCAGATCGACTGGAACAACGCCTGCGCCTGCCCGAAGCGCCCCAGCCGCAGCATGATCTCGGCCCCCCAGCGGGCCGCCGACAGCCACTGGGGGCCCTGGGTGGCAACGCGCTCCAGGCAGCGCTCGATCGCATCGTCGTAGCGGCGCTCCTCGAGCGCGCGGTAGATTTCCCACAGCGCCGCCTTGCGCCGCTGGGCCTGCTCGATGCGGTCGTACAGCGTGGCGGCCGAGTAGGGGCGCACGATATAGCTGTCCACCGAGGATTCGGCGGCTTCGACCACCTTGAGATAGGTGGCCTCGTCGGTGATCAGGATGAACACGGTGCCATACGGCAGCAGGCCCGAGCGGCGCAGATCGTCGAGCAGCTCCTGTCCGGAGCCACCGCGCGGGAAGGTGTCGGCGCACACCACCAGGTCGAACGGGTGGCGCTCGATTTCGCGCCGCGCATCGGCAATGCGCCCGGTCTGGCTGATGGAGGTGAAGCCAAAGCTGCGCAGCTGGCCCGCCAGCGTCATGCGCGTGGTCGGGTTGGCATCGACGACCAGTGCCGCGTTGCGCCGCAGGTCTGCCGGCAGGGGGGCGCCGGATCCGGCTGCGGACATGGTCAGACCACCGCGCCCAGCTTGAAGATCGGCAGGTACATCGCGACCACGATGCCGCCGATGATGGTGCCCAGAATGACGATGATGACGGGCTCCATGAGGCTCGACAGGCCAGCGACCATGTCATCGACTTCCTGCTCGTAAAAGTCGGCCGCCTTGCCCAGCATGTGGTCCAGCGAGCCCGACTCCTCGCCGATGGCGCACATTTGCAGCACCATCGAGGGGAAGATGCCAGCGTTGGTCATGGCCTGCGTCAGCGAGGTGCCGGTGGCGACCTCTTGCTGGATCTTGGCGGTGGCATCGGCATACACCGAATTGCCGGCGGCGCCGCCCACCGAATCGAGCGCCTCGACCAGCGGCACGCCGGCGGCGAACATCGTGGACAGCGTGCGCGTCCAGCGCGCGACGACGGATTTTTCGATCAGCTGGCCGAAGATGGGCACGCGCAACAGCAGCCGGTCCATGAAACGCTGAACCCGTTCGTCGCGCTTCCAGGCCTGGAAGAAGAAGTACAACCCGCCACCCAGTGCCCCGAAGATGAGCCACCAGTACGCGACGAAAAATTCGCTGATCGCGATCACCGCCAGCGTCGGTGCCGGCAGATCGGCGCCGAAGGAGGTGAACACCTCCTTGAACGCCGGTACCACGAAGATCATGATCACCGACACGACGATGAAGGCCACCACCATGACCGCGGTCGGGTACATCAGGGCGGACTTGACCTTGCTCTTGATCGCCTCGGTCTTTTCCAGGTACGTCGACAGCCGATCCAGGATATCTTCCAGGATCCCGGCCGCCTCGCCCGCTTCGACCAGGTTGCAATAGAGCGAGTTGAAGTACGCCGGGTGTTTGCGAAACGCCGCGCTGAGTGAGGTGCCGGTCTCGACGTCAGAGCGAATGTCGTACAGCAGTCGGGCCACGCTCGGGTTGGGGTTGCCGCGTCCGACGATGTCGAAGGCCTGCAACAGTGGCACGCCCGCCTTCATCATGGTGGCGAGCTGGCGTGTGAAGATGGCGATGTCCTTGGGGCGGATGCGCTTGGCCGAGGCGAGCCGGCGCTTCTTGACCTTTTGCACCAGGATGCCCTGGCGCCGCAGTTGCGCCTGCACCTGGGCCTCGCCGGCCGCGCGCAGCTCGCCCTTGACCGTCTTGCCGTTGCGGTCCTTGCCTTCCCACTCGTAGACGTATTCTTTGATGGTCGGGGCTGTCGTGGCCATGGGTGCTCCGCTGCGGTTCGGGACGATGGGGCGTGCCGGGCGATGATTCGGTCAGTCGTTGGTCACCGCCAGAACCTCCTCCAGTGACGTGATGCCCATCTTAACCTTGCGCAGCCCACTTTCGCGCAGGGTGCGCACGCCTTCGGCGCGTGCCTGGGCGGCAATCTCCAGCGCGCTGGCGCCGCGCAGGATCAGCTGCTGGATGGCTTCGGTCACGGGCATGACCTGGTAGATGCCGACCCGGCCCTTGTAGCCTTCGTGGCAGGCCGGGCAGCCCACGGGGCGGTACGGTTGCCATTGGCCGTCCAGGTCCTCGGGCCGAAAGCCCGCGTCCAGCAGCGCACGCTCGGGAATGTCATGGTGCGGCACTTTGCACTTGGGGCACAACCGCCGCGCGAGGCGCTGCGCCGTGATCAGGTTGATGCTGGAGGCGATGTTGAACGGCGCCACCCCCATGTTGAGCAAGCGCGTGAGGGTGGAGGGCGCATCGTTGGTGTGCAGCGTGGATAACACCAGGTGGCCGGTCTGCGCCGCCTTGATCGCGATGTCGGCGGTTTCCAGGTCACGAATCTCGCCCACCATGATGATGTCGGGGTCCTGACGCAGAAACGCCCGCAGCGCAGCGGCAAAGGTCAGCCCCGCCTTTTCGTTGACGTTGACCTGGTTGACGCCCGGCAGGTTGATCTCGGCCGGGTCCTCGGCCGTGGAGATGTTGACCCCGGGCTGATTGAGCAGATTCAGGCAGGTGTAGAGCGAGACGGTCTTGCCCGACCCCGTGGGGCCGGTGACGAGCACCATGCCATAGGGCCGGTTGATGGCTTCCAGCAGCTTGGCCTTTTCGTCGGGTTCGTAGCCCAGCGCGTCGATACCCATCTGGGCGCTGCTCGGATCCAGGATGCGGATCACCACTTTCTCGCCGAACAGCGTGGGCAGGGTGCTGACGCGAAAGTCGATCACCTTGTCGGGGCCGACCTTGAGCTTCATGCGCCCGTCCTGCGGCACGCGCTTTTCGGCAATGTCGAGCTTGGAGATGACCTTGATGCGCGACGCGAGCTTGTCCTTGATCGCCACCGGGGGAGAGGCGACCTCGCGCAGCTCGCCGTCGATGCGAAAACGCACGCGGTACTGGTG
This sequence comes from Hydrogenophaga sp., assembly GCA_020723845.1. GTDB lineage: Bacteria > Pseudomonadota > Gammaproteobacteria > Burkholderiales > Burkholderiaceae_C > Tepidimonas. The sequence goes on from DYIC01000001.1 coordinate 91,101, forward strand.
TTCGTAGGGCTCGAAATGCAGGTCCGAGGCACGCATCGTGTAGGCGTCGAGCAGCATTTTTTGCAAAAACCGCACGATGGGCGCGTCCTCCACCTCGGCCGACACCTTGTCGGCGGGCTCGTCCGAGGTCATTTCGATACCGTCGGCCGCGAAGTCGAACGTCTGGCCGACGATCTGGTCGATCACCTGCTGGGCACTCGCGGTGAAGGATTCGACCAGCTTGCCCAGCTTGTCGACCTCTGCGATGATCCAGTCGACGCTGAGCTGGGTTTCGAACTTGATTTTTTCTGCCGCCTGCAAGTCCGACGGATCCGCCGTGGCCACCGACAGCCGGTTACCGCGCCGCCCCAGGGGCACGACGCGGTACTGCTGGCAGGTTTTGGGGTCGAGCAATCCGTGGGGCAGGCGCTGCGGGTCGACGGCGTCGAGGTCGATCAGCGGCGCGGCAAAAGCCACCGACATCACGTGCGCCAAGTCACGCGGCGACACCGACTGGCTGCCGATGAGTTCGGTGATGAAGCCGGTCTGGCGCGCCTGGGCCTGGGCGTAGAGTGTCTCGGCCTGGCGCTGCGTGAGCACGCCCGCGCCGATCAGGGCGCGCGCCAGCCCCGGTAGGGCCATCGTGGCGACGCTGTCGTCATCGGTCATCGGGGGTTCCTGTGGGCGACGGTGGACAAGGGCTCGTGTATATTTCGCGCTCTTTCCGCGATGTTCGCGGCACGATCAACGCATGTTGGGTGCATCATACGGAGTCACCATGGATCTTCGCAAACTCAAGACGCTCATCGACCTGGTCTCGGAGTCGAACGTCTCCGAACTCGAGATCACGGAAGCCGAAGGCAAGGTCCGCATCGTCAAGGCGGCTCCCGCAGCACCCATGATGGTGCCTGCCCCCGCCCCGGCCCAGGCCGTGCCAGCCGCGCCCATCACCCTCACGGCGCCCGCGCCCTCGCCAGTGCCGCCGGCGGCGTCGGCCGCGCCGGCGCAGATCGAGGGACACGTCATCAAATCGCCCATGGTCGGAACCTTCTATCGTGCACCCAGCCCGGGGGCCAAGCCCTTCGTGGAAGTGGGCCAGGCGGTCAAGGAAGGCGAGCCGGTGTGCATCATCGAAGCCATGAAGATTCTCAACGAAATCGAGGCCGATCGTGCAGGTGTCATCAAGGAAATTCTGGTCGAGAACGGCCAAGCCGTCGAGTACGGCCAGCCCCTCTTCGTCCTCGAGTGAGGGCGCGGGCATGTTCAAGAAGATCCTGATCGCCAACCGCGGCGAGATCGCGCTGCGCATCCAGCGCGCTTGCCGCGAGTTGGGTATCAAGGCCGTCGTCGTGTATTCCGAGGCCGACCGCGAGGCCAAGTACGTCAAGCTCGCCGACGAGGCGGTCTGCATCGGCCCGGCGCCGTCGGCGCAGAGTTATCTGAGCATGCCGGCCATCATCTCGGCCGCCGAAGTGACCGACGCCGAGGCCATCCACCCGGGCTACGGCTTCCTGTCCGAGAATGCCGACTTTGCCGAGCGCGTCGAAAAGAGCGGCTTCGTTTTCATCGGCCCCACGCCCGAGTCGATCCGCCTCATGGGCGACAAGGTCTCGGCCAAGCAGGCGATGAAAGCGGCGGGCGTGCCCACCGTGCCGGGCTCGGACGGCGCCTTGCCCGACGACCCCGCCGAGATCAAGCGCATCGCGCGCAGCATCGGCTACCCCGTCATCATCAAGGCCGCGGGCGGCGGCGGGGGCCGCGGCATGCGGGTGGTGCACACCGAGGCCGCGCTGCTGCACGCGGTGCAGACCACCAAGAGCGAAGCGGGCGCCGCATTCAACAACCCGGAGGTGTACATGGAGAAATTTCTCCAGAACCCCCGGCACATCGAAATCCAGGTGCTGGCCGACCAGTACCGCAACGCGGTGTACCTGTTCGAGCGCGACTGCTCGATGCAGCGCCGCCACCAAAAGGTGATCGAGGAAGCGCCTGCGCCCGGCATCCCGCGCCGCCTGGTCGAGCGCATCGGCGAGCGCTGCGCGGCCGCCTGCAAGAAGATGGGCTACCGCGGCGCGGGCACGTTCGAGTTCCTGTACGAGAACGGCGAGTTCTACTTCATCGAGATGAACACGCGCGTGCAGGTGGAGCACCCGGTGACCGAAATGGTCACCGGCATCGACATCGTGCGCCAGCAAATCCTCATTGCCGCGGGGGAAAAGCTCCCGTTCACGCAGCGCCAGATCCAGCTGCGCGGGCACGCCATCGAGTGCCGCATCAATGCCGAGGATCCGTACAAATTCACCCCGTCGCCCGGGCGCATCACGGCCTGGCATGCACCGGGTGGGCCGGGGGTGCGGGTCGATTCGCACATCTACACTGGCTACACCGTGCCACCCCACTACGACTCCATGGTGGGCAAGATCATCGTGCACGGCGACACGCGCGAGCAGGCGCTCGCGCGCATGCGCGGCGCCCTGGCCGAGGTGGTCATCGAGGGCATCAAGACCAATGTGCCGTTGCACCGCGAGCTGATGGTGGACGCCAACTTCGAGGCCGGCGGCACCAACATCCACTACTTGGAAAGCTGGTTGGCCCAACGTGAGCGCAGCTGACGCCGCCCCCGCCCCCGCCGCGCGCTGGCACGAACTGGTGCTGCAGGTGCCCGAAGCCCAGGTGGAAGCCGTCTGCGACGCGCTGGAGGCGCTCGATGCGCTGAGCGTGGCGGTGGAAGATGCCGACGCCCACACCCCCGCCGAGCGCGCGCTGTTTGGCGAGCCGGGTCTGCCGCCACCGGCGGCGGGTTGGCAGCGCTCGCAGGTGGTGGCGCTGTTCGACACCGAAGCCCAGGCACGCGAGGCGGCCGGGCTGTTGGCGGTGCAGGACTTCATGGCCGACGCGGCCGTGGTCGGCGTGCGCCCGGTGGCCGATACCGACTGGGTGTGTCTGACCCAGTCACAGTTCGAGCCGGTGGCCATCACGCCCGACTTTTGGATCGTGCCGACGTGGCACGAGCCGCCAGCGGCAGCGCGCACCGTGCTGCGGCTGGACCCGGGCCTGGCGTTCGGCACCGGCACCCACCCCACCACGCGCATGTGTCTGCGCTGGATCGCGGCGCATCCGCCGCGCGGACGGCGCGTGCTGGACTATGGCTGCGGCTCGGGCATCTTGGCGATGGCGGCAGCGCGGTTTGGCGCGCAGGCGGTGGATGCGGTCGATATCGACCCCGCGGCCGTGGAAGCCACCCAGCGCAACGCTGCCGCCAATGGTGTGCGGCTGTCGGCCGGGTTGCCCGAGCGGGCGCAAGGCACCTACGACGTGGTGCTGGCCAACATCCTGGCCACGCCGTTGAAGGTGCTCGCGCCGCTGCTGTGTGCGCACGTCGCACCGGGCGGGCACCTGGTGTTGGCCGGCATCCTGGAGCGCCAGGCCGAGGAGCTGCGCGCGGCCTACGCGCCGTGGCTGGCGTTGCAGGTGCAGGAGGCGGACGAGGGTTGGATCCTGATGACGGCACAGCGTCTGGGGGCAACGCCGCCATAATCCGGGGCATGAGCTTCATTACCCGCTGCCCCTCGTGTGGAACGGCCTTCAAGGTCGTGGCGGATCAGCTCAAAATCGCCGATGGCTGGGTGCGCTGCGGGCGGTGCCAGCACGTATTCGATGCCACGCTGGATCTGGAGCCGGCCTCCGTGCCGCTGCCGACCGAGGCGCCGCGCCCGGCGACGCCAGATCCCCCACCCCCCCCGCCTTCCTCGTCCCCCGAGGTGGCGGCCCCCGATGTCGCCGACGCTCACGACACGGCGCGCCCCCCGACCGAAGATTGCCCGTCGCAGCCCCCTGACGAGTCGCCACCGGGATCCCTGCCCGAGGCCGCGCCGCCGAGCGTGCCCTTGTCAGACGGGTCGTTGCCGGACTGGTCGTTCGTGCGGCAGGCGCGCCGTCGGGCGTTCTGGCGCCGGCCGTGGGTGCGGGCGACGCTGATACTTGCAGCGCTGGGGTTGACGGCATCGCTTTTGGGCCAAGCGGTATGGCACTGGCGGGACACGCTGGCGGCGCGTTACCCCGAATCGCGGCCCGGGCTGCAGGTGTTTTGCGAAGTGCTCGGATGCACCATCGCGCCGCCCCGGCGGCCACAGGACGTGGTCATCGAAGGGTCGGTGCTGCTGCGCCGCGCGCCCGACCGCTACAGCTTCCATCTGGTGGTGCGCAACCATGCCGACATCGAGATCGCCGCGCCGGCGCTGGAGCTGACGTTGACCGATGCCCAGGATCGGGTCTTGGTGCGCCGGGTGTGGCTGCCGGCCGAATGGCCGCAGCCGCGGGCCACGCTGGCACCGGGGCAGGAGTGGCCGCTGCAGTTCGAGTTGGCGTTCGATCACCCGAAGGCGGCCCGCATGGCGGGCTACCGGGCAGTCTTGTTCTATCCCTGACCCGTTCGGGTCTCCTCACGAGTCTTTTTCATGACCATCCTCGTTTGCGGTTCCCTGGCCTTCGACACCATCATGGACTTCGAAGGCCGTTTTGCCGACCACATCCTGCCGGACCAGCTGCACATCCTGAACGTGTCGTTTTTGGTGCCGGCGTTGCGGCGCGAGTACGGCGGCTGCGCGGGCAACATCGCTTACGGCTTGCGGCAGCTGGGGGCGGCGGTGCGGCCCGTGGCCACGCTGGGTGCCGACGGCCAGCCCTATCTGGCACGCCTGCAGGCCATGGGGGTGGACGTGTCGGCGCTGCGGGTCACGCCCGAGCATTTCACCGCCCAGGCGATGATCATGACGGATCGGGACAACAACCAGATCACGGCGTTTCATCCCGGAGCGATGGCGCTGGCGCACCACAACCCGATCGCAGAGACGGCCGGCGTGTCGATCGCCATCCTGTCTCCCGACGGCAAGCAGGCCACCTGGACGCACGCCGAGCAGCTGCACGCGGCGGGCGTGCCGTTCGTCTTCGATCCCGGGCAGGGGCTACCGATGTTCGACGGCGCCGAACTGCGACAGTTGGTCGAGTGGGCCGATTGGGCCGCGCTCAATGACTACGAGGCCCGACTGCTGTGCGATCGCACGGGCCTGTCGCTGGCTGCCCTGTCACAGCGGTTGCGGGCGCTGGTGGTGACGCTCGGGGAGCACGGCTGCGACGTCTGGCAAGATGGCCAGTGCACGCGCGTGGCCGGCGAGCGCGCCAGCGCCATCGTCGATCCGACCGGCTGCGGCGATGCCTTCCGGGCCGCCCTGCTGTACGGGCTGGCGCACGGCTGGGGTGTCGAGCAGGCCGCGCGACTGGGCAACCGCATGGGCGCGGCCAAGATCGCCACCCAAGGCGGGCAGAACTACCGTTTCAGCCTCTGAGCCCAAGGGGCCACGCACCCCGCCACGCGGCAGGGAAGCGCAAGGCACCCGCACTCAGGGCCGTGGACCGGTCGGGAACGGCCACGCCGCCTTGGGGTTGAGCTTGGTTTGGGCGCTGGGCGCGGCAGCGGCCTCGGCCTTGCCTTTGGACTTGGCCTTGGCGCCAGCGGATTCGCCTTTGGCGGCTTTGTCCGGTTTGCCTGCCTTGGCGGTTTTTTTCGCCTTCGGCACCTCGTCCTTCGAGGCCGTCGCCTTTGAGGCTTTGACCACTTTCTCGGCCTTGACGGCCGGTGCGGCGCTCGGGGTGGCCGTCTTCGCGCCCGATGTCTTTTTCGCCGGTGCTTTCACCGCCGTCTTTTCGGTCGTTTTTTCGGCCGCCTTTTTCGCCGGGGCGCTGGCCGCGGTGGACGTCGACTTCGCTGCGGTCGTCTTGCCGCTCGCGCTGGCGGCTGCGCTCGTTTTAGCCGCAGGTCTCTTGGTCGTGGGCTTCTGGGCGGTCGCCGCGGGCTCGGCGGTCACCGCGGCGGCCTTTTTCTTGGGCGCGGCTTTCTTGGCCGGCGCGGAAGCGCTGGCTGCCGTGGGGGCTGCGGTCTTGCTCGTCGCCTTGGGTGTGGCTTTGGATGACGCCTTGGTGGCCGCTTTGGAGGGCGCGGGTTCGGCGCCCGCCGCAGCCGTGGCGGGCGCTTTCTTGGCCGTCACCTTCTGGGTTGTCGGCGCAGCGGCGGCCGTCTTTTTCTTCGCGGACTCGGTGGCCGCGGCGGCGGCCTTCTTCGCGGTTGCCATGGGGGGTCTCCTGCTTGAGGTTGGCGGGTGGGGAAAACGGTGACGGCCGCGCGACCCAGGCGTTGGCGGGGGATCAGTCCCAGGACAGGGCGCCGCCGGACTGGTACTCGATCACGCGCGTCTCGAAGAAATTGCGCTCCTTCTTCAGGTCGATCATCTCGCTCATCCACGGGAAGGGGTTTTCCTCGTTCGGGAAGAGCGGGTCGAGGCCGATTTGCGTGGCGCGCCGATTGGCGATGTAGCGCAGATAGCCCTTGAACATGCTGGCGTTGAGCCCGAGCACGCCGCGCGGCATCGTATCCTCGGCGTAGCGGTATTCCAGGTCCACTGCGGTCAGAAACAGCTCCTTGATCTCCTGCTTGAACTCGGGCGTCCACAGGTGGGGATTTTCGAGCTTGAGCTGGTTGATCATGTCGATGCCGAAGTTGCAGTGCATCGACTCGTCGCGCAGGATGTACTGGTACTGCTCGGCCGCGCCGGTCATTTTGTTTTGCCGGCCCAGTGCCAGGATTTGGGTGAAGCCGACGTAGAAGAACAGCCCCTCCATCAGGCAGGCGAAGACGATCAGGCTCTTGAGCAGTTTCTGGTCGTTTTCGGGCGTGCCGGTGCGGAAGTTGGGGTCCATGATCGCGTCGATGAACGGGATCAAAAACTCATCCTTGTCCCGAATCGACGGGATCTCGTGGTAGGCGTTGAAGATTTCGCCCTCGTCCAGCCCCAGCGACTCGACGATGTACTGGTAGGCGTGGGTGTGGATCGCCTCTTCGAAGGCCTGCCGCAGCAAAAACTGCCGGCACTCCGGTGCGGTGATGTGGCGATACGTGCCCAGCACGATGTTGTTGGCTGCGAGCGAATCGGCCGTGACGAAAAAGCCCAGGTTGCGCTTGACGATGCGGCGTTCGTCCTCGGTCAGGCCGTTGGGGTCTTTCCACAGCGCGATGTCGCGTGACATGTTGATTTCCTGCGGCATCCAGTGGTTGGCGCAGGTGGCGAGGTATTTCTCCCACGCCCATTTGTATTTGAACGGCACGAGCTGGTTGACGTCGGTCTGGCCGTTGATGATGCGCTTGTCGGCCACGTTGACGCGGCGGTATTGGGTGCCCGGCTGCGCCGACGCTGGCGAAACGGCAGTGGCCGCGGCAGGAGGATGCGCGCCGATCGTGGCGCTGACCGGCGACACATAGTCGAAACCCGCGACGGTCTGCGCAGGGCGTGCACCAAACACGGGCTGGGCCGCCACCGACGGCCGGTGCGTTGGAGCGGCATCGGGCGCTGGACGTGCCGGTTGGGGGGCAGCGGTGGGGGTGTGGTCTTCCCAAGTCAACATGGTGGTGTCCGATTCGGTGAATTATTGAAAAATCTCGTCGAAATGACAAGGGTTTGACGGGGCGTTGCGACTTTTGCGGGGGCTTGATGCCCCGGACTGTGGCGCCGGGGCATCAATCGGGTCATCCGCACGGGTGTCGTGGGCGCTGGCTCTCGTCATTGGCAGGCTTCGCAGCCCGGGTCGTCGATGGCGCAGAATTTGATGTCGGTCGCGGGCTCTGTCACCCTGGGCGTCATGGCAGGCGGCACGGTGGCCGCGGCGAGCGCCGACGTGCCACCCGCCGTCGGCACCGCGTTGAGCGCGCCGCTGCGCACGGTGGCTTTTTCAGCGTGCGTGGCGCTGGTGGTGCGCAGGTAGTAGGTGGTCTTGAGGCCGCGGATCCACGCGAGTTTGTAGGTTTCGTCCAGTTTTTTGCCCGAAGCGCCCGCCATGTAAATGTTGAGCGATTGGGCCTGGTCGATCCATTTCTGGCGCCGTGCCGCTGCCTCCACCAGCCACACCGGCTCGATTTCGAACGCCGTGCGGTACAGCTCTTTGAGCTCCTGTGGCACGCGATCGATGGGCCAGAGCGACCCGTCGAAATGCTTCAGGTCCATGATCATCACTTCGTCCCACAGGCCCAGGCGTTTGAGGTCCTTGACCAGGTAGTGGTTGATGACCGTGAATTCACCCGACAGGTTGGACTTGACCGACAGGTTGCCAAAGCACGGTTCGATCGAGGCGTCGACGCCAACGATGTTGGAAATCGTGGCCGTGGGGGCGATGGCGATGCAGTTGGAGTTGCGCATGCCGTCGCGCGCGATCTTGGCACGCAGCGCGTCCCAGTCCAGCGTGCGCGAGCGGTCCACCTCCAAATAGCCGCCGCGCTCTTGCGCCAGCAGGTCCAAGCTGTCGGGCGGCAGGATGCCGCGCTCCCACAGCGAGCCTTTGTAGGTCGAGTACCGACCGCGCTCCACCGCCAAGTCGCTGCTGGCCCAATAGGCGTAGTAGCACACCGCCTCCATCGACCGGTCGGCGAATTCGATCGCCTGCGGTGACGCATAGGGGATGCGCAGCTCGTAGAGCGCGTCTTGAAAGCCCATGATACCCAGGCCCACCGGTCGATGGCGCAGGTTGGAGTCGCGCGCTTTCTTGACGGCGTAGTAGTTGATGTCGATCACGTTGTCGAGCATGCGCATGGCCACCGTGATGGTGCGCTGCAGCTTGTCGTGGTCGAGTTCTTTGCCCGCGGGGCCGTCTTTGAGGTGCTGAGCCAGGTTGATCGAGCCCAGGTTGCACACCGCGGTTTCGGTGTCGCTGGTGTTGAGGGTGATTTCGGTGCACAGGTTGGACGAATGCACCACGCCGACGTGCTGTTGTGGGCTGCGGATGTTGCAGGGGTCCTTGAACGTGATCCAGGGGTGCCCGGTCTCGAACAACATGGTCAGCATCTTGCGCCACAGGTCGACGGCGCGCACCTGCTTGCTGGGTTGGATTTCGCCACGCGCGGCTTTTTCTTCGTAGGCGAGATAGGCTTCTTCGAACGCGCGCCCGACCTTGTCGTGCAGATCGGGCACGCTGGAAGGCGAAAACAGCGTCCACATGCCGTTTTCCATCACGCGCTTCATGAACAGGTCTGGAATCCAGTTCGCCGTGTTCATGTCGTGTGTGCGGCGCCGGTCGTCGCCGGTATTTTTGCGCAGCTCCAGAAATTCTTCGATATCGAGGTGCCAGGTCTCCAAATAGCAGCACACCGCGCCCTTGCGCTTGCCGCCCTGGTTGACAGCGACGGCGGTGTCGTTGACCACTTTCAGGAACGGCACCACGCCCTGCGACTCGCCATTGGTGCCCTTGATGTGGCTGCCCAGCGCGCGCACGCGCGTCCAGTCGTTGCCCAGGCCGCCGGCAAATTTGGACAGCAGCGCGTTTTCCTTGATGGCGTCGTAAATGCCTTCCAGATCGTCCGGGACGGTGGTGAGGTAGCAGCTCGACAATTGCGAACGCAGCGTGCCGCTGTTGAACAGCGTGGGCGTGCTGCTCATGAAGTCGAACGACGACAGCACTTCGTAGAACTCGATGGCACGCGCTTCGCGGTCGATTTCGTTGAGCGCCAGGCCCATGGCCACGCGCATGAAGAACGCTTGCGGCAGCTCGATGCGTTGCTTGCGTACGTGCAGAAAGTAGCGGTCGTACAGCGTTTGCAGACCGAGGTAGTCGAATTTCAGATCGCGCTCGGCCTTGAGCGCCGCGCCCAGCCGCTGTAGGTCGAACGTGAGCAGCTCGGGGTTGAGCAGCTCCGCCTCCACGCCTTTTTTGATGAAGGCGGGGAAATACTCCGCGTAACGCGTGTGCATTTGCGCATGCGTGACCTCCTCGCCCAGCACCTCTTTGTAGATGGTGTGCAGCAGCAGGCGCGCCGTGGCGTAGGTGTAGTCGGGGTCGGTTTCGATCTTCGTGCGCGCGGCCAGAATGGCGGCCTTGTGCACCTCTTCCAGCGGCACGCCGTCGTAGAGGTTGCGCAGCGTCTCGGCGACGATGGGTTCGGCCTGCACGTCCGGGCCCAGCCCTTCGACGGCGGAGTGGATCAAGGCCTTGAGTTGCGCCAGGTCGAGCGGGCGGCGCTCACCGCGGTCGAGTACATGCAGCACGGGCTGCACCGGCTGCGCCTGTGCGGCTTTGGCGGCGCGCTCTTGCGCCCGGCGCTCGCGGTACAGCACGTAGGCGCGCGCGACCTCGTGGTGGCCGCCGCGCATCAAGCCCAGCTCGACCTGGTCTTGCACGTCTTCGATATGGAACGTGCCACCGCCAGGGCGCGAGCGCATGAGCGCGCGCACGACCGCCTGCGTGAGTTGATCGACCGTCTCACGCACGCTGGCCGAGGCGGCGCCCTGCGGGCCGTGCACGGCCAAGAAGGCCTTCATCATCGCGACGGCGATTTTGCTGGGCTCGAATGGCACCACGGCGCCGTTGCGCCGAATGATCTGGTAGTGCGGCAACGTGCCGGCGGGGAGGGGGCGGGCGGCCTCGGGCACGGCCGCGACGCTGGCGCCGGACGGGGGGGTGGAGAGGGTGGTCTGCATGGAGCCTCGCTGAGGGTGATGTCCACAGGGACGACGGCGAAACACTAGATCTAGTGTCCGTCGTTGAGAAAAAACACTACCGCTAGTGTAGCGGGCATGGCGGGCGGGACAAGAGGCCAGGCGCGAAAATTTTTCAATCTCGACGCCCCGCCGATATCCTCGGGTTGCCCCGGAGGGGACGACTAGCGCGGCATGGGGGCCGCGCCTGCGGTGCTGGCAAAGGCGTGCGCGGGCCAGCCGGTCAGCGCGATCAGGCGTGCCCAGTCGAAGCCGGGGCCCGGGTCACGCTTGCGGCCCGGGGCGATGTGTTCGTGGCCCGCCACCGCGCACAAGGTGGGCCAGCGCGCGCGCAAGGTATGGCACAGCTCGGCCAGTGCGTCGTACTGTGCGGGTTCGAAGGTGTCGCCTTCCAACCCCTCCAGCTCCACACCAATGGAAAAATCGTTGCAGTTGGCCCGCCCCTGCCACTGCGACACGCCGGCGTGCCAGGCGCGGCGCTCGCAGGCGACGAATTGCACGAGCTCGCCGTCGCGCCGGATCAGGAAGTGGCTGGACACCTCCAGCCCGCGGATGCGCTGAAAGTAGGGGTGCGCCTCCCAGTCAAGCGTGCCGGTGAAGAGCTGCTCGATCGCGGCGCCGCCGTATTCGCCGGGCGGCAGGCTGATCGAGTGCACGACGATCAAATCGAGCGACGCGCCGGGCGGGCGCGGGCCGTGGTGCGGCGACGGCACCCAGCGTGCCTGGGCCAGCCACGTGCCCTCGGTGGGGGCGGGGTGGTCGGGGGGTGCGAGAGGGATCATGCACTCCTCGGGGCGGATCAGCGCACCAGTTGGTTGAGCTGGAACGAGTTGGGAGTGGAATCACCCGCGCAAAAACAACCGGTACACGGGATTGTCGGTTTCTTCGACGTAGGGGTAGCCCAGTTCGCGCAGGAAGCGCTGGAATGCCTTGTCGTCCTTTGGGGGCACCTGCAGGCCGACCAGGATGCGGCCGTAGTCGGCGCCCTGGTTGCGGTAGTGGAACAGGCTGATGTTCCAGCTCGGGCGCATGAGGGTGAGAAACTTCAGCAACGCGCCGGGCCGTTCGGGAAAGACGAAGCGCAGCAGCCGCTCGTCCTGCGCCAGCGGCGAGTGACCGCCGACCATGTGCCGGATGTGCTCTTGCGCCAGGTCGTCGTGGGTGAGGTCCAGCGTCGCAAAGCCGTGCTTTTCGAAGGCCGCCGCGATCTTGGCGCTCTCGCCCCGGCCGTGCGTGGTCAGGCCCACGAAGACGTGGGCCTGCTGCGCGTCATGGATGCGGTAGTTGAACTCGGTGACGTTACGCGGCCCGCCGGGCAGGCTGCCGATGGCCTGCAAAAAGCGCAAAAAGCTGCCGCGTTCCTCGGGAATGGTGACGGCAAACAGCGCCTCGCGCTCTTCGCCGACCTCAGCGCGTTCGGCCACGAAGCGCAGGCGGTCGAAATTCATGTTGGCGCCGCACAGGATGGCGGCGTACGTCTCACCCCGCGTCTTGTGCTGGGCGACGTATTTTTTGATCGCTGCCACCGCCATCGCGCCCGCAGGCTCGACGATGCTGCGCGTGTCGACGAACACGTCCTTGATGGCGGCGCACACTTCGTCGGTGTCGACGGTGACATAGTCATCGACCAGTTCCCGTGCGATGCGAAAGGTCTCCTCACCCACGAGCTTGACCGCGGTGCCGTCGGAAAACAGCCCGACTTCATCCAGCTGCACCCGTTGGCCCGCGCGCACCGAGCGCAGCATGGCGTCGGAGTCGCTCATTTGCACGCCGATGACGCGGATGTCGGGTCGCACCGCCTTGAAGAAGTTGACCACGCCCGCGATCAGGCCGCCGCCGCCGATGGCGACGAACACGGCATCGAGCCGGTTCGACCCCAGGCCCTGCAGTTGGCGCAGCATTTCCATGGCGATGGTGCCCTGGCCAGCGATGACGTCCGGGTCGTCGAAGGGGTGCACGAAGGTCAGCCCCTGCGCTTGGGCCAGCGCGGTGGCGTGCTGGGCCGCGTCGGAGTAACTGTCGCCGTGCAGCACCACATCGCCACCGAGCGCGCGCACGGCGTCGATCTTGACCTGTGGCGTGGTGGTGGGCATGACGATGACGGCGCGCGCGCCCAGCTTGTGCGCGCCCAGCGCCACCCCTTGCGCATGGTTGCCAGCCGAGGCGCAGATGACGCCGCGCTGCAACTCCTCGGGCGACAGGTGCGCCAGCTTGTTGTAGGCGCCGCGCAACTTGAAGCTAAAGACCGGCTGCTGGTCCTCGCGCTTGAGCAGCACCTTGTTGTGCAGGCGGCGGCTGAGATGGCGCGCGGGCTCCAGCGGTGTCTCGCGCGCCACGTCGTATACGCGCGCGGTGACGATCTTTTTCAGATAGTCGGCCGGGGTCAATTCGGTGGCCGAGCCTAGAGCAGGGTGAGATGGAGGGGCTTTGGCGGGCATGACGATGACGTGAGCGTTGCGTCTATCATAAGGTGCCGTCGGCGCTGCGGCCCGCCGCCGGTGTTCAAAAAAAAGCCCAGGCGCGATGCCTGGGCTTGGAACCACCCATAGAGGGCAGAGGAGACAACCGTTGGAGGCTGAGCGCTTTTCGCGTCGCCCACGCCCTCTATTATAGCTGGCTGATATTGCGGTGCAACATTTTTGGCGTCACGAGGCGGTGCTCGTGTCGTTCTGGAGACAGTCGTATGGAATGCTCGGTGACCTGGACCGGCGCCCTGGGTGCCGGCTCGAACATGGGTTTCGTGGCCGCGACGGGCAGCGGGCACGTGGTGGCGATGGACGGCGCGGTCGACCCCGCCCAGCCGCAGACCAGTGGCGCCAATCTGGCCCCACGCCCGATGGAGCTGGTGCTGGCAGGCACGGGTGGCTGCACCGCCTATGACGTGGTGCTGATCCTGCGCCGGGGCCGCCACGACGTGCGCGGCTGCCAGGTGCAGCTCAAGGCCGAACGCGCCGAGACCGACCCCAAAGTGTTCACCGCCATCCACATGCACTTCGTGGTGCACGGCAAGGGCGTGCCGGCCACTGCGGTGGAGCGCGCCATCGCGCTGAGTCACGAAAAATACTGCTCGGCCAGCATCATGCTGGGCAAAACGGCCGCCATCACCACCAGCTACGAGGTGGTCGACGTCGCTTGACGGGCAGCGGTGCCAGAGCGCCGGCGTCAGATCCGGTGCGCGACCGTGGTCATGACTTTGGCGGCGGCGCGCATGACCCATTTGACGGGGGCCGGCAACTCGACCCCGCCGGCCTGCTGCGCCTCGCGTGCGTGGCGGACTTCGTCCGCTTTCATCTGCGCCACGATGGCGCGTGAGGCCTGGTCGGGCACGGGCAGGCGCTCCAGGTGGCCGTCCAAGTGAGCCTCGACCTGGCGCTCGGTCTCCACCACGAAGCCCAGGCTGATGCCGCGCCCAGCCAGCCCGGCACCCAGGCCGATGGCGAGCGCCCCGGCATACCACAGCGGGCACAGCAGCGAGCGGCGGTCGCCCAGTTCGTCCAGCCGCTGCTGACACCACGCCAGGTGGTCGGTTTCGTCCTGCGCGGCAGCCTCCAGATGGCGGGCGGTGCGCTCGCGCGTGCGGGCGTCGCCCGGTCCCAAGCGCGCGGCCAGCGCCTGGCCGGTGTAGAGTGCCTGGGCGCAGATCTCGCCGACGTGGTTGACGCGCATGAGCGCCCCCGACAAGCGCCGCTCCTCGGGCGACAGTGGCGCCGCCTCGCTACGTTGCCCCGACGCGGCACCCGGTGTGGGGCGTGCCGCGTGGTGCGGGGCCAGCAGCGTACGCAGCGCGTTGTCCGCGGTGATGAGCAAGGCGTCGGTCACGGTCGTCATGGCAAGCATGCTAGCCCAAACCGTCATGGCGCGGGTTTGATCTCGGTCACGACATACGCGCCCTGGTGTTTCTGGGCGCGAAAGCGCACTTTCATTCCCACTTGCAGGCCTTGCAGCATACTCGGGTCACGCACCTGAAAGGCCATGGTCATGGGCGGCATATCCAACTCGGCGATCTCGCCATGGCGCAGCGTGATCTTGCCCGCGCTCGGGTCGAGGCGACGCACCTCGCCGTCGGCCCAACCGGGCTCCGCCCCCGGTGTGGCAGCGGTCGGCGCCTGTGTCTGGTGGTAGCTGGCATAGACCCGGGTAGTGCCGTCGCGCTGCACCAGCAATACATCGTACGGGTCGCGGCGGCCACCGTACTCGGGGCCGTCCATGCCGGGGCTGCCGACCGGCATGCGCGGCACGGCCAGCCCCAGCGCCGCCGGACGCTCGCGCAACAGCCGTTGGATGTCACTGGCGGGCACGTGGCCCTCGATCACATAGCCCCCCACGCGTGCGGTATGGCACGAACCCAGCGCCTGGGGCATGCCGAGCCGCTGGCGTGCGGCGGTGTTGCCCACGTCGTGCGCCCGTACCCGAAACCCGTGCGCTTGCAGGTGGCGAATCCAGTCGTTGCAGCAGCCGCAGTTGGGGTCTTTCCACACCTCCACCTGCGGGGCTTCGGGCGCTTGTGCCAGCGCCAACCCCGCGGCGCTGGCGGCGATCCAGCCTGCACTCAGTCTGAGACAGTCGCGTCGTTTCATCGCGTGTTCCCCTTCTGCGCGGGTTCGACCCGGATACGTCCGACCATGCCGGCCTCGAAATGGCCCGGTATCAGGCAGGCGAACTCGAAGTCACCGGGGCGGTTGAAATGCCACACGATCTCGCCCGTCTGGCCCGGGGCCACGTGTGCCATGTACGGTTCGTCGTGTTCCATGCCCGGGTGTTTTTTCATGAGTTCGGCGTGGGCGGCGAGTTCCTCGGGCGTGCCGATGACGATTTCGTGCAGGACGCGGCCACGGTTGACCGCGCGCAGCCGCACCGTCTCGCCCTCGCGCACGGTCAGCCGGTCGGGGGTGAAGCGCATGTCGTCGCTCATGCGGATCTCGATGGTGCGGCTGACGCGGGCCGGATCGCCAGCGATACCCCAGGGCTTTTGCTCGGCTAGCATGGCGGCGCGCGCGGGGGCACCATGGCTGCCGTGGTGGCCCTGGGGGCCGTGGGCGGCGGCGTTCAAGGGCAGCCAAGCGGCCAGCGCCAGTGCCGCCAGACGTTCAATGGTGATGACCATGGTGAGCTCCTTGGGGTTTGCGGGCGTCGTAGGGGGCAGCGGCGGGCGCGGGCTGCGGCGACCGCGCGTCGGCCGGGGCAGCCACGTTGGCAGCGGGCCGGGCTTGGGTGCCGGGCGGCTGTCGGTACCAGCCCGGGTCCCGGTAGTCGCCGGGTGCCAGGTCGCGCCGCACCTTCAGGGTGGTGAACATGCCGCCCATCTCGATCGGGCCATAGGGGCCGCGGCCCGTCATCATGGGGGCGGTGTTGTCGGGCAGCGGCATTTCCATC
The DNA here is from genome assembly GCA_020723845.1 of Hydrogenophaga sp. Lineage (GTDB taxonomy): Bacteria > Pseudomonadota > Gammaproteobacteria > Burkholderiales > Burkholderiaceae_C > Tepidimonas. The sequence continues at coordinate 106,985 of DYIC01000001.1, forward strand.
TCGCCCATGTCGGCCATGCCGCGCTCGCCCATGACCATGTAGTCGGGCACCAGCCGCTGCAGGCGGTGCACCAGCCCGCGGTGGTCGACACCGATCATGGTGGGCACGCCATGCCCCATCGGGCCCATGGTATGGTGGCTCTTGTGGCAATGCATGGCCCAGTCGCCTTCCTCGTCGGCGATGAATTCGATCTGCCGCATCTGCCCCACCGCGATGTCCACCGTGACCTCGGGCCAGCGCGATTCGGGCCGCGTGGGACCGCCGTCCGTGCCGGTGACCTCGAACTCGATGCCGTGGATGTGGATGGGGTGGTTGGTCATGGTGAGGTTGCCGACGCGTACCCGCACCCGCTCGCCCAGGCGCGCCACCAGCGGGTCGATGCCGGGGAAGACGCGGCTGTTCCAGGCCCAAATGTTGAAGTCGAGCATGGTGTTGACGTTGGGCGTGCGCGCTCCGGGCGTGACGTCGAAGGCGTTGAGCAAGAAGCAGTAGTCGCGATCGACGTCGGCGATCCAGGGGTGTCGGCCCTTGGGGTGGGTGACCCAAAAGCCCATCATGCCCATGGCCATCTGCACCATCTCGTCGGCATGGGGGTGGTACATGAAGGTGCCGGGGCGGCGGGCGACGAATTCGTAGACGAATGTCTGGCCCGGCGGAATTTGCGGCTGGTTGAGGCCGCCCACCCCGTCCATACCGTTGGGCAGGCGCTGTCCGTGCCAGTGAATGGTGGTGTGCTCGGGCAGTCGGTTGGTGACGTAGATGCGCACCCGGTCACCCTCGACCACCTCGATGGTGGGGCCGGGGCTGCTGCCGTTGTAGCCCCACAGGTTGACCGAAAAGCCGGGGGCGAATTCGCGCACCACGGGCTCGGCCACCAGGTGGAACTCCTTGACCCCGTCCTTCATGCGAAACGGCAGCGTCCAGCCGTTGAGGGTGACGACGGGCCGGTAGGGTCGACCGGCGCCAGTCACGCCCGGCGGCGTCCATGGCGCGGCGGTGTCCGTGCTCGTGCGGATGACGGGCTCGGGCAGACCCGCCAGCGCGTGGCGGCCCACCGCGGCGCTGGCCACCGCGGCGGTGCCCACCAGCGCTTGAGTGAAAAAACGACGTCGTTGCATGATCAGTGTCCTTTCGCGGCGGGGGTGGCGGCGTCACCGACGGGGCCGTCGGCGCGCGGTGTGTAGGGCAGGGCGGCCAGCACCGCTTGCAAGTCCAGCCAGGCCAGCCAGGCATCGCGCGCGGCGGCCACGCTGGCTTGTTGGGTGGCCAAGCGCTCGCGCGTGGCCGCCAGCAAATCCCAGGTGCTGGCCAGCATTCCGTTGACGCGCAGCAGGGTTTCGTCTTCGAGCGCTTGGGCCAGCGGGAGCAGGCGCTGCTGGGTCTGCTGCCAGCGCTGCGTCTGGTGGTGCGCTGCAGCGAGCGCCAGCTCGAGATCGGTGTCGAGCTGTTGCGCCCGCTGCGCTTGCGCTTGCTGGGCGAGCAGTGCTTCTCCCCACGCGTGGGGCCAGCGGCGCGTGGGCGGATCGCGGTCGGCCAGCGCGGCGTCGAGGTTAGCGCGGGTCGCATCGGCCAGCGCGCGCTCGATGAGCGCCCAGGTGGCCGGCGCCAGCGCGGCCCGCGTCCGCTCGGCGTCTTGTCGCACCTGCTCCCATGCCGGGTCGTGGTCGCGCTGTTGGGTGGCCAACTGGGGGCGCTGCCCCTCGTCGGGGGGCGCAGGGGGGGCGGGCAAGGTCAGGGGCAAGCGTTGCGCCAGCGCCGTGGGTGGGTCGGCCAACCCCAGCCGCTGGCGCAGCCGAAGCAGTGCCTGTTGCTCGCGCCAGCGTGCCTGCTGCAGACGTGCCTGCACGTTCTCTAGCACCAGCGCCTCGCGCTGCAGGCGCTCGGCGCTGAAGTGGCCCACCTGGTGCATGCGCCGAGCCAGCTCGTGGCCGATGTCGGCCGCCTCGGCCATCCGTTCGGCCAGGCGGCTTTGCTCACGCGCCGCCACGGCGTCGATCCAGGCCGTTTGCGCCGCCAGCGCCACGCGGGTGGCGGCTTGGGCGCGCTGGCGCCGCTCGCGCTCGCTGAAGGTGGGCATGAGCAGCCAGGCGGCATCGGCGCGCAGGGCATGCTGGACGGCGGCGTCCAGGGTCAGCGGATCCCGCGGCGGTTCGTCGTCGGCCGGCGCACCGGTCCAGCCCTGGGCCTGTTCCCAGCGCAGCAGGTCTGCATGCCCGCGCGGGAACGCGCCCACCGTGTCGTTGGCGGCACGCCAGGCGGCGGCCGGATCAGCAGTGGGCAAAGGGGCCGCAGCCGCTGTGTGTGGGGTGTCGGGCACCCGGTCTGATTTGGGGGCCAGGTGGCTGTGGACTTGGGCATGGGCGGTCGGCAGCCAAGCCAGGGCCAACAGGCCCAGCAGGCGCCAGCCCATCGGGGGGTACGGCATGATGGTCGATCTCCTGAAAAAACCTCAGAACGCACGGCAGCCCGTAGGCGGCCGAGACGGTGCAGCGGTGTTCAGGCGATCGGGGGCTTGCGCGGCGGTGCCGGAAGGAGGGTGGGGGGCAGGGGCACCTGGGTCAGCGCCCAGTGGTGCTTGATGCTGTCGGACGCCCGGGCCGGGTGAGACAGGACCAGCCGCGGGTTGTGACAGACGTCACACACAGCGCACGCGGCATGGCCTGCAGCTGCCCACGGGTCACAGCCCGCGTGTGTGCCTGCGGATGGCTGCACGGAGGCGTCCTCAGGGGCGCCGTGAAGCGATCCATGATCGGCGTGAGAAGGGCCATGCGCTGGCGCCAGTGCCATGCTGGCGGCGACGTACCCGGCCGACGCGTCAGCGGCGCACGGCTGCAGCGGCATGGTGCCCGCCGCCCACAAGCGCCAGGGCAGCAGTACCAGCAAGCACCAAAGCATCCATCGCCGCATGAATGCGATGATAGCGGGCTTTCGGATGTCCGGGGGGCGACGAGTTCATTCGGCGCGGCGCGGCCGCTGCGGTCCGCCGGGCGGCAGCGCGAGCGTGGCCAGCGCCGCTGCGACGAATAGTGCGCCCAGCCAGGACAAGCGTTCGAAGCCGACGACGGCCAGCGCGGCACCGCCGATGGCCGAACCCAGCGCCGTGCCGATATAGACCATGGAGGCATTCACGCTCAGCAACAACGGGGCTTGTGTGAAGGCCAGCTCTGCCAGGCGGGATTGCTGCGGCGTCATGAGCCCGAAGCCGCACACCGTCCACACGGCAAACACGGCCGCCGTCCACGCCAGGTGGCCGGCCGTCCATGGCACGGCCACCATGACCAGCGACAGGATGCCCAGCAGCAGCGCGATCGTGCGCCGCGGGCCCAGGTAGCCCGACATGCCAAAGGCGCCCGTGCCGATGACGAAATTGCACGCCGCAAACCACCACAGCAGCCCGGGCAGCGTGCGGGGATCATCCGGATCGGGGGTACTAGCGGCGGTGGTGGAGGAGGAGGGACGGCTCATCTACCCGCATGGTAGGCCACCCCTGCCAGGCTGGGGTGGTACGCAGGTGACGCGGGGGCATTCGCCCCGCCACCGTCGATGTGCCACAATGCCCCAGGATCGTGTCATGGAGTGGCTGCTGCCATGTTCAAAGCCCTGCTGATCGACAAAACCGACGCTGGTTATGGCTGTACGCTGGCCGAGTTGCCCGAGGAGCGCCTACCGCCGGGCGATGTGACGGTGCGCGTGTCGCACTCGACGCTCAACTACAAGGACGCGCTGGCGATCACTGGACGCGCGCCAGTGGTGCGGCAGTTTCCGATGGTGCCCGGCATCGATCTGGCCGGAACGGTGGAGGCGAGTGACGACCCGCGCTTCGCACCCGGCGACGCGGTGTTGCTCAATGGCTGGGGCGTGGGCGAGGTGCACTGGGGCGGTCTGGCACAGCGCGCGCGCGTCAAGGCCAATTGGTTGCAGCCCTTGCCCGCGGGACTGTCGGCGGCCGAGGCGATGGCGATCGGCACTGCCGGCTACACCGCCATGCTGTGTGTGATGGCGCTGCAGGCGCACTGGCAGGCACAGGGCGTGACGCCCGGCAGCGGTGACGTGTTGGTCACCGGCGCCGGTGGTGGCGTGGGTAGCGTGGCCATCGCGCTGCTGGCGCGTGCCGGGCACCGGGTGGTGGCCTCCACCGGTCGGCCCCATGAGGCGGATTACCTGCACGCGCTCGGCGCGGCCGACGTCATCGATCGCGCCCAGCTTTCCGCGCCGGGCAAGCCGTTGCAGAAGGAGCGCTGGATCGGCGTCGTCGATGCGGTGGGCAGCCACACGTTGGCCAACGCCTGTGCCAGCACGCGCTATGGGGGTGCGGTGGCGGCGTGCGGGCTCGCGCAGGGCATGGACTTTCCGGCGACGGTGGCGCCCTTCATTCTGCGCGGGGTCACGCTCTACGGCATCGACAGCGTCATGGCGCCGATGGCGCGGCGCCGCGAGGCATGGTCGCGGCTGGCGGCGGAGTTGGATCGGGCGGTGCTGGCGCGCATGACGCAGACCATTGGACTCGCCGACGCCATCGGCGCCGCGCACGACGTGCTCGCTGGCCGGGTGCGGGGACGGCTGCGGGTCGACGTCAACGCGTGACGGAGGCCGCCGCCGGTCCGGCGCCTTCGGCCACGGTGGCAGGCGGCGGTACGATGTGCCGGTAGGCGTGCCAAGTGGCGTGGCCCAGCACGGGCCCCACCACCAACAGCCCCAAAAAGGCGGGCAGCATCGCCAGCGCGCACAGCAGCGTGATCAGCGCGCCCCACAGCAGCATCACCCCCGGGTTTTGCAGGCAGGCCCGAAAGCTCGTGAGGGCGGCCGAGACGGCGTCGGTCTGCCGGTCCAGGATCATGGGGATCGAGATCGCGCTGCTGACGAAGATCAGACCGGCAAAGATCGCCCCGACGATCACATAGGTGATCAGAAACTCCAGGTTGTCCAGACTCACCAGCGCGGCCAGCATGTTTTCGTTCGAGGGCATGCTGTTCATCGTGACCGCAAAAACCACCAGCGAGGCGCGGCCCCAGAGCATTTCCAGGATCAACAGCACACCGGCGAAAATGGCCATGGTCGACAGCGTCGGACGCCAGGCCACGAGGGACGCGCGCAGCGATGGTTGCCGCCCCTGCTCCAGCGCCCGGCTGGCGTCATAGAGCCCCAGCGCCAGAAACGGCCCCAGCAGCAAAAACCCGGCGCTGAGCGCCAGTACGTAAGCGGGGGCATGCTGAAACACCTGCCACAGCGCCTGTCCCATGAGGGCGAAACACGCCCCGTAGAAAAGTCCAATACGCGGGCAGCGCCGAAAATCGCGCCACCCGAGCGCCAGCCAGCGCAGCGGGTCGCTGGGCCGCAGCGACGCCAGCGGCAGCGAAAAGACCGACTCGCGTGGGGCAGTGGCCTCGGTCGACGACGACGACGTCTCGGGCGTCGCGTCAGATTCGGGGTGCGTGACGGCCATCGGGTCCCTCCAAGCAAACCAACAGTTGATTTTTGTCAACCGGAAACGATAGGCCAGCGCGGCTGCGGCGTCCATAGCGTTTACCCGCATGTCGGCGGTGTGGGCGGCTACACTTGCGCCACCATGACCGTTCAATTCCCGCCCCCCGCCGTTGCTGCCGATGCGCTCGATACCACGCTGGCCCGCCAAGGCTATGCAGTGCTGGATGCGGCGGCCGTGCGGGCGTGGCTGGGGCTGGAGGCGGCCGCGCTGGCGGCGCTACAGCCGGCTTGGGACGACTTGCCCCCCGACCGCTACTTGAAAGACGGGGGGCGCTATCGGCGCCGTCGGCACGGCTGCTATGTGGTGGATGGCGAGCGCGTACAGCGAATGCCCGAGCGCGCGCACTACCAGCCTGTGGAATACAACGCCCTGCACGGGGGGATGTACCGCTGGTTTGCGCCGCTGACCGATGTGCTGACGGCGCAGCCCGCGTGGACGCGTCTGTTGCAGCGCACGGGAGAGGTCGCCTCGCGACTGCGCGGGGCGCAGCCCTGGTACGTCGAGGCGCACCCGTTTCGCATCGACACCACGGGGGGCATTGGTCGTCCCACGCCCGAAGGGGCGCACCGCGATGGGGTCGATCTGGTGGCCGTCTTTCTGGTGGCGCGCGAGCGCATCAAGGGGGGCGAGAGCCGCGTCTTCGAGGCCGACGGCCCCAATGGTCAGCGCTTCACCCTCACCGAGCCGTGGTCGGTACTGCTGCTCGACGATGCGCGCGTCATCCATGAGACCACGCCCATCCAGCCCGTCACCGAGGGCGAGGTGGGCTGGCGCGATACCCTGGTGTTGACCTACCGGGCAAGTGGGTTTTTGGGCGATTGACGCGCGCAGCGCGCGGGCGGTACGCCGTCACTGGGGCTGAAAGCCGCTGTCGCGAATGATGCGCGCCCATACCTCGGTGTAGGCGCGCTCGCGCTGGGCGAGTTGCTCGCCGCTCATGAATCCCACCGCCAACCCCATGGCGGTCAGCCGATCGCGCACCGTGGGCTGGGCCAGCGCCTTGGCCAGGGCGGCGCTGATCGGCTCCAGTGCCGCGCGCGGTGTGCCGGCGGGTGCGAACAGGCCGTAGTAGGGCACTTCTTCGAAGCCGGTGATGCCCAGCTCGGCCAGCGTGGGCACCTCGGGCAACAGCGCTTGGCGCGTGCGGCCCATCACGGCGACCACATGCAGCTTGCCCGCTTTGTGGTTTTCGATGAAGTCAGGGATCGAGCCCACCCCTGCGGGAATCTGGTTGCCCAGCATGTCGGCCATCATCGGCGCGCTGCCGCGGTACGGCACGGCCACGAGGTCGAGCTGCTCGCGCCGCGCCAGCGACTGCACCAGGAACTGCGGCACCGACGCCGGTGCCGGAATGCCCACGTTGGCGCGCCCACCCTGCTGGCGCACCCAGGCGATGAAGTCCCGATAGCTGCGCGCGGGCGTGGCGCCAGAGACCGCCAGCGCGTTGACGAACGTGGCAAAGCCTGCCACTGCGACGAAATCTTTGGCCGGATCGAACCCCGGGTTGCGCAGCACCTGCGGCAGGATGGAAATCGTGTGGTCGTGCGTCAGAAACAGCGTGCTGCCATCGGGGGCCGCGGCCTTGAGGGCCTGGGCGGCGATCTGCCCGCCGGCACCCGCGCGGTTTTCCACCACCACCGGCACACCCAGCGCCTCGCGCAGGGGCTCGGCCAGCAGGCGGGCAATGGCATCCGTGCCGCCGCCGGGCGGAAAGCCCACCAGCAGTTTGACCGTGCGGCTGTCGGCCCAGACGGGCGCGGCGGGGGTTGCCAGCCCCACGGTGGCACCGGCCAAGGCGGCGCCCAGCAGGTGGCGGCGTGTGAATCGGGACGCAGTCATCGGTGATCCTCCAAGCGACACCCGAGATGGTAACGCCGTGCGGCGCCGCTGGTCGATAATCGTGCGTACGATGTGGATCGACACCCACTGCCATCTAGACGCCCCCGAGTTCGGGCCGGATGCCCCGGCCGTGCGGGCGCAGGCGCGTGCGGCTGGCGTGGCGTGCTGTGTGCTGCCAGCGGTACAGGTGGCCAATTTCGCCACGGTGCGCGCGCTGGCGCACGCGTGGGGCGACGTGTATGCGCTGGGCATCCACCCGCTTTACGTGCCGCAGGCCAACGACGATGACCTGGAGCGTCTCGCGCAAGCCCTGCGAGACTGGCGTGACGACCCGCAACTGGTGGCGGTGGGCGAGATTGGACTGGACTACTTCGAACCTGCCCTGTGCACCCCCGAGATGCGGACGCGTCAGCGGTATTTTTATCGCGCCCAGCTGCGGCTGGCGCAGCAGGCAGGTTTGCCCGTGATTCTGCACGTGCGCCGCGCGGTGGACGACGTGCTGGCCGGGCTGCGCGAGCAAGCCCGCGCGGGCCGGCGCTTGAGCGGTGGCATCGCGCATGCGTTCAACGGCAGCCTGGCGCAGGCGCAGGCCATGCAGGCCCTGGGGCTGCGCATCGGGGTGGGCGGGGCCGTGACGTTCGACACCGCGCGGCGGCTGCGCGCGTTGGCCAGCACCGCGCCGCTGGATGCGCTGGTGCTGGAGACCGACGCGCCCGACATCCCACCGCAGTGGCTGTACGTGCCGGCGGCCGAGCGGGCCGCGGGGCGGCCCCAGGGGCGCAACACCCCCGCCGAGTTGCCGCGCATCGGCGCCGTCTTGGCCCAGCTGCGCGGGCTGATGTCCGGCGAGCTGGCCCAGGCCACCACCGCCAATGCCTGCGCGGCGCTGCCGCGCCTGGCGGCGTGGTTGGCGCGGGAGGGCTGGGCATGATCGCGGGCGGCACCCGTTTGCAGGGCCTGCCCCCCGTCTTGGATCCCCGCACCCGACTGGTGGTGCTGGGGAGCTTTCCCGGCGCGGCGTCGCTGCGTGCGCAGCAGTACTACGCCCACCCGCACAACCAGTTCTGGACGATTCTGGGCGCCTTGTGGGGCTTGCCGCTGCGCGATTGGCCCTATGCCGACCGGCTGGCCGCGCTGCTGGAACATGGCCTGGGGTTGTGGGACGTGTACGCCGAGTGCGAGCGCGAAGGCAGCCTGGATAGCGCCATTCGCGCTCCGCGCCTCAACGACCTGGCGGCGTTGCGCCAGCACTGCCCGGCGTTGCGCGCCATTGCCCACAACGGCGGTGAAAGCTGGCGCCATGCCCATCTGACCCGCGCTTTGGGGGTGGCCGTGGAGCGGCTGCCTTCCACCAGCCCTGCCAACGCCTCCTGGAGCCTGGCGCGCAAAACCGCCGCCTGGGGCGCGGTGCTGGCTCGCCATGGCGTCCCGGTGCGGATCGCGGTAACCTCGCAAGGAGTTTGACATGGCGCCCCGAGCTGCCCCGGCTCGCCAACCGGCTGCTGCTTTGCCGCCGGTCACGCTGTCCGAAGAAGGTGGAGTGCGCCACCTGCACCTGGGCACACCGTGGATCCAAGGCAGCATGCGCATCGACCGCCCGACGGATCTGGTGCTGGAGTACGTGCAGCGCATGATGGCGTGGCTGCTGTTCGTGGAGTCCGACACCGTGCCCGCGCGTCGGGCGCTGCAGCTGGGGCTGGGGGCAGGTGCCCTCACCAAGTTTTGCCACCGTCGCCTGGGCATGGATACCACGGCCGTGGAGCTCAACCCGCAAGTGGTGGCGGCTTGCCGGACGTGGTTTCGCCTGCCGCCCGATGGCCCTGGGTTGCGGGTGGTGCTGGGCGATGCGGCGCACTGGGTGCGCCATCCGGACTGGCAGGGCACGGTGGATGCGCTGGCGGTGGATCTGTACGACCACGACGCCGGCGCGCCCGTGCTGGACAGTGCGGCGTTCTACGCCGACGCGCGCGGCCTGCTCACCCCGGACGGGTGCTTGACGGTCAACCTGTTTGGCCGGCGCGCCAGCTTGGCCCGTTCTCTCGACGCCTTGGCGCAGGCGTTCGGGCCCGAAGCGCTATGGGTTTTCAAGCCCACGCGCGAGGGTAACACCGTCGTGCTCGCCCAGCGCACACCGCAACGCCCCGCGCGCGAAGTCTTGCAGGCCCG
>DYIC01000039.1:0-14905 GCA_020723845.1 Hydrogenophaga sp.
GGCTGGGGCGTGATGTTCGACGACCTGGTGGCCGCGTTTTGCACGCTGCTGGTGGTGGCGTTGTGGCGCTTCGTCTGGGGGGGCTGAGGCGATGAACCCAGGGTCTTGCCGCGCTACCGTGCCTGCCGACGGCGGCGGCAGCGGGCTGCTGTGGGTGCCACCGGCGGTCTGGCCGCTGTTGCGCGACCTGGCACAAGCCCTGCTCGGGCGCGGCGAGCGCCTCGTGTGCGCCGAGAGCTGCACGGGTGGGCTGGTGGCGGCCTGCTGCACCGCGCTGCCGGGCTCGAGCGACTGGTTCGAGCGTGGCTACGTCACCTACTCGAACGCCGCCAAAGTGGCTGAGTTGGGCGTGGCGCCCGATCTGCTGGCCGCCCACGGCGCGGTCAGCGAGCCCGTGGCGCGCGCCATGGCGCATGGCGCCGCGGCCGTGGCTGGCGTGCGGGTGGCGCTGGCCATCACCGGCATCGCTGGCCCCAGTGGCGGCAGCGCCGCCAAGCCGGTCGGCACCGTCTGGTTTGGCTGGTGCGTGGACGGCCTGGTGCACGCCGAATGCCAGCGCTTCGACGGCGACCGCGCTGCCGTGCGCGCCGCGGCGGCCGAGCACGCCCTGGCGGGCCTGCTGGCGCGCCTCAGGGCCTGCGCCTGACCGGCCGGGCGCGTCCGTGACGGCAAGGCGTCACGCCGCGCCGCAACACTTCTTGTACTTCTTGCCGCTGCCGCACGGGCAAGGGTCGTTGCGGCCGGGGGTCACGGCGCGGCGGATGGGCTCGATCGGTGGCCCCACCTCGCGCGCGATATCGTGTAGGTCGTACACCGCCCGCAGCGCTTCGCCAAACAGGGCCCAGCGTGCCTCGCTCACGGTCAGCGGCCCATCGGCGTCGCTCGGGTTGAGGGCGGGCGGGTCGGCGTCGTCCTCGGTCAACGCGTAGAGGGTGTCCAGCGCGTCGCCCCAGGCCTCGGCCAGCTCGCGCTCGCGCGGCGCGCGCCAGTCGTCGAGCCAGGCCTCCACCGCGTCGGTGAAGCCGATCGCCCAGTATTGGCCGAACGCTGGCAGCGCCTCGTCGGTGTACTGGGTCAGCGCTTCGCGCTCCGCCGCGGGCAGTGCGGCCACCGCCGCGCGCACGTCGATGAGGTAGGGCACCAGCGCCCGCTCGTCGTCCAGCGACTCGACGGGGGCCTGCAGCGCCGCCGACACCTCGTTCCAGCGCCGAAACCACAGCCCAACGAACGCGTCCAACTGCGCCTCGTCGCGAAAGCGCGCCTGTCCGAACCCTGGGCCGCCCGCGCCGTCACCGCCAAACAGCACCGGGAAATACTCGCTCGGCGGGATCGAGCGACGGCAGCACAGCAGCGCTGTCAGAAAGCCGTCGCAGTACTCCCATGAGCGCGGGATGCCGTCGCTGCGCGAGGCGAGGTCGTCCAAAATCGTTTCCAGCCGCTGGTAGTCCTCGTCGCCCAAGGGGGGCGAGTCGGGGGTGGCGAGCATCTGGAAGGGCGGGCGGGGTTGTGGATCCATCGCCGCAGTGTAGCGTGGGCGGCTCTCCAGCGGCGGGCGTGCTGCCGGCACGGCCGATGAACGGCGCTAGACTGGGCGCATGCAAGAGATACCCCGGCACGACGAGACCACCGACACGCCCCAGGCGCCCGTGGGTGCGCAGCGCTTGGCGCCCGAGGCGCTGCGCCTGCGCATCGACCCGGCGTGTTTGGGCTTCGATGACACGTCGGCGCTGGAGCACGAGCCGTTGCCCTGGATTGGGCAGGCGCGGGCCCAGACCGCCGCCCGCTTTGGGCTGGCGATCGACCAGCCGCACTACCACCTGTTCGTGCTGGGCGAGATCGGCACCGGGCGCTCGACACTGCTGGAGCAGGAGATGCGTGCTGCCGCCGCCAGCCGACCGGTGCCCCCCGACCTGTGCTATCTGCACCACTTTGCCGCCCCCGAGCGGCCGCGGGCGCTGCGGCTGCCCGCGGGTCAGGGGCGGGCGCTGCGCCAGCGCATGGCCGAGTTTTGTCGCCGGCTGCAGGTCGAAATTCCCAAGCGGCTGAGTGAGCCCAGTTTCAAGGCCGCGCTGTCGGCGCTGGAAAAGACGTACAGCGATCGCGAGGCGGAGGCGTTCGCGGCCCTGTCTGCCTACGCACGGGCGCGGCACTTCGCCCTGCGGCGTGAGGGCGGGCAGCTCATCTTCACCCTCATCGACGATCAGGGCGAACCGCTGACCGCCGAGGCCATGGCCGCGCTCGAGCCCGAGCGACGGGCCGCCTACGACGAGGGCGAACGCGAGTTGCGCGCCGAGATTCTGCGTTTTCTGGAAGTGACGGCGCCCTTGGAGCGTGCCCTGCGTGACGGGGTGGAGGCGTTGCGTCGGCAGGCGGTGCGGCCACTGCTCGATCGCGAGCTCGACGCCATCCGGCAAGGCTTGCGCAAACAGTTCAAAGACACGCGCAAGCTGGGGCAGTGGCTGGACGCGGTGGAGCAGGATGTGCTGGAACACCTGGCGCTGTTCGAGCCTGCCGATGCCGACGAGGAGGCCGAGCGCCGCGCGGCGTTGGAGCGCCAGTTGCAGCGCTACCGCGTCAATCTGGTGGTCGACAACGCCGAGACGGTGGGCGCCCCCGTCATCATCGAGAACAACCCGCTGTACCGGCCGCTGTTCGGCAGCATCGAGTACCAGACCGACAACGATGTGCTGGTGACCGATTTTTCGCGCATCCGCGCCGGCAGCCTGCTGCGCGCGCACGGCGGCTTTTTGATGCTGCACCTGCGTGATTTGCTGGCCGATGATTTGGTGTGGGAGAAGTTGCGGCGTTTTCTGCGCAGCGGCCGCTTGCAGATCGAAGAGCCCGGGACGATGTTTTCGGCGCTGGCCACCACCTCGCTCGAGCCGGAGGCGGTCGATGTCGATGTCAAATTGGTACTGATCGGCTCCAACGAACAGTTCTACGCGCTGCAGGAGGTCGACCCGGAGTTCGCGCGGCATTTCCGTATCAAGGTGGACTTTGCCGAGACGTTCAGCGCCAACCCCGACACCTGGCGCGCCACCGGGATTTTCATCGCCCACACGGCGCGTCGGCTGGGGCTGCTGCCGTTTGGTGCGGCGGCGGTGGCGTGCCTCATCGAAGACAGCCACCGCGAGGCGGAGGACCGCACGCGCCAGAGTGCGGCATTCGCACGCACCGAGGCGCTGGCCATCGAAGCGGCCGAGCTGGCACGCCGCCGCGGCGCACGGCGCGTCGAGCGCGACGACGTGGCGGCGGCGATCGCCGCGCGCAACCATCGGCACGACTATCCCGACCAGCGGCTGCGCGAAGCCGTGGCCGATGGCGACCGTCTGGTGCATCTGTACGGTGCGCGCGTGGGCCAGCTCAACGGCCTGTCCGTCATCGACCTCGGGGACTACCGCTTCGGCTTGCCGATCCGCGTGGCCGCGCGCACCGTGCCCGGCACCGAAGGCCTGCTCAACATTGAGCGCGAGGTGGCCCTGTCTGGCCCCATCCACGACAAGGCGGTGCTCGTCCTGCACAGCTATCTGTCGGCCCTGTTCGCGCCGCTGGCACCGCTGGCGCTGACCGCCTCCATCGTGTTCGAGCAGGAGTACGCCGGCATCGAGGGCGACTCGGCGTCGTGCGCCGAGTTCTACGCCCTGCTGTCGTCGTTGTCCGGTTTGCCGCTGCGCCAAGGCATTGCCGTGACCGGGGCGATCAATGCGTTTGGCGAGGTGCTGCCGATCGGCGGCGTCAACGAAAAGATCGAGGGATTTTTCAAAGTCTGCGCCACCGCCGGGCTCGACGGCACACAGGGCGTGCTCATCCCGGCGCGCAACCGGCGCCACCTGATGTTGGCCGACGAGGTGTGCGAAGCGGTGGCGACGCAGCGCTTTCACATCTGGACCGTCGACCATGTCGCCGACGGCATGGCGTTGCTGACCGGTGTGCCCTTTGGCGCCGACGCCTCACGCGCTGCCGGCGGCGCCGTCACTGCGGCGCAGGACGCTTTTGTCCCCGATACGGTACTGGGTCGCGCGGCCGCCACCCTTGCGGCCTACCGCCGCGCGTGCCTGCGCGCAGGCAACCCGCGCGCCTGGCGGCAGCGCGGGGGGTGAGTGCTGTCATCTGAAGCCAGCCCCTCACCCCCGCATCAGCGCCTCGATCGCGTCCGGCTCGACGGGTACGTCGCGCGTGATGAGTTCGCAGCCGGTGTCGGTGACCACCGCGTCGTCTTCGATGCGGATGCCCAGGTTCCAAAAATGCGCGGGCGCGCCACTGGAGGGGCTGACGTACAGGCCGGGCTCGATGGTCAGCACCATGCCCGGGCGCAGGATGCGGCTGGGGCGGTCGCGGATGATTTCGCCGCTGAGCGAGTCCCGCCGCTCGCTGGTCTGGCCGACCTCGCTGGGCTCGACGTAGCTGCCGACGTCGTGCACGTCCAGCCCCAGCCAGTGGCCGGTGCGGTGCATGTAGAAGCGAAAGTAGTGCCGCTGCTCGATCACGTCGTCCAGGTGACCGACGTCGTTGCGGTCGAGCAAGCCCAGATCCAACATGCCCTGGGCCAGCACCTTGACCGCCGCGTCATGCGCGTCGACGAAGCGCGCACCGGGCCGGGTGGCGTCGATGGCGGCTTGCTGCGCGGCGCGCACCAGCTCGTACAAGTCGCGCTGCGGGCCGGTGAAGCGTCCGTTGGCCGGAAAGGTGCGGGTGATGTCGCTGGCGTAGCCGTCGAGCTCGCAGCCGGCGTCGATGAGCACCAATTCGCCCGCGCGCACCGGGGCGTTGTCGGCGCGGTAGTGCAGCACGCAGGCGTTGGCACCCGCAGCGACGATGCTGCCGTAGGCGGGGTATTGCGAGCCGTGGCGACGAAATTCGTGCAGCAGCTCGGCGTCCAGGTGGTATTCGCGCACGTCCTCGCCGGCGCGGATCATGGCCGCGCAGCGTTGCATGGCGCGGACGTGGGCGTGCGCGCTGATGCGTGCGGCGCGGCGCATGACGTCGAGCTCGTGCGCGTCCTTGATGAGTCGCATCTCGTCCAGCAGCGCGCACGCGTCGCGCAGCGCCTGCGGGCACAGCACGCCGTAGCGCACGCGCGCGCGCACCTTCTGCAGCCAGCCCTCGATGCGTGTCTCCAGCCCGGCGTGGGTGGCAAAGGGATACCACACGCTGCTGCGGTTTTCCAGCAGCGGGGGCAGGCGGGTGTCCAGTTCGTCGACGGGATAGGCCTCATCGACGCCGAGTGCGGCGGGGGCCGCCTCGGGCCCGAGGCGGTAGCCGTCCCAGATTTCGCGCTCCAAATCCTTGGGCTGGCAAAAGAGCGTGCTGTGGCCGTCGGCGGTCAGCACCAGCCAGGCGCGCGGCTCGGTAAAGCCCGTCAGGTAGTAGAAATAGCTGTCGAAGCGAAACAGGTATTCGCTGTCGCGGTTGCGGATGCGCTCCGGCGCGGTGGGGATGATGGCGATGCCGCCATCACCGAGCTGGGCGGCCAGGCGTGCGCGCCGCTGGGCGTAGAGGGTTTGGTGGGGAATGGGGGGCGTCATGGCGGTGATGATAGGCCGTCGCGGTTGAGCGCCGCCAAGCGCTCGGGCGTGCCCACGTCGGCCCAGGTGCCGTTCCAGACCTCGGCCGTGACGCGGCCTGCGGCCATGGCCCGCCGCAAGACGGTGGCCAGCGGTGCGCTGACGCCTTGTGGGTTGCCGGCCGGGATGTCGCACCAGGGCGGCTCGAACAGCGCCCGCCGCAGCAGCGCCACGCTGGAGTAGGTCCAGCGCGGGCGGGGGTCGTCGGCGGGCAGGTCGAGCGCGCGCCCCTGCGCGTCCAGGCCAAAGTCGCCCCGGGGATGGTGCGGCGGGTTGGGCACCAGCCACAGATGGGCCAGCGCGTCGCTGGCGGCAAAGCGTTGCCGTGCCGCCGCCTCGAACGGAAAGTCGGGCATGAACACGTCGCCCGCTGCCAGCCAAAAGACATCGTCGAGATGCGGCAGCGCGCGCGCGATGCCGCCAGCGGTCTCCAGCGCACGGCCGAAGTCGCGACCTTCCATCGAATACGACAGGGTCACCGGGCCGAACGGGCTGCGATAGGTGTGACCCAGGGCGGCTGGGATGCGCTCACCCAGCCAGGCGGTGTTGATAAGCACCTGCCATACCCCCGCGCGGGCCAGTGCGTCCAGGTGCCAGGCCAGCAGCGGCCGGCCGCGCACGGTCAACAACGGTTTGGGGCAGGTGTCGGTGAGCGGGCGCATGCGCTCGCCACGGCCGGCGGCCAGCAGCAGGGCGTCGGCGCGCGTCGTCGCGGGCGGGGTGGGGTGACGCATGGGGGGATTTTGACTAAAATCAAGCAACGGGTTTTCTTTCACTGCCACTGTTCAGGAGTCGTCCATGGCGCAAGCCCCCTCCACCGAGCACACTGCCGACGCGGCCGATCCGGCCGAAGCGATCGTTCACGTGATTCCCTGGCTGATCCCGGTGGCCGGCGCCATTTTGATGTTCTTGTTGGCCTTCATCGCCGTGGTCATGGCCTGACGGGTACCGACCTGGCCTGGCCCGGGCCGGTGCCTGGGTGGGCCTCGTTCGCCAAGCCCCTCCTTCTTCGGTCCCGCCGGGCGTCGGTCCGGCGGGATTCGTTTTTCGGCCGCCCGCCGCCACGTCACGGGGCTGTCATGATGCGATGCAAATTTTGCATGACGCATGCGACGAAAGTCAGCCACCGTGCAGCCCCGCTTTCTACAATGCCGTCAACCCCGTCATGCCGATGCGCGTCCAGGCCAACCCGTGGGCGCGCCGTTCTTGGTTTGCCACCGGCATCCCCGGTGGCGGGCGGCGGGGCGGGTTCGCAGGCGGCGTGCGCGTATCGGCCGCCTTTGTCCACTGGTTGCCGCGATCTGGTCGTGGGCGCAGCGGCGCCCTTGGTCCAGACCGTGTGAGTATGGGTGTTTGCCTCCATGAATGCTCCCGTGATGCAGGGCCTGCCGTTGCATATTCCTGCGTATGTTCAACATCCGCGCCTGATAGCCTGGGTGGCCGAGATGGCCGCGTTGTGCAAGCCCGATCGCATCGAGTGGTGTGACGGCAGTCAGGCCGAGTACGACCGCCTGTGCGACCAGATGGTCGCGGCCGGCACGCTCAAGCGCCTCGACCCCGTCAAGCGCCCCAACTCTTATCTGGCGTGGACCGATCCGTCCGACGTGGCGCGGGTCGAGGACCGCACCTTCATCTGCTCGGCGCGGCCCGAGGACGCGGGCCCCACCAACCACTGGATGGCCCCCGACGAGATGCGCGCCATCCTGCAGCACGGGCGCGACGGCCAGCCTGGCCTGTTCGATGGCTGCATGCGCGGCCGCACGATGTATGTCATCCCGTTCAGCATGGGGCCGCTGGGCTCGCCGATTGCCCACATCGGCGTCGAGCTCACCGACAGCCCCTACGTGGTGGTCAACATGCGGCTCATGACCCGCATGGGCCGCGCCGTCTATGACGTGCTGGGCCGCGATGGCGACTTCGTGCCGTGCATGCACACGGTGGGCGCCCCCTTGGCGCCGGGGCAACGCGACGTGCCGTGGCCCTGCAACCCGACCACCAAATACATCGTCCACTACCCCGAGACGCGCGAGATCTGGTCCTACGGATCGGGCTATGGCGGCAACGCGCTGCTGGGCAAAAAATGCCTGGCGCTGCGTATCGCCTCCGTCATGGGGCGCGACCAAGGGTGGCTCGCCGAGCACATGTTGATTCTGGGCGTGACCAGCCCCGAGGGCAAGCGCTACCACGTTGCCGCCGCCTTCCCCAGCGCCTGCGGCAAGACCAACTTCGCCATGCTTGTGCCGCCCCAGGGCTTCGACGGCTGGAAGGTGACTACCATCGGTGACGACATCGCGTGGATCAAGCCCGGGCCGGACGGGCGCCTGTACGCGATCAACCCGGAGGCGGGCTATTTTGGTGTCGCACCCGGCACCAACACGCTGACCAATCCCAACTGCATGGCGAGTCTGACGCGCGACGTCATCTTCACCAACGTGGCGCTGACCGACGACGGCGACGTGTGGTGGGAGGGCATGGGCGAGCCGCCGGCGCATTGCCGGGACTGGCAGGGGCGCGACTGGACGCCCGCTGACGGCGCAGCGGGCCGCAAGGCTGCGCATCCCAATGCCCGCTTCACCGTTGCCGCCACCAACAACCCTGCACTCGATGCGCATTGGGACGACCCGTCGGGCGTGCCGATCGACGCTTTCATCTTCGGCGGGCGGCGCTCCGATACGGTACCGCTGGTGACCGAGGCGCGCAGCTGGCAAGAGGGTGTCTACATGGCGGCCACCATGGGGTCTGAGACCACGGCAGCGGCTTTCGGGGCGCAGGGCGTGGTGCGCCGCGACCCGTTTGCCATGCTGCCCTTCTGTGGCTACCACATGGGCGACTATTTCCAGCACTGGCTGAACATGGGGCGGCAGTTGCAGCAGAGGGGCCACGCGCTGCCGCGCATCTTCTGCGTCAACTGGTTCCGCAAAGATGCCGATAGCCGTTTCATCTGGCCTGGCTACGGCGAGAACATGCGCGTGCTGCGTTGGATGATCGACCGCCTGGAGGGCCGCGCTCCGGGGGTGGAGCACGCGCTGGGTATCAGCCCGACCTACGACGAGATGCACTGGGACGGATTGGCCTTCGGGCGCGACCGCTTTGACGCCGTCACCCGAATCGAGCGCGACCACTGGGTGCGCGAGTTCGACATGCACCAGGCGTTGTTCGACCAATTGGCAGACCACTTGCCGGCTGCACTGGCTGACACGAAGGCCCAGCTGGCTCAGCGCCTGCTGGGCTGATGAGCGGCCGCGCCGGGCGCGGTCGCGGTGTTCAGACGTAGAACAGGCGGTAGCGCTGCCCGCTCGGGAAGGCGGCCAGCCCGCGGGGGCTGGCGGCCCCGATGTGCTGCTCCCGGGTAGGGAGCGAGATTTCTGGCCCCAGTGGCGCCAGCGCACGGGCCCAGGCTTGCGCCGGGGTTTCCTGGCGCAGGCGCATGGCGGCCAGCTCGGCCTGCAAACGGGCATCGTGCCGCGCCAATGCCTGCGTGCGCGCCTCGGCGCGTGCCCGCGCCCGTCGCAGCGCCCAAGCGTTGAGGGCTGCCATGGCGCGATGGGCAGCGTGGCGCGCGGGGCTGGCCAGCAGCAGGCTGCCCAAAAAGACCACCGCCCACATCAGAACCCAGGCGGCCAGCAGATGCCCGTCGGCCCAGGTGTCGATCAGGCGTTCGGTCACCACCGCCAGCGCGGCGACGCCCGCGGCCAACAGCAGCGTGGCCAGCGCCCGCGGCGCCACCGCCCGACGCGCCGCATCGACGTGCGACGCGCCGGCCGCCGAGGGAGAGGTAGAGGTCAGCGAGGGGTTCATGGTCGACTCCGTGAATGCTGCGTTGCAGCAAATGTGGCCCTATACTAGGGTTTTCCCGGAGTGATGGCAACTGATTTTTCGGAATGTCATACATTCATCCGAAGAATGAATGAACTCAATTTCCGCACGCTCGACCTGAACCTGCTGCGCGTGTTCGACGAGGTGATGGCCGAACGCAACCTGACGCGGGCGGCGCACAATCTGGCCCTGTCGCAACCGGCGGTCAGTCACGCCTTGCGCCGCCTGCGCGAGGCGCTGGGCGACGACTTGGTGCGGCGTGCGGGCTACGGGGTCGAGCCCACACCGCTGGCGCTGCAGCTGTGGCCAGCCGTGCGCGAGGCGCTACAGCGGTTGCGCGAGTCGCTGGCGCCGGGAGCGTTCGACCCCGCGCGCGCGCAGGACACGTTCGTACTGGCCATGGCCGACGCCACCGCGTCCAAGATTGCACCGGGGTTGGTGGCGATCCTGGACCGCGAGGCACCGGGCGTGACCCTGCGCGTGCTGCCCCTGACGACGCGCGATCCGCGCCCGCTGTTGGAAGACGGTGGGGTCGATCTGGCGATCGGCTACTTTCCGGGCGTGCTGGCGGAGCTGGGCGCCACCCACTTGCAGGAGCAGGCGCCGCGCTTTCTGTCGCGGCGCCTGTATGAGGGGCACTACGTGGTCGTCATGCGCCGCGGGCATCCGCTGGCCCGGGGGCCGCTGACGCTCGACGCGTATTGCGCGGCCCGTCACCTGCTGGTGAGCTTTTCCGGGCGGCCGTTCGGTTTCGTCGATGAGGCGCTGGCTGCGCGCTCGCGCCGCCGGCGTATCGTGCTGACCGTCAATCAATTTTTTACCGCTGGGCAGGTCGTCGCGACGTCAGACCTGCTGACGGTGTTGCCGCGCCACTTTTTGAGCAGCACCGGTCGGGCGGCCGAGCTGGCGGTGCAGCCGTTGCCGATCGAGGTGCCGGCGGTGCACGTGGACATGCTGTGGCACCGCTCGCGCGAGGTCGGCAGCGCCCAGCGCTGGTTGCGCGAAGCGGTGGTGCGCGCGGTCGCCGCGGCCCCCCACGAGGACGCCTGCTGATGCGCCTGCAACTGTTGTCCGACCTGCATCTGGAGGTCAACCCCGATTTCGTGCCGATGCCGGCGCCCGGTGCCGACGTGCTCGTGCTGGCGGGTGACATCGGCTCGTACCAGCGCCGCAGCGACGGTTCGGTGTGGGCAGTGCCCGACTGGGGTTTGCGCGCCTTTTCGCCCTTGCCGCAGTATGGTGCCTGGCCGACCCCGGTGCTGTACGTGCCGGGCAACCACGAATACGACGGGCTGGACTGGGACGAAGCGCACGCCGCGCTGCGTGCCACCTGCGAGCGGCTGGGCATCGTTTGGCTGGAGCGCGAGTGGACCGTGATCGACGGGGTGCGCTTCGTGGGCACGACGCTGTGGAGCGACTATGACGCGCTGGCCGAGGTGCCGCTGCTGCGCCGTGGGCGGCCACGGCCGATCGCCGATGCGCAGGCCCACCGCTTGCGGCAGCGCGAGCGCGCGTTTCGAGCAGCCAATTTTTACCTGACCAAAATGGCCACGCAACGCGCCGGTTGCTTGTTCGACGCCGCCGCCATGCGCGAGGAGGCCCTGCGCTGCCAAGCATGGTTGCGCGCGGCGCTGGCCGCGCCGTTCGATGGCCCCACCGTGGTGGTGACGCACTTTGCGCCTTCCCTGCGCAGCGCGGATCCCCGCTATGGCCTGCAGCCGGGTACGGCGGGGTTTTGCAATGCGCTCGACGAGCTGCTTGCGCAGGCGGACCTCTGGTTGCATGGTCACCTGCACTGCCGACACGACTACCGCGTGGGCCGCTGCCGGGTGGTGGCCCAGCCGCTGGGGTATGCCGACAAGGACGAGCAGGCCGGCTTCGATCCGACCAAGCTCATCGACGTGCCGCCCCCGCACGCACGGGTGCCTGGGGCCGCCGGCGGCGGGTGATAATGCGCGCCGGGGTATGGCATCCATGTTGAAGCGCATTCGCGTCGAAGACGTCCGCCTGGGCATGTTCATCCACGGGTTTGCCGGATCGTGGCTGGATCATCCGTTTTGGCGCAACCGGTTTTTGCTCGACGATCCCGAGGATCTGCGCCGCATTCGCGCCAGTGCCGTGCGGGAGGTCTGGATCGACGTGGCCCAGGGCGCAGACGTGGCCGACGATGCCGTGGTGACCGCCGAGGCGCCCGACGCCGCCGAGGTAGAGTCGCCCGCTGCCGTTGCGGCGCCGAGGCCCGCAGACCTCGCTCCCACCCCCCACGATGTCGAACTGCAGCGTGCGCACCGATTGCTGCACAGCGCCCGCGATGCGGTGGCCAGCATGTTCCGCGATGCGCGCATGGGGCGCGCGATCGACCGCCAGGTCATGCAGGCGGTGGCGGCCGACATTGCGGACTCGGTCACGCGCAACGGGGGGGCGCTCATCAGTTTGGCGCGTCTGAAGACCGCCGACGACTACACCTACCTGCACTCGGTGGCGGTGTGCGCGCTGATGGTGGCGCTGGCGCGCCAGCTTGGCCTGCCGGACGAGCAGGCGCGCGCGGCGGGCTTTGCTGGCCTGCTGCACGACGTGGGCAAGATGGATATTCCGCTGGAGATCCTCAACAAGCCTGGCAAGCTGACGGACGACGAATTTGCCATCGTGCGTGAGCACCCGCGCCGTGGCTGGCAGCGGCTGCGTGATGCGGGCATCACGGACGACGTGGCGCTGGACGTGTGCCTGCACCACCACGAGCGCATGGATGGCAAGGGCTACCCCGACGGACTGGCCGGTGAGGCGATCACGCTCGTGGCCCGCATGGGCGCGGTGTGCGACGTGTATGACGCGATCACGTCCAACCGGCCGTATAAGGCGGGCTGGGACCCGGCCGAGTCGCTCAAGCGCATGGCGTCGTGGCAAGGGCATTTCGACACGCGGGTATTCCAGGCGTTCGTGCGCAGCCTCGGTATTTACCCCACGGGGTCGCTGGTGTTGTTGAGCAACGGGCGCTTGGCCGTGGTGACCGAGCAGTCGCCTGACAGCCTGCTCAAGCCCGTGGTCAAGACGGTGCTGTCGACCCGCTCGGGGGAGCGGGTCGTGCCCGAGCGCATCGACCTGTCGGCGCCGGGCTGCCGCATCACCATCGTGCAGCGCGAAGACCCGGCGCAATGGAAGATTCCGGACCTCGACGAAATCTGGTCTGGCATCCCTGGTTTGGGTCGGGCCTGAGGCACTGCTGCGAAGCCCCCAGCTCAGCCGGCCATCGGCTCCAGCGCCCGTGCGGCCGCCTCGCGCAGCGCGCGAGTCAGTCGCGCCAGCACGTCCGAATCCAAGTTCCAGCAGTGCCAGTACAGCGGCACCGTGTAATGGCTGTCCGGTGCCACGTCCACCAACGTCCCCGCCGCCAGCGCCGGGCCCGCCACCAGCCGGGGCACCACGGTCACGCCCCAACCGTCCAGTGCGGCGCGCACCTGCCCCTCGGACGACGGCACGTGGCACTGCTGCAGCCCGACTTGCGTCAGTCCAAACGTCTGGCAGACAAAGTCGCGTTGCAGATCGTCCTTGCGGTTGAAGGCGACGAAGGGTACGCGGTGGAAGTTGTGGCGCGTCAGCCGCCCCTGCAGCGCGCTGGCGGCGAACGCCGGGCTGGCGACGGCCACGTACGCCATCCGGCCCAGGGGCTCGAGCCGACAGCCGCGCAGTGGCTGCGCCAGCGACGTCACGCAGCCCATGACCTGCCCCTCGCGCAGCCACTCGTGCGTGAAGTCCTGGTCGTCGTGGATGATTTCCAACGGTACGCCATCGCGCACCAGCGGCGTGACCGCGGGCAGCGCCCAGCTCGCGATGCTGTCGGCGTTGATCGCCACCGAGACGCGGCCTTCGTCGCGCGCGCGATGCGCCAGCGTCGGGGCTAGCTCGCGCAAGTCGTGCTCCAGGTCCGCGCGCAGCAGGCGCATCATCTTGGCGTGCTTGATCAGCAACTGGCCTGCGGGCGTGGGCTTGAGCGGGCGGCTGCGCACCAGCAGCACGGTGCCGACTTGCGCCTCCAGCGAGCGCAGCCGCTGCGAGACGGCTGACTGCGTGATGGACAGCCGCTGCGCGGCGCGCTCGAAGCCGCCCTCTTCGACGATCGCCGCCAGGCATTCGAGCGCATCGGGGTCGAAGGGGGTGCTCATGGTTGCTCCATTAGATGGGCTGATGTTACCGCCGTTTGGTGAATGATGCTTTATCTTTGTCGTGGGCTCGCGCACACTTGCGCCCATGTTGGGGGGTCGCTTGGGCCGCGCGCGGGCGCGCAGCGACCGCCGCAGGAGACGACGGATGCGAGTGGTGGTTTTGGGGGCCGGCATCATCGGCACATCGACGGCGTGGCACCTGCTGCAGCGCGGGCACGAGGTGGTGCTGGTGGACCGCCAGCCCGACGCGGCGCTGGAGACGAGTTACGCCAACGCGGCGCAGATTTCGGTGAGCTACTGCGAGCCGTGGGCCAACCGGCAAGCGCCGCTGAAGGCGCTCAAATGGATGTTCGACAAGCAAGCCCCGTTGTTGTGGCGCCCCCAGTGGGACGTGGCCCAGTGGCGCTGGTTGTTGCAGTTTCTGGGGCAGTGCACGGACCGTGCGTTCGAGCGCAACGTGGCGCAGCTGGTGTCGCTGGGGGCGTACAGCCATGCCACCCTCAAGCGCATGATCGTCGAGGCCGGCATCGACTACCCGCGCAGCGAGCGCGGCATCGCGCACGTCTACACCGACGCCCGCGCGTTCGAGGAGGCGGCGCAGGCCGCGGAGTTGATGCGCCGCCACGGCGTGCAGCGGCGCGTCGTCAGCCGCGAGGAGCTGCTGCGTATCGAGCCGGCCCTGAGGGCCGCTGGCGACCAGGTGGTGGGCGGCACCTACACGCCGACCGACGAACATGGCGATGCGCGCGTGTTCACGCAGGCGCTGGCGCGCCGGTGCGCCGAGCGTGGGGCCGAATTGCTGTTTGGCCACGATATCGAGCGGCTGGAGGTGGTCGGCGGCGCGGTCCAGCGGGTGCACTTGCGCGCCCGCGCGGACGGCACCGTGCGCGCGCTGCAGGCCGATGCGTTCGTGGTGGCCTGTGGCTCATACACCACGCCGTTGTTGGCGACGGTGGGCATTCGCGTGCCCATTTACCCGGGCAAGGGCTACAGCGCCACGTTGGCGCTGCGCGATCCGGCGCGCGCGCCGCAGGTCAGCCTGCTCGACGACGGACGCAAGATCGCGATGTCACGCCTGGGCGACCGGTTGCGTGTGGCCGGGACGATCGAGCTGGCGGGGTTCGATCTGCGCTTGGACACGCCAGTGGCGCGGGCGCGCTGCCACATGCTGCTGCAGCGCATCGAAGAGCTGTTTCCGGGCGTGGCCGACACGCGCACGCCCGAGCAAGGCGGCGAGCCGCATTTCTGGTGTGGCCTGCGCCCGGCCACGCCGACCAATATTCCGCTCATCGGCCGCTTGCCGCTGCAGCGGCTGTGGATCAACGCCGGCCACGGCACGCTGGGGTGGACGCACGGCGCGGGCTC
>DYIC01000039.1:15005-22006 GCA_020723845.1 Hydrogenophaga sp.
GGCTGTGGATCAACGCCGGCCACGGCACGCTGGGGTGGACGCACGGCGCGGGCTCTGGCCGCGCGCTGGCCGAGCTCATGAACGGCGAGCGGCCGGCCGTGGCGATGGATTTCGTCGGCTACGAGGGTCGCCGCCGAGCGGCAACGACAGCATCGGCTCCCTCGGCCGCGGCGTGAGCGCGTCCCCCTGCGACCACGCAACCGCCACCGCCGATGTTGGGGGCATGGAGGCGGCTGGCGGTGCGCCGTTGTGCGCCGCGGCACAATCGGGCCCCATGTTCGATCCCGTGCCCGAGCGGTTTCGGGCCGCTCTTGGGCGCTTTGCCACCGGCGTGACCATCGTCACCACCCGGGCGGCGGACGGCGCACCGGTCGGCCTGACCGTCAGTTCCTTCAATTCCGTCTCGCTCGAGCCCCCGCTGGTGCTCTGGAGCCAAGATCTGCGCTCGCGCGCGCTGCCGGTCTTCGAGCGCGCGTCGCACTACGCGATCCACGTGCTGAGTGCGGAACAACAGGCGCTGGCGGAGCGTTTCGCCAGCCGTGACGTGGACCGCTGGGCGGGTGTCGACTGGCAGCCCGGCTTGGGCGGCGTGCCGTTGTTGCCGGGGGTGGCTGCGGTGTTCGAGTGCCGCAGCCGCAGCCGTTACCCGGAGGGCGATCACGTGATTTGGGTGGGCGAGGTGCTGCGTTGCGCCCACGACGCTGCCGCCCCGGTGCTGCTGTACCATGGCGGGCGCTTCCACACCCATCTCTCGCCGTGACGACCGCCGTCCTCACCCAACCGCAGCGCAAGACCCGGCTCGACACCCTCGCGGTGTCGTTGCTCATCGCGTGTTGCGCGTTTTGGGGGTTTCAGCAGATCCTGATCAAGTTTGCTGGGCGCGAGATGGCGCCGCTGTGGCAGGCGTCGATGCGCATGTGGGGTGCCACGGCGCTGCTGTGGCTGTGGTGCCGCTGGCGCGGGGTGGCGTTGTTCGAGCACGACGGCTCGCTACGCGGTGGGTTGCTGGTGGGCACGCTGTTTGCGGCGGAGTTCGTCTTCATCTACCTGGGTCTGCAGTACACCAACGCCTCGCGGTTGACGGTCTTTCTCTACACCAGCCCGTTCTGGGTAGCGCTGCTGGTGCCGCGTTTCGTGCGCGCCGAGGCGCTGCGGCGCACGCAGTGGATCGGCCTGTGCCTGGCATTCGTGGCCGTGGCCGCGGCGTTTGGCGAGGCGCTGTTGCGGCCCGGCACGCCGGATCAATGGATCGGCGACGCGATGGGGCTGGCCGCAGGACTGTTCTGGGGCTTGACGACGGTGGCCATTCGCACCACGCGCATCGCCACCGTGTCGGCGGAGAAATGCCTGTTCTACCAACTGGGTGTCACAGCCGTGGCGGCCCCGCTGCTGTCGCTGGCCCTGGGCGAGACGTGGTCGCTGGACTATTCTGCGTTGGCCTGGGGGGCGGTGTTCCTGCAAACCGCAGTGGGGGCGTTTGCCAGCTACTTGGCCTGGATGTGGATGCTGCGCCACTATCCCGCGACGCAGCTGTCCACCTTTACCTTCCTGACGCCGCTGTTTGCGCTGGTGTTTGGCGTGCTGTTGTTGGGCGAGCCGTTGACGCTACAGCTCGTGTTGGCACTGGCTGGGGTGGCGCTGGGCATCGTGCTGGTCAGTCGGCGCTGACAGGCCACTGTGCCCGCTATGCCGCCTGTACCGTCTCGAATGCCGGGTACAGCGCGTCGACCCACAGATCCACTTCGGCGGCACCGATTTGCAGGTGCTGCAGGCACGCGGGGCCGTGCGCCGCCCAGTCGGGGGAAGGTGGCACGTTTTCGTGCTGCTGTACCAAGTGGTCGGCCACCAGCGCCATGGCCACCAGGTGGCGCACGGTGTCGCTGTAGCGCGCATCGCCCAGGCAGGTGAAATCGTGGTGCAGCCGGATGGCCACCGCCACTGGCGCGGGCAGCCGCCACGTGCGCGCAACGATCGCACCCACCACCGCGTGATCGGTGCGGTGGTTGGCGTTTTCGGTTTGGGTAAAGGTGCGGTCTTTGCGGGCCAATGCCTCGGCGATGGTGGCCGCGTAGCCCCGTACGCCGCGCAGCAGTACCGGCATCCCGACGTGGCAAAACAGCCCGAAGGTATATGCCAGTCCCGGGTCCATGTCGTAGAGCTGGGTGCCGATGTGTTCACAGGCGATCGCGCGCCGCGTCGAGCTTTCCCAAAAATGCGCGAGTACCGGCGACTGCACATGCAGCGCCTGCCGCGTCAAAAAACCGAGCAGCAGTTGCACCGCCGGGCGCATGCCCAGCACGGTCAGCGCCTGGCCCACCGTCACCACGGGCGTCTGTAGCCCGTACAGGGGGCTGTTGGCCTGGCGGATCAGCGCGGCCGCCATGGCCACGTCACTGGCGGCGATGGCCTCCAACTCCGCCGGGTCCGGTTCGCCGCGGGCGGTGGCCTCCTGCAGCCGGCGCAGCAGTTCCGGGCAGGGGGGAATGACGATGTCGCGCACCGGGCCCCGCGTGCGGACCTGGTCCAGCTCGGCTTCGATGGTGTGGTCGCTCATGCCGCCATTGTGCCCGCGCTTTTTGACCGTTCGGCAGCGTAGGCGACGTACCAGTCCAGGCACTGCGGGTTGGCCATCGCGTCGCGGTTGAGCACGCGCTCCAGCGGCTGGCCGAGTAGCAGCTTTTTGATCGGCAGCTCCTGCTTCTTGCCCGAGAGGGTGCGCGGGATATCGGGCACCTGTTCGATGGCGTCGGGGACGAAGCGTGGTGACAGCGCGCGCCGGATCGCGTCGCGGATGCGCTCGCGCAGGGGCTCGTCCAGCGTCAGCCCCGGGCGCAGCACCACGAACAGCGGCATGAAGCTCTCACGCCCTAGGAATTCGAGATCGATGACCAGGCTGTCGAGCACCTCGGGCAGGGCTTCCACGGCGGCATAGATTTCGCTGGTGCCCATACGCAGGCCATGGCGGTTGAGGGTGGCGTCCGAGCGACCGTAGATCACGCAACCGCCGTCCGCCCGTACCTCCAGCCAGTCGCCGTGGCGCCATACGCCAGGATAGGTGTCGAAGTAGCTCGACAGGTAGCGCGCGTGGCCTTCGTCGTTCCAAAAGTACAACGGCATCGAGGGGATGGGGCGCACGCAGACCAGCTCGCCGACTTGGCCGGTGACGGCGCGACCGTTCTCGTCCCACGCCTCGACCGCGCAGCCGAGTTGGCGGCACTGCATCTGGCCTGGCACCTGCGGCAGCCCACGGTGGCCGCCGATGAACGCGCCGCAGAAGTCAGTGCCGCCAGAGATGTTGCACCACCAGACGGGTCCCCCGGGACCGCCAGGCAGTGCTGTGGGATCGCGGCTTCGTCCTGCCAGCGCATGCACGCGCTCGAACTGCGCGCTGCCCCAGCGCTGTACGTCCGGCGGCAGCGGCGAGCCGGTCGAGCCCAACGCGCGAATCGCCGACAGGTCGTATCCCGCGGTTTGTAGCGCCGCCAGGTCGACGCCGGTTTTCATCGCATTGCCATAAAAGGCCGCGCCGGCGCCGAAGAAGGTGACGCGGTGCCGTGCCGCAAAGCGCCACAGCACGCTCCAGTCAGGCTGATCCTTGCGCCCGCCTGGGCTGCCGTCGTAGAGCACGATGGTGGTGCCACCCAGCAGCCCCGCGACTTGTGCGTTCCACATCACCCAGCCGGTGGAGCTGTACCAGTGAAAGCGCTCGCCAAAGCTGTTGTCGTCGTAGCTGGGGCCGATGTCGTTGTGCAGGGTCTTCAGTGCCAGCGACGTCAGCACGATGCCCCCGTGCCCATGCACGATGGGTTTGGGCAGGCCCGTGGTGCCGCTGGAGTAGACGATCCATAGCGGGTGGTCGAAGGCCAGCCATTCGGGCTCGAAGGCGTGTACGGCCGCGTCGTCGCGGTCCACCAGCGCGGTGAAGTCGTGCGTGTCGGCCACGCGCTCGGCCGCATAGGGCGTGCGCAACGTGACCACGTGCTGCAGCGTGGGCAAACCCGCACGCAGCTCGCGCACCGTGGTGCTGCGGTCCAGCGGCCGGCCACCGTAGTGCACGCCGTCGGCGGCGATCAACACGGTGGGCTCGATCTGACGCAAGCGGTCCAGCACCGCGGCCGTGCCCATGTCTGGCGCGCACACGCTCCAGATGGCGCCGATGCTGGCGCAAGCCAAAAAGGCCACCACCGTCTCGATGCGGTTCGGCAGGTAGGCCGCCACGCGGTCGCCGCGCTGCACGCCCAGGGCGCGCAGCCCCACCGCCAGCGCCGCCACTTGGCGCTGCAGTTCGTGCCAACCCAGCGTGCGCACGCGGCCCAGCTCGTCCTCGGCAATGATGGCGGGCTGCCCCGCGGCCTCGGCCCGCGCGACGTGGCGAAACACCTGCCGCGCGTAGTTGACCTGTGCGCCGGGGAACCAGCGCACGTGCGGCATGACGTCGCCCTCCAGCACCGCCCGGTGCGACGTGGGCGACTGCAGATCGAAGTAGTCCCACACACTTTGCCAGAAGGCGGCCAGATCGGTGCTCGACCAGCGCCACAGCGCGTCGTAGTCGGCAAAGACCAAGCCGCGCTGTTCGTGCAACCAGGCTTGGTAGCGGTGGATTTGCGGTACGTAGGGGCTGGACATCGGGTTTGCGGGCAGCGGTGGTGCGGGGTGACAAGGGTATCGAAATCCGTAGGGTCAGCGCCGTCACCTGGGTGTCAGGCGGGGCGCTGATGGTGGAAGCTTGGTTTTCAAAGCGTTTTTAACGGTGGATTTTCAATAACCGGTTGTGATCCGGTATGTTGCCAGGGTCAGAGCACATGTATTCGAGGCAAGAAAAAAACGTGTGTTATGACAACGTCATAAAGACGCGCATCAGTGTTTACCCGAATCGGGCGTGGTCTGGTCCAAGGTTTGCAACTGGTCAGATACATGTCTGCTGCATCCGTTCGAGGTGGACGGCGCAGCGGTCCCCAACAACACCTGGAGACACCCTGCCATGGAAACGTTCTACGAAGTCATGCGCCGCAAGGGCATCTCGCGACGCAGTTTCATGAAGTACTGCTCGCTCACCGCCACCTCACTGGGGCTGGCGCCGAGCTTTGTGCCCCAGATCGTGCACGCCATGGAAAACAAGCCGCGCACGCCGGTGATCTGGCTGCACGGGCTGGAATGCACCTGCTGCACCGAAGCCTTCATCCGTTCGGCCCACCCGCTGGCCAAGGACGTGGTGCTGTCCATGATCAGCCTGGATTACGACGACACCCTGATGGCCGCCGCCGGCCACCAGGCCGAGCAGTTGCTGGAAGAGCTGCTGGTCAAGTACAAAGGGCAGTACATCCTGGCGGTGGAAGGCAACCCGCCGCTCAATGAAGACGGCATGTTCTGCATCCAGTCGGGCAAGCCCTTCATCGACAAGCTGCAGAAGGTGGCCAAGGACGCCAAGGCCATCATCGCCTGGGGCTCATGCGCCAGCTGGGGCTGTGTGCAGGCCGCCAAGCCCAACCCGACCCAGGCCACGCCGATCCACAAGGTCATCACCGACAAACCCATCATCAAGGTGCCGGGCTGCCCGCCCATTCCCGAGGTGATGACCGGCGTGATCACCTACATGCTGACCTTCGACCGGATCCCCGAGCTGGATCGCCAGGGTCGCCCGAAGATGTTCTACAGCCAGCGCATCCACGACAAGTGCTACCGCCGCCCGCACTTCGACGCCGGCCAGTTCGTCGAGGCCTGGGACGACGAGTCCGCGCGCAAGGGCTACTGCCTGTACAAGGTGGGCTGCAAGGGGCCGACCACCTACAACGCCTGCTCCACCATCGAATGGAACGAGGGCACCAGCTTCCCGATCAAGGCCGGGCACGGGTGCATCGGCTGCTCGGAGGACGGTTTTTGGGACAAGGGATCGTTTTACGACCGCCTGACCAACATCCATGCCTTTGGCATCGAGGCCAATGCCGATCAGATCGGCGGCACGGCCGCAGCGGTCGTAGGCGCAGCAGTGGCCGCCCATGCTGCCATCTCGGTGGCCAAACGGGCGCGCGACACGTCCAAAGAAAAATTCCAGCACAACGCGTGACGCACAGAGGACCACATCATGGGTGCATACGAAACTCAGGGCTTCAAGCTCGACGACGCCGGTCGGCGCATCGTCGTCGATCCCGTGACCCGTATCGAGGGACATTTGCGGTGCGAGGTCAATGTCGACGCCAACAATGTGATCCGCAACGCCGTCTCGACCGGCACGATGTGGCGCGGGTTGGAGGTCATCCTCAAAGGGCGAGATCCGCGCGACGCGTGGGCCTTTGTTGAGCGCATTTGCGGGGTGTGCACGGGGTGTCACGCACTGGCTTCGGTGCGGGCCGTGGAGGATGCGTTGGGCATACGCATCCCGCTCAACGCCCATCTGATCCGCGACATGATGGCCAAGACGTTGCAGGTGCACGACCACGCCGTGCATTTCTATCACCTGCACGCACTGGACTGGGTCGATGTGGTGTCAGCTCTGAAAGCGGACCCGAAGAAGACCAGCGAATTGCAGCAGCTGGTCTCGCCGTCACATCCCTTGTCGAGCCCGGGCTATTTTCGCGACGTGCAGAATCGGCTCAAGAAATTCGTCGAGTCTGGGCAGTTGGGGCCATTTGCCAATGGGTATTGGGGGTCCAAGGCCTATGTGCTGCCGCCGGAAGCCAATTTGATGGCAGTGACCCACTACCTGGAAGCGCTGGATCTGCAGAAGGAGTGGGTCAAGGTTCATACCATTTTTGGCGGAAAAAACCCCCATCCCAATTATTTGGTGGGTGGCGTTCCTTGCGCTATCAACATTGATGGCAATCTCGCATCCGGTGCGCCCATCAACATGGAGCGTCTCAACTTCGTCGAGGCTCGCATCAAGGAGATGATCGAATTCAACAATAACGTTTACATCCCCGATGTGCTGGCCATCGGCACCCTGTACAAGCAGGCCGGCTGGCTCTATGGCGGTGGTCTGGCCGCGACCAACGTCGCCGACTACG
>DYIC01000040.1 GCA_020723845.1 Hydrogenophaga sp.
TTGGGGCTGACGCCCAGCTTCTCCGACCCAATCCAGATCAGCGGGCGAATGTAGCCGCTTTGCAGACCATTGGCGCGTACTACGGTGCGTTGCGCCTCGTTGACCTCGTCCATCGAGTACGGGATGGTCATGCGCAGGATCTTGGCGCTGTTGAACAGACGCTCGGTGTGTTCCTGTAACCGGAAGATCGCGGTGCCCCGCTCGGTGGCATAGGCACGCACGCCCTCGAACGCCCCGCAGCCGTAGTGCAGGGTGTGGGTTAGCACGTGGACCTTGGCGTCGCGCCAGTCCACCAGTTCGCCATCCATCCAGATTTTGCCGTCGCGGTCGTGCAGCGGAAGAGGTGTCGCCATCGAAAGATCCTTTACTGAGAGGCAGACGCGCCGGCGCGGTGCGATGCGCGACCGTCAGACGCGCGGCGGACTGTGACGAGCGTCCATTTTACGTGGGCGGCGGCCTCGGTGACCGGCCGTGGCGACCCGCAAGCCAAGGTGACGGCGCGAGCGGCCCACAAAAGTTTGATCAACGGCACTTTTCACCCTAAAGTTCGGCTCATGCTGGACGATAACGAGGATGAGCGCGGGGCGTGTAGCTCATGCGCGGGGTGTTGTGAGGGACGCACCATGTTGACCATTTCATCGATTGCCGTTGCGCCAGCGCCACAGTCGACGCCGACCGTGCGGGCCCAGCCCGTGACACCGGCGCGGCCGAGCAACGCGGTGGCGCGCGAGAACGCTGCGGGCGGTGCCGTCGCACCGCAGGGCGAGGCCGCGCGTGTCCAGGCGCAAGCGGCCCCGCCCGTGCTGGCACCCGTCACGCCAGCGCAAGAGGGGCAGCGCGCAGACGGGTTTGCCAATGCAGCGGCACCCGAGCGGGCGGGGCTGCCGCCGCCGACAGCCAAAGAGTCCGGGGTGGCTGCCGGGGCAGAGGGCGGCGGTTTGGCCGCCCGTGTCCGTGCAGCGGAGGAGGAGCGTCGCACCCGCGAGGTTGAGGACGCGCAAGCCCAGCGGCGCCTCGATGAACAAGCGCAGCAGCGCGCGGCGCAGGCCGACCCGGCCCGAGCGCAGGGTGCCCGTGGGGGGGGCACCCCCAATCGGGCGGATGGCAAGGCGGATTTTCCGGAGGTGAAGAATCCCGCGCTCGAGCGGCTCGACACCCAGATCAAGGAGCTGTTGCCCAACATGTGGAAGGCCAGCCGCGCGGCGGTCGACATGGTGATTGGCGAGGAGGCTATCAAGGCCGCGCAAGAGCGCGCCCAGCGGCTGGAGGAATTGCAGGCGCGCCTCAATACCCGGCCGCTGGCCAACCTTCCGCCAGACGAAGCGGCCCAGACGTATGGTGAGGCCGCGCAAGGGGAGTCTCGACCGGTCCCTGGTAGCCAGCTCGATCGGCTGGTGTGAAGGGCGTGGTGCTCAGATCCGGTGTCGCACGCCGGCGGCCGCGACGCGCTCCATGATGGCGCGCGCGATTTGTTTGAGCGGCAGCACCTCGTGCACTGCACCCGCCTGGATCGCCATCTTCGGCATACCAAAGACCACGCAGCTCGCCTCGTCTTGCGCGATGTTGTAAGCGCCCGCGTCGCGCATCTCCTTCATCGCTTCCGCGCCGTCGGCGCCCATGCCGGTCAGCATCACACCGATGGCGTTGGGCCCGAGTACCCGCGCGCAAGAGCGAAACAGCACCTCGACCGACGGTTTGTGGCGATTGACGGGCGGGGAGTCGTCCACCACCGCGACGTAGTTGGCCCCGCTGCGGGCGATGGAAAACTGTTTGCCTCCTGGGGCGATGTAGGCGTGACCGGGCAAGATCCGTTCGCCGTCGCGCGCTTCGGCTACCCGGATGCGGCACAAACTGTCCAAGCGGGCCGCAAAGCTGGCGGTAAAGCCCGGCGGCATGTGTTGGGTGATGACCACGGCAGGCGCATCAGGGGGAAATTCCATCAAAATTTCCTTGATGGCCTCGGTGCCGCCGGTCGAGGCCCCGATGCAGATCACCTTCTCGGTGGACAGGCGCACCGCGCTGGGGGCTGTGGCAGGGGCTGGGGCCGCTGGGGGCGAAGAAGCGGTGTGACCCGTGATGCCGCGTAACGCCGGGCTGCTCGAGCCAGTCGGCGTGGGCGCAGGGGCTGCGCTCAGGCGCCGCACGCGCGCACGCGCCGCAATGCGGATTTTCTCGACGATATCGTCGGCGAGCTGCTGCAGGCCGCTGGCCACCCCGATGCGCGGTTTGGCGACGAAGTCCACGGCGCCCAATTCCAGCGCGCGCAACGTTGTCTCGGCCCCCTGCTCGGTCAGCGTCGAGACCATGACCACCGGTGTGGGGCGCAGCCGCATGAGCCGCGACAAAAACTCCAGCCCGTCCATCTTGGGCATTTCGACGTCGAGCGTGATGACATCGGGGTCGCGTTCGCGGATGATTTCGCGCGCCATCAGCGGGTCGCTGGCGGCACCGACGCAGACCATGTCCGGTTGTTTGTTGATGATCTCGGTCAACAGCGACCGCACCAAGGCCGAGTCGTCGACCACCACCACCTTGATTTTGTTCGTCATGCGGGCAAGAAAACGATTCAGAACAGATCCACGGTACCGCCGGCGTTGCTTTGCGCCAGACGGGTTGCGACGCCCTGGCGCTCGTGGGTTTCCAGTGTATCCGGGTGGGCATGGGCCAACCGTTTGACCATCGCCTTGCCCGTCACGGGAAAGAACACCACCTTGCGGGGGTATATATCCATCACGTCTTTGGACACGACGGGGATGCGCTCGGTGGCCAGGTAGTCGAGCACGAACTGGGTGTTGCGTTCGCCCACGTTCATGCTGGTCATGCCGGCGATGACTGCGCCGCCACCGAAGACCTTGGCCTGCATGTATTCGCGGGTCGAGCCGCGCTTGATCAACTCGTTGATCAACAGTTCCATGGCATACGAGCCATAGCGGCCTGAGGTGTCGGCGCCCCCCTCGGGCAGCATGAAATGGTTCATGCCGCCGATGCGCAGTCGCGAGTCCCAGATACACGCGGCAATGCACGAGCCCAGTACCGTCATGATGACGATGTCTTCATCGCTGACGTAGTATTCGCCGGGCAGTACCTTGACAGCGGCGTATTTGAAATGCTGGTCGAAGAAGAAAAAAGAAGCCTCACCCGGTTTGCGCGGGCGCGACTTGAGCTGTTGCACATGGGTGGGGGTGTGCACCGACGCCGTCATAATTTTTCGTAAATGGTTTTGCCGCGCAGGCGGAACAGGTCACGGGCGTCGCTGAAATTTTCGGCATGGCCGACGAACAGCGTTCCGTGCGGTCGCAGCAGACGGTGCAGGCGGCGCAACACTTGCCGTTGGGTATCGTGGTCGAAATAGATCATGACGTTGCGGCAGAAGATCGCATCGAACTCCTCGCGCAGCGGCCATGACTCCTCCACCAGATTGAGCGTGAAGAACTGGACGTGTTTTTGCAGATCTGGCTTGACACGTACCAAGCCTTCGTTGGCGCCCTTGCCCTTGAGAAAGTATTTGCGCCGCTGCTCCGGCGATACCGCGCTCAATTGCTCCAATTTGTAGATGCCGTGCGTGGCCGTCTCCAGCACGCGCGTGTCGATGTCACTGGCCCAGATGCGAAACCGGCCCTGCAGCCCCAATGCATCGGCCATCGTGATGGCGATGGAGTAGGGCTCTTCGCCGGTGGAGGCAGCGCTGCACCAGATCTTCCACTCGTGCGTGGGCGGTGCCTCGCGCACCATGCGCGCCAGCTCGACGAAGTGATGATTCTCCCGAAAAAACGACGTTAGATTGGTGGTCAGCGC
Source organism: Hydrogenophaga sp. (assembly GCA_020723845.1). Classification (GTDB taxonomy): domain Bacteria; phylum Pseudomonadota; class Gammaproteobacteria; order Burkholderiales; family Burkholderiaceae_C; genus Tepidimonas. The sequence goes on from DYIC01000040.1 coordinate 3,796, forward strand.
GTTGACGAACTCTTGCCACTCCTCGCTGTTCGGGTGCGATTCGAGCCAATCCAAATAGGCGCGAAAGCTCTGGTGGCCCGTCTCGCGCAGCCGACGCGAAATACGGCTGTACACCATGGCCTGCTTGCCCTCGTGCAGGCTGATGCCGGCGTAGCGGTAGATGAGCTGGCGAATGCGCTCGAAATCCGCCACCGTCCATGCGAACTCGCGGGACTGCAGGGTGGCGGAAGCGTCGGCCATCATCGTGGTGTAGGGGCGCAACGCGCCGTTATTGACGCGCCCGGCGCACCAGCGACGACGTGTCCAGGATCAGTGAGACGCTGCCGTCACCCAGGATGGTGGCGCCGGAGACGTTGGGCACCTTGCGGTAGTTGGCTTCGAGGTTTTTGATCACCACCTGCTGTTGGCCCAGCAGTTCGTCGACCATGAGCGCCACCCGCGCGCCATCGGACTCGATGACCACCATGATGCTGTTGGCCGAAGGATCGCTGCCCGCGCGGGGCACCTGGAACAAGCGGTCGAGCTCCACCACCGGCATGTATTCGTCGCGTACCTTGATGAGCTGCGCACTTTGGGCGACGGTGTTGATATCGCTGGCCTGTACCTGGAACGATTCGACCACCGATGACAGTGGCAGGATGTAGACCTCTTTGCCCACGCGCACGGTCATGCCGTCCATGATGGCCAGCGTCAGCGGCAGGCGCACCCGCACGCTCATGCCATAGCCTTCTGCGGAGTCGATCTCCACCGAGCCGCCCAGCGCCGAAATGTTCTTTTTCACGACATCCATCCCGACGCCGCGTCCCGAGACATCGGTGACTACCTCCGCGGTGGAGAAGCCCGGCGCAAAAATGAGCTGCCAGACCTCACTGTCGCTCATGTCGTCCGAGCAGGGGATGCCTTTTTCCCGCGCCTTTTTCAGCAATTTGGCGCGCGACAGGCCGCGGCCGTCGTCGCGCACTTCGATGAGGATCGAACCCCCTTGGTGCGCCGCCGACAGCGTGATCGTGCCCACCTCGGGCTTGCCCTTGGCCAGGCGCTCATGGGGCAGCTCGATGCCGTGGTCGCAGCTGTTGCGGATCAGGTGGGTCAGGGGATCGGTGATCTTCTCGATCAGGCCCTTGTCGAGTTCGGTCGCCTCACCGTGCGTGACCAGCTCCACCTTCTTGCCGAGCTTGCTGGCCAGGTCGCGCAGCATGCGTGGGAAGCGGCTGAACACCACCGACATTGGGATCATGCGGATCGACATGACCGATTCCTGCAGGTCACGCGTGTTGCGCTCCAGATCGGCGAGGCCGGCCAGCAGCTGCTGGTGCAGGGTAGCGTCCAGGTCTCGGCTGTACTGCGCCAACATAGCCTGGGTGATGACGAGTTCGCCCACTTGGTTGATGAGCTGGTCGATCTTGCTGACCGACACGCGCAGCGTCGTGGTCTCGAGCTGCGCCGTCGAGGCCTGCCGTGCGGCCTTGGCGGCCGATTCACGCGTGCGCGCTTCCGCGCTCGGCGCGCCGGCGTCGCCCTGAGCGGGGTGTAAATGTGCCTGGGTCTCGGCCTGCACGCTGGCGGCGTGTTCGTCAGGCGTGATGGGGTTGCCCGGTGCGCCAGCGAAGAGGCCGTAGCCATGCACTTCGTCCTTGCCAGGCACTGGCGCGCCGGTCGCTGGATCCGGCTGGGTACCCGCCACGGGGCTGCCGGGGGCGCCAGCGAAAAGTCCGAAGCCCTCCTCGATGACGTCGCGGCTGTGCTCCACGCTGGTCCCGACGGCCGATGCCGTCATCGGCGATGCCGTGGATGCCGCGGGTTCGGGTGCCCCGGTCAGCGGCACCAACGTCACCTGGTCACGCGCAACGTGGAAGGCGAACAGATCCAGCAGCTCGTCATCGGTGCTGCTGGTGTCGATGTCGTAGATGCGGTACGCGCCCTCGTCGCGCTCGGCGGTGATGTGGCCTAGCCCGGCAATGTCACGAAACAAGTCCTTGATGGGGTCTGCCAGGTCGAGCCGAGCCAGTGGCCCGATACGCGCTTGCAGGCGCCGAGGGACGCCAGGCGGAGCGGCAGCCGGCATGCCGCCAGCCCCCATGGGTGCTGGCGCGGCGGTCGCGGGCGGCGGTGGTGGGGGCGGAGGGGGCGGTGGGGGTGGAGCGACGGGGGCAGCGGCCTGCCCGCTGGCCAGCTGGCGGATGCGCGCGACCAAGCCAGAGGTCTCCGGTGGCTCGCCGCCCAAGCCCTGGTGCCGCGCCAGCAGCCCTTTGAGCGCGTCGCTCGACTCCAGCAGTACGTCGACCATGGGCGCGGTCGGCACCAGTTCATGGCGGCGCAGCTTGTCGAGCAGCGACTCCATCTGGTGCGTGAGCTCGGCAACGTCCTCGAAGCCGAAAGTCGCGGCGCCCCCTTTGATCGAGTGCGCGCAGCGGAAGATCGCGTTGAGCGTCTCGTCGTCGACCGTGTCCAGGTCCAGGTTGAGCAGCAGCTGCTCCATCTGCTCCAGGTTCTCGCCCGCTTCTTCGAAGAAGATTTGGTAGAACTGGGTCAGGTCGAAGCCGTCATTCGCGGTGTCTGCCATGGCGGGGCTCTCGGTCGTCTCGGGGCGGGTGGACGTGGGGGTCAGCGGATGACCTTGCGGATCACTTCGATCAGCCGGTTTGGGTCGAACGGCTTGACCAGCCAGCCGGTGGCGCCGGCAGCCCGGCCCGCTTGCTTCATCTGGTCGCTCGACTCCGTGGTCAGGATCAGGATGGGCGTCTGCGCGTATTGGGGATGCTCGCGCAGCTTGCGCGTCAGGCCGATGCCATCGAGCCGCGGCATGTTCTGGTCCGTCAGCACCAGGTCGAACCGCTGTTTCTGTGCTTTCTCGTAGGCGTCGACGCCATCGACGGCCTCCACCACTTGAAAGCCCGCGCCCACCAGGGTGAACGACACCATTTTGCGCATGGAGGCGGAATCATCAACGGCCAGGATCGAGTGCATGGGCGAACCTTGTGGGAGTGATACGTTCAAAACAATTCGATGGAGCCAGCATCCATCTCACTTTGGGTGACCGGATTGGGCCGCTGAGGCAGGTGGGTGACCACCATGCCCACTTCGTCCTCTTCGGGCTCCATGACCTGCTCGGCCAGCGTGTATGCGCAGCCGCGCAGCACTTTGCCCGTATGAACCAGCAGTTGCGTGGCCATGTCGTGGAATTGCAGCTCCAGCACGGCGCTGCGCAGCGTTTCGCGCAGCTCTTGCAGCGCGGGCGAATCGTGTGCCGGCCCCAGAGCATCTGCGGCGGCAAGGGCGCGGTTGAAGCGGTCCAACAGGTTGCTGGTCGCGTGATCCAGCAGCCCCTCCAGGCGCTTGAGGTCGTTCATCGCCACCAGCAGCGAATCCTGCAAATCGGCCACCACGGCCAAGCGAACCTCGACGGTGGGTTCATCATCGGCCTCGGCCGGCGCGGGTCGGGGCTCGATCACGGTCACCTCTTCCCGCGGCCAACGGCGGCGCTGGGGTTGAGGGGCGGGGGATGCCGGATCTGCCATGGGAAAGCCCAAAAGGGGATCGGATAGGATCGGTATCCGTAAATATACCGGCATCTGGTGCCGGTGCGACCCGGGGTTGTTCCGGATCGTGACGAAAATCGACGTTGGGGCGATTGGGGGCACACTTTCCCGCACAATCGGGGGGGCGATGGGGTGAGGCGCCAGGTCGGCGAAGGCGACTGGGCTGCTGCCGGCGCGCCCGTGTCCCCTTGACTTGTTGCGGTTCGTCGTCGCGTGAACACGTTGCGTCTTTTGCATCTAGAAGACAACCCGGTCGATCACGGGTTGCTGGTGCGCGCGCTGCGCCGCGCGGAGGTCGAGGCCGACGTGGTGCTGGTCGATGCGATGCCAGCGTTTCAGGCTGCGCTGGCCGACGGCGCTGCCCCGGCTTTCGACGCCGTGCTCGCCGACTACCACCTGGCCGGGTTCTGCGGCATGGAGGCGTGGGAGTGGTTGCAGGCGCAAGGGCTCGATCTTCCGTTCATTCTGGTCTCCGGTGCCATCGGTGAGGCCACCGTGGCCGACGCCATGGTGCGCGGCGTCAGCGACTATGTAGACAAGTCACAACTGTCACGCCTGCCGCGGGTGCTGCTGCGGGCGCTGGAGTTGTCGGCGACACGGCGCGCGCAGGCCGAAGCGGCGCGTGAGCTGGCCGCCTCGCGCCAGCGCCTGCTGGAGCTGACCGAGCATCTACAAACCAGCATCGACCGCGAGCGCGCCGACATCGCGCGCGAGATCCACGACGACATCGGCGGCGCTTTGGCGGCCGTCAAGCTGGATTTGGCGTGGCTGGCGCGCCGCTTGATGGACGAGGAGGCGCTGGCGCACGTGCGCTCGGCGCTGGCGATGGCCGAACAGGCGCTCGAAGCCAGCCAGCGCCTCATGCGCAACCTGCGCCCTGCGGTGCTCGACCAGGGCCTGATGCCGGCGCTGCAATGGCTCACGCGCACGTTTGCCGAGCGCACGGGGCTGGAGGTGCAGCTGCGCGGCAGGCTGTGCCAGCCGTTGCTCGCGCGTCACGAGATGGTGGCATACCGCACAGTACAAGAGGCGCTCACCAACGTGCTCAAACACGCGCAGGCGCGCCGGGTCACGATCGACGTCAGCGATCTGGAGGATCACCTCACGATCGAAATCGCCGACGACGGGCGCGGCGCGAGCGCGCAGGAGCTGGGCAAGGAGCGCTCGTTTGGGCTGCTGGGCCTGCGTGAGCGCGCCCAATCCGTGGGCGGCTGGCTGGACGTGGTCACGGCCCCCGGCCAGGGCATGACCTTGATCCTGTCGGTGCCGCTGGCCGAGGCGTTATCGACGACGCATGAGGAGGACGACGCATGATTCGTGTGGTGCTGTGCGACGACCATGCCGTGGTGCGCCGCGGGGTGCGCGACACGCTGATGGAAGCCACGGACATCCAGGTGGTGGCCGAAGCCGACAGCTACCCCGCGCTGCGCGAAGCCCTGCGACGCGAAAAGCCCGACGTGCTGCTGCTGGATGTGGACTTGCCCGGCCGCAGCGGGTTGGAGATCCTTGCCGTGCTGCAAGAGGAGGGCAACCCGGTGCGCACGGTCATGGTCAGCATGTACCCGGAGGACCAGTACGCCATCCGCTGCCTGCGCGCGGGCGCCATGGGGTATTTGAACAAGGGCGGTGACCCGCAGGCGCTGATCGCCGCCGTGCGCACCGTGGCGCAGGGGCGCAAGTACATCACCCCCGAGATTGCCGAGCTGCTGGCCAACCACTTGCAAGCGCCCGACAGCGGCGAGCTGCACGACAGCCTGTCCGAGCGCGAGCTGCAGACGCTGCGCCTGATCGCCTCGGGCAAGAAGCTGTCGCAGATTGCCGAGGCGCTCATGATCAGCCCCAAGACCGTGAGCGTCTACCGTGCGCGCGTGCTGGAAAAGCTGGGGTTGAGCAACAACGCCGAGCTCACCGTCTACGCGATCCGCAACAAGCTGGTGTGAGCGCTCATACGCCGACCAGCCCCGCCAGCAGCTGCATTAGGCGCCGCATTGGCTCGGCCAGCAGCGGCAGCGACGCCGCGATGCCGATCAGCCCCACCGACAGCGTGAGGGGAAAGCCGATCGCGAACACGTTCATCTGCGGGGCGATGCGCGAGATGATGCCCAGCACCACGTTGACGAACAGCAGCGTGGCAATCAGTGGCAGCGCGATCCACAGCCCGTGCGAGAAAATGACTGCCCCCAACTCGAACAGCCGCATCTGCCGCAGCGCGCTCCAACTGTCGTCGCCGACCGGGAACGTCGTGAAGCTCGCCGCCACGGCCTGGATCAGCAACAGGTGCCCGTTGAGCACGATGAACAGCAGCATGGTGACGTTGCCGTAGAAGCGCCCGACGGTGCTCGCCTGCGAGCCGGTGCTCGGGTCGAAGAAGCCGGCAAAGTTCAAGCCCATTTGCAAGCCGATGATTTCGCCTGCCATTTCGATGGCGGCAAAGACGATGCGTGCCGCCAGCCCGATGGACAGGCCGATGGCGAGTTGTTGCACGACCGCGCCGAGCGCGTGTGGGCTGTTGAGCGACAGCGTGGGCGGTGCGGGCAGGGCGGGCTGGATGCACACGGCGATCACGAACGCCAGCCCGATGCGCGTGCGCACCGGCACCGACCGTGACGAAAACAGCGGTGCCGCCGAAAATACCCCCAGAATGCGCAAAAACGGCCAGAAGATGGGTGCGATCCAGCCCATCAGCTGTGCCTCGGTGAAGGTCAAAAAGACGCCGTCCATGGCGCTGGTAGCCGTCGCGCCTGCGGGTGGCTCAGACCGCGTACTCCGGAATGGCCAGCAGTACCCGGCGGATGAACTCGACCAGTGTGGTCAGCATCCAAGGGCCCGCGATTGCAAAGACCGCCACCGCCGCCACCAGCTTGGGAACGAAGGACAGCGTTGCCTCGTTGATTTGCGTGAGCGCCTGAAACAGGCTGATCACCAACCCGACCACCAATACCGTGCCCAAAACGGGCGCTGACACCGCCAACAGCGTGAACATCGCTTGCTGGGCCAGGGTGAGGACGGCTTGCGGCTCCATGCGCGCTCCTTTATGGGGTGGCAAAGCTGGCGGCCAACGAGCCGATGAGCAGATTCCAGCCGTCGGCCAGTACGAACAACATGAGCTTGAACGGCAGCGCCACCAGCACCGGCGACAACATCATCATGCCCAGCGACATCAGCACGCTGGCCACGATCATGTCGATGATCAGGAACGGGATGAACACCATGAACCCGATCTGAAACGCCGTCTTGAGCTCGCTGATGACGAAGGCGGGCACCAGCACCCGCAGGGGTGCGTCGTCAATGCGGGTGTCGGGCGGGAGCTTGGCCAGGTTGACGAAGAGTTGGAAGTCAGCTTGGCGCGTCTGGCCCTTCATGAACTCGCGCATGGGCGCTTCGGCAGCGGCGACCGCCTGCTCGAAGCTGGCCTGTCCCGTGCTGTAAGGGCGGTAAGCGGTCTCGTAGACGCGATCCAGCGTCGGCCCCATGACGAAGAAGGTCAGAAACAACGACAGGCCGATGATGACCTGGTTGGGCGGTGACGCTTGCGTGCCCAGCGCCTGGCGCAGCAGCGACAGCACGATGACGATGCGGGTAAACGCTGTCATCATGAGCAAAATGGCCGGCAAAAACGACAGCGCCGTGAAAAACAGCAGCGTCTGGATCGGCACCGAGTAACTGGTGCCGCCCGGCCCCTGTCCGATGACCAGGGGCAGTTGTCCCGGCGGGGTGGACTGGGCCCACAGCGCCGCGCTGCCCGTGGCCAGCGCCAGCGCCAGTGCCCCTTGCAGCCAGCGGCACCTCGCCGTCATGGGGTGGGCTCCCGTCGTGGCTCGTGGGTTTGCAGCGCCCGCGCCACGTCCGCGTAGCGGGGCGTGGGCGGCGCCCCGGGGCTGGCCGGGGCAGGGCTGGCGGCGCCCCGCCGAGCGGTGGTCCCCAGCGGCTGCACGTGCAGCGTGCGCACGTGCTGGGGCGTGACGCCCAGCGTCAGCTGCACCAGGCCCGCCGGGCCGTCGAGTTCCACCACCACCACGCGCTGTTGCGGGCCAACCATCAGCTGCGACACCACGCGCAGCGCGGCCGTGTCGCCGCTGGAGGCTTGCCGTTGGCGACGCCACCAGTGTGCTCCCCAGGCCAGCCCCGCCAGTATCGCCAGCAAGGCGAGGGCGGGGGCCAGCGATGCCCAGGTGCCGCTCATGTTCCCGCGCTCAATGCTTGCTCAGGCGCCGCAGGCGCTCCGACGGTGTCACGATGTCGGTCAGGCGGATGCCGAACTTCTCGTTGACCACCACCACTTCACCCTGCGCGATCAAGTAGCCGTTGACCAACACGTCCATCGGCTCGCCCGCCAGCGCATCGAGCTCGACGATCGAGCCCTGCGCCAGCTGCAAGATGTATTTGATCGGCACCTTGGTGCGGCCCAGCTCCACCGACAGCGTGACGGGGATATCGAGCACCATGCTGATGTCGTTGTTACCCGTCGGGGCTGGCGGTGTACCGTCGAAGGCTGGCGCGCTGGCAAACGCACCGCCACCGCCGTGGTCGGTGCTGGCCTGCTCCTGCAACGCTTGCGCCCACTCGTCGGCCAGGGCCTGTTCGTCCACCGGGGTGGCCGGCGGGTTGTCGTTCTCATTTGTCATAGTTCATCCCTCCGTGGGCGTGCCAACTCTGGTCACTGCTGCGGATGGTGCGCACCACCTTCAGGGCGTACTTGCCGTTGTGGGTGCCGTATTCACATTCGAGCACGGGCACACCGTCCACTTTGGCCTGGATGATGCGCTGTCGTTCCAGCTCGATGAAATCGCCCGGCTTCATGGCCAGCAATTGCTCGACCGTGGCCTCCGCCGTGGCCAGTTCGGCCACCAATTCGACCTCTGCCGCCTGGATCTCGTGGCTCAGCAGTTTGACCCAGCGTCGGTCGACTTCCATCGAGTCGCCCTGCGTGTTGGAATACAGCAGGTCGCGGATCGGCTCCAGCGTCGAGTAGGGGATGCACACATGTAGCGAGCCGGTGATGTCCCCAATCTCCAGCGTAAAACTGGTGCTGACGACGATTTCGCTGGGCGTGGCGATGTTGGCAAACTGCGGTTGCATCTCCGAGCGCTGGTACACCAGTTCCAGGGGGTACACGCCCTTCCACGCTTTCTTGTACTCTTCGGAGATGACATCGACCATGCGGTTGATGACGCGCTGCTCGGTGGGAGAGAAGTCGCGCCCCTCGATGCGGGTGTGAAACTTCCCCGTGCCACCGAACAGGCTGTCGATGACGCCAAACAGCAGGGTCGGCTCGCACACCACCAGGCCACTGCCACGCAGCGGGCGCACAGCCATGATATTGAAGTTGGTTGGCACCACCAGCTCGCGCAGGAACATGCTGTACTTTTGTACCTGCACCGGGCCGACCGAAATTTCTGGGCTGCGACGGATGAAGTTGAACAACCCCACGCGCAAGTTGCGCGCGAAACGCTCGTTGATGACCTCCATCGTGGGCATGCGCCCACGCACGATGCGTTCCTGGCTGGACAGATCGTAGGTGCGGATGCCACCGGTCTGCACCTCTTCCTTGGCCAGCTTCTGGCTCTCGCCGGTGACGCCCTCGAGCAGGGCGTCGATCTCGTCCTGGGACAAAAACGCGTCGCTCATGGTCGTCCGTCTAGTGCGTCAAGTGCAAGGTGCCTGTTGCTTCACTGCACGATGATGCTGGAAAACAATACCGCCTCGACCGGGCTGTAGCCCTTGTAAGGTTCCATGTCGGCGGTCTTTTGCACCAGCTCCAGGATTTCTTCGGCCAGCTTGGCCTTGCCTTCGGCGCTGAGCAGCTCGTCGGCCGTGCGGCGCGAGATCAGCATCAGGATGCCGCTGCGGATGGCGGGCATGTATTTTTTGACTTCCTCGGCCGTCTTGGCATCTTCGAGCTGCAGGGTCAATCCGACTTGGGCATAGCGCACCGTGCCGGGGTCCGCCAAGTTGACCACCACGGCATCCAGCGGCATGAAAGTGGGCGCGGCCGCTGCGTCCTTCTTCTTCGGCTTGGGCTTGGCTTTCTCGTGATTGGCGGGCGCCTCAGCTTCGTGCTCTTCTCCCCCGCCTTTGAGGAGGAAGAAGGCGGCGCCCCCCGCTGCCGCGAGCACGACGACGAGGGCGATAATGATGATCAGGAGCTTTTTGCTCTTGGGTTTTTCGGCGGGGGCGGCTGCTGGGGCGGACATGATGTCAAAGGCATACCAAGGATGAACCGATCGCCGACGACACGACGTCGGGCGCGACGTGGCCTATTGTGTCACGGCTGGCCGCGCACGCAACGAGGAGCGTCGAATGCATTGTCGCGCCCTCTCGAACGCTGTCCAAAGCCCAAAAACCGGGTGCTTTGTCCTGTTGCTCGGTAGGCTGGCGGCACCACTGCCCGCGCACGCCGTGGCGCGACTGGGAACGTCGCTGCCCCCAGGCCGTGTCGCTCAGGCATAGACGTCGAGCCCGACGCCGCCCCTGTCTCGCTGCAAGCGCGCCGAGGACACGGGTTCCGCGGCGTCCGTCCCGGTCAGGGCCGTCAACCCCATGCGCACCGCGCGGCCAGCGGCGGGTGTGCCCGAATCCTGGCCTTGGCCCTGGGCCGATTGCCCCCCCACCTCCATGCCGCCCAGTGCCAAGCCGGCGCGCGCCAGCGCATCGGCCAGTGCGGTCGGTGCCTGCGCTTGAATCAACTGGCGCAGGGCCGCGTCGTCGGTGCGAAAGCGCAGTTGCGCCACGCCGTCGTTGAGCGTCACGTCAACGGACAAGGGGGTGTCCAGCCCCTCGCGCACCGAGAAGCTGGCGCGCTGCGTCTTGCCACTGGCCCACAGGCTCACTTGGGCGCCGATGGCTTCGAACGTGTCGGCGAGTGCTGCGCCTAACTGCAGGCCGAAGTCGGCGGACTCGGCTCCTTCCGTCGCGGCGGGGGCGCTGATCGGGTCGCCGATGCCGGGGTTGCCCGTCGTCGGCCCGTCGGTGGTGCGTGCGGCCTCGCGCCGGTCGCCGGCCACGGACAGGCCGTTGGGTTCCGCCCCCGCCAGGGCCTGCGCGGCGGCAGGCGCGGCAGAGGCCAGCAGCGCATCCAGCCGCGCAGCGCCCGCGGTGTCGTGGGGCCCGGCCGCATCACTGCGGGCGCGTGCATCCTCGGCGACGGGCGAGGCATTGGCACTCTCGGCAGCGGTGGCGCGCGTACCCGCAGTGGGGCGCTGCTTGGCGCGCGCCAGTGTCGAAACCCACTGACCAAAGGGGGCGCCTGCCGTGCCGGCGTCGGCTGCTGGCCCCGCCGAGTGGCCCAAGCCGCCCTCGCCGGCCAGGTCGGCGACCGGGTTGCCGCGGCGCTTGCTGCCGTCTCCCGTAGACGCCGCGGGATCGGGAACGAGCGCCTGTGGTGGCGGGTCGGTCTCCGTCGGTGTCGCATCGCTCGCCTGCGCCGTTGCCGCCAGGCTGCCAGCCAGGACTGCCAACAGCGGGTTCTCGGTCGGTGTCGACGTCGGGTCATTGGCCGTGTCGGGCGCCGACACGCTCGTCTTCGCGTCGGTGGCGATGTCGTCCACCGCAGGACCGCCCGCGTCGTCGGCAGACAGTCCAGCCAGCAGCTGGGCGAACGGGTCGTTTTGGGCCGGGTCGGCGGCGCTGGCGGCGGTCGCGGCTGGGCGGTTCGCACGCTGGGTCGCTGGGGTGGCGTGCGCGTGCGAGGCGGCTTCGGTTTTCATGGCGGGGCTCCTGTCGTGGGCGGGGCCAAGGGTCACGGGGGCGGCGGATGGCGGCGTCGGTGCACGGTGGCCGCCATTTCGTCGAAGGCTTTTTGTTCCAGGCGCTGCTGACGCCGCAGCCAATCGTGCTGCCAGCGCTGATGCACGCGCTGCAGCGTGGCGAGCGCGCGCTCGGCGTCGATCAGTTGCGCCTCGTGGTGCGCGATGCGCGCGTCCAACTGTTGCAGCACCTGCGTCTGGTAGCCGATGGCTTCCTCCAGCTTGACCATGAATTGCCGGTGCGTGGCCAGCAGGGTGGGACTCACCCCCGCGCTAGCGCGCTGTTGCCAGCGCGCGTCGGCGTCATGCGTGTAGGCATGTAGCTGGGCCATTTGGGCGTCGGCTTGCTGCCGCTCGCGCCGCGTCTGTGCCAGCGCTTGCGCGCACGCGTCGCGCCGGCGTTGCGCGAGCTCCAGCAACAGTCCCAGGTCGCGCGGTTTGTTCATGCGGCACCTCCGCGGGCATCACGTTGGGTGCGCGCAAGGGCTGGTGCCAGCACATCGGCCAACTGGCGCACGCTGTCGTCGAACGGGGCGCACTCGCGCATGTCCTGCATCAGCAGCGCCTGCATGGCCGGGATGAGCTGGATCGCCAGATCCGTCTCCGGGTCGCTGCCTGCCACATAGGCGCCGAGCTGGATCAGGTCGCGGCTTTTTTGGTAGCGGGAATACAGTTGCCGGAAGCGCCGCGCCAGCGCCCAATGTTCCTCACTCACGACGTTGTGCATGACGCGCGAGGCCGACGCTTCGATGTCGATGGCGGGGTACACGCCCGACTCGGCCAGCGTACGCGACAGCACCACGTGTCCGTCCAAAATGGCGCGCGCGGCGTCGGCCACGGGGTCTTGCTGGTCGTCGCCCTCCGACAGCACGGTGTAGAACGCCGTGATCGAGCCGCCACCCTCTGGGCCATTGCCGGAGCGCTCGACCAGCTGCGGCAGCCGTGCAAACGCGCTGGGCGGGTAGCCCTTGGTGGCCGGCGGCTCACCGATCGCCAGGGCGATTTCGCGCTGCGCCATCGCGTAGCGGGTGAGCGAATCCATCAACAGCAGCACGTGGCGGCCGTCGTCGCGAAACCGCTCGGCGATGGCCGTGGCGTAGTGTGCGCCTTGCAAGCGCACCAAGGGAGGGGCGTCCGCCGGGGCGGCTACCACCACGGCCCGCCCACGGTCGCGCGGGCCCAGGATGTCGTCGATGAACTCCTTGACCTCGCGGCCGCGTTCGCCGATGAGGCCGACCACGATCACGTCGGCCTGCGTGTAGCGCGCCATCATGCCCAGCAGCACGCTCTTGCCCACGCCCGAGCCCGCGAACAGACCGAGCCGTTGGCCGCGGCCTACCGTCAGCAGCGCGTTGATGGCGCGCACGCCGGTGTCCAGCGGCTCGCGCACGGGGGCGCGCTGCATGGCGTTGATGGGTGGACGTTCCAGCGGTTGCACCTGCACGCCGTGCAGCGGGCCCGCGCCGTCCAGGGGGTGGCCGTAGGCGTCCACCACCCGGCCCAGCAGGCCGTCACCCAGCGGCAGGCGCAGCACGCCACGGTCGTTGGGTACGATGGGGTGGGGCGCGTCGCCCCAGCGCGGCCGCGGGCGATACGGGGGCAGGGGGCGCACGCGCGCGCCCGGTGCCAGCCCCATCACTTCGCTGGCGGGCATCAAAAAGGCGCGGTCGCCGGCAAATCCCACCACTTCAGCGAGCACGGTGGCGCCCGCGTCCGGCGCGGGGGCGAGTGGGTCGGGGTTGGGGTCGATCACGCACTGCGAGCCCACGGGGGTACGAATACCGCGAGCTTCCAGCACCAGACCGGCCAGGCGGGTCAGACGTCCGCTGGTCTCCAGCGGCGTGGGCTGGCTGGCAGCCTGGCGCGCGGCCGCCAGAAAGCGCTCCCACGGGGCGAGGTCGGGCGTGGTGACGTCAGTCATGCTCATGCCCCTCGGTGGGATTCCAGGGCAGATCCAGTCCCAGGTTGGCCACCGCGCGCGCCCAGCGCCGCTCGATGGTGCCGTCGATGCTGCCTTGCGCGGTTTCGACCACGCAGCCACCTGGGGTGAGGCGCTCATCCGGCACCAGCCGCACCTGCTGGCGGGTCAGCGCCTCCTCCATGAGAGGTCCCAGCCGCGCCGCATCCTGTGGGTGCAGGCGCAGCACCGCTGGGCGGGCGTCGTCGGTCAGCAACGACAGTGCTTCCTCCACCACGGCGCGCACCGGTTCCAGCGGCTGCGCCAGCTCGCGCCGCACCACCTGGCGCGCGATGTCGCAGGCCAGCAACAGCACTTGGTCGGCCAGCCGACTGCGCACCGCGTCCAATTCCGCGTCCGCGGCGGCCAGAATCGCCATCACCTGCTCGGCGTGTGCCTGCGCTTGCTGGCGCAGCGGCTCGGTCAGCGCGTCGCGCGCCTCCTGCGCGCCGGTCTGGCGACCCTGCTCGAACCCCTGTGCGAATGCCTCGGCGCGCGCCCGCTCGAGGTCCTCCGGCGTGATCGCTGGCTCTGGCGCCGGTTCGGCAGCGGCGCGCTCGCGCTCGTCCACCGGCTCGAAGGCCCAGGCCGTGACCACCTGCACCTCCTCACGCGGGATGAAGCGCTGATAGGGGTGTCCCCCGCGGTTAGACGAAGGCATCGTCGCCGCCTCCACCCAACACGATCTGGCCCTCGTCGGCCAGACGGCGCACGATCTTCAGGATTTCCTTTTGCTGCGCCTCGACCTCGGACAGCCGCACCGGCCCGCGCGACTCCAGGTCCTCCTTGAGCGCTTCGGCCGCCCGGCTGGACATGTTGGACAAAATCTTGTCGCGCAACTCCTGCGAGGCGCCCTTGAGCGCCACCACCAACTGGTCGGACGACACCTCCTTGAGCACCATCTGCAGCGACTTGTTGTCCAGCTTGAGCAGGTCCTCGAAGGTGAACATCTTGTCCATGATCTTCTGCGCCAGATCCGGGTCCTGCTCGCGGATGGCGTCGATCACGCTGGCCTCCAGGCTGGTGCCCAGCAGGTTGATGATCTCGGCCGCCGTCTTGATGCCGCCCAGCGAACTCTTGCGGATCTTGTCGCCGCCGGCCAACACTTGGTAGAGCGCCTCGTTCAAATCTTTGAGTGCCGTGGGCTGGATGCCCTCCAGTGTGGCGATGCGCAGCACCACCTCGTTGCGGGTGCGCTCGCTGAACTGTTTCAGGATGTTGGCCGCGTGGTCCTGGTCCAGGTGAACCAGAATCGCCGCCAGAATTTGCGGGTGTTCGTTGCGCAGCAGCTCGGCCACCGAGATGGGGTCCATCCACTTCAGGCTCTCGATGCCCGAGACGTCGCCGCCTTGCAAGATACGGTCGATCAGCAGCGCGGCCTTATCGTCACCGAGCGCCCGCTTGAGCACCGTGCGCACGTAGTTGTCGGTGTCCGACACCAGCAAACTCTGCGATTGTGCCTCGTGTGTGAAGCGCTCGATGACCGCCGCCACCTTCTCTTTGGGCACGGCGCGCATGCGCGCGATGGCCTCGCCCAAACGCTGCACTTCCTTGGGCGAGAAATGCTTGAAGACCTCAGCCGCCTCCTCTTCCCCCAGAGACATGAGGAAGATGGCGGCATCCTGCAGTCCGTCGTCTGTGTCGGCCATCTGCGTTCACCCGTTGCCGCTGGTTCAGGCGGCCGCCCCCTCGCCGCTGATCCAGCCCTTGATGATATTGGCCACGGCGACCGGGTTTTCTTTCGCCAGTCGGCGCGCATCGGCCAGCCGCAGCTCTTCGGGGGTGGGCTCATTGTGCACCGGTTCGGGCAAACCGGGGCGCTCGACGACTTCGCCCACCACCGCCTCGACCTGGCTGCCCGGGGCGGGCAGGGCGGTCGTCTCCGCGGCGCCAGCGGTGGCTTGTGCAGATGGCGGCTGCATCATCTTGAGCGCCGGGCGCACCAAGCCCAAGAACACGATCAACCCCAGCGCCACCATGCCCAGTGGCCCGGCCAGACTGCGCAGCAGGTCTTGCATATCCGGGTTTTGGTACCACGGGATTTCCACCGGCTCGACCTTGGGCTGGTTGAACGGCGCGTTGACCACGTTGACCGAGTCCCCGCGCTCGGCGTTGTAGCCGATGGCCTCGCGCACCAAGGCCTGAATCTGTTCCAGCCGCTCGGGCGGCAGCGCCGCGGTCGCGGGGCCCTTTTTGGCGTCTGGGTTGGGCAAGTGGTTGATGACCACCGCCGCACTCAAGCGCCGCACCGTGCCGGTGGCGTTGCGCGTGACCGAGATGGTTTTGTCCACTTCATAGTTGACCACCTGTTCGCGCCGGGTGCGCTGATCGCTCGTGCCCGTCGCGCCCACCACCCCCACCGGTGCCCCGGGCCCGTTGATGGGCGCGGCTGTCGCACCGGGGGCCACGTTGGTGACTGCGCCTGGTACCCCAGCCGGGGTGTTGAGCCCCGGCGTGTTCTCTTCCACGGTTTGCGAGCTGCGTACCGCGGCCGGCTCCGTGCCCTGATTCGGGCGGTGCTGCTCGGTAGTCGACTCGGTCAGCGAAAAGTCCACATTGGCCGTCACCGTCGCGCGCACGTTGTCGCGGCCCACCACCGGCTCCAGCAAATCCAGAATGCGCTGCTGATAGGTCTGCTCTAGCGTGCGCACGTATTCCAGTTGGCGCGAGTCGATACCGTTGTCGGCCTCGGCCCGCTGTGACAGCAGCGTGCCGTTCTGGTCGATCACGCTGACCGCCTTCGGGTCCATCTCGGGCACGGAGCTGGCCACCAGGTGTACGATGCCCGCTACCTGCGTGCGGTCCAGCGTGCGGCCCGGGTGCAGGGTCAGTACCACGCTGGCGGACGGCTTTTGCTGTTCGCGAAAAAACCCATTCTGGTTGGGCAGTGCCAGGTGCACGCGCGCATCCGCCACCGACGCCAGCGACAAAATGGTGCGCGTAAGCTCACCTTCCAAACTGCGCTGAAAGTTCACCCGCTCCTGGAACTGCGTCATCCCCAGCCGCGTGGTGTCCATCAGCTCAAAGCCCGCCACCGTCCCTTTGGGCAGGCCCTGGCTGGCCAGTTTCATGCGCACATCGTTGACACGGTCTGCCGGCACCAGAATCGCGTTGCCCCCGTCTGCGTGCTTATACGGCACGTTCATTTGCGACAGTGCCGCCAAAATCGCGCCCCCGTCTTTGTCCGATAGGTTGGCATACAACACCCGGTAGTCCGGTCGGTTGGCCAGGTAAAACGCCATCGCCAGCAGCGCCACCATGGCCAGCAGCCCGGCGCCCAACGACAGTTTGCGTCCCGGGCTCAGGCGCTGCCAGCCGGCTAGCAGCGGCGATGGTGCCCGCTCGCCGGCGGGCGCAGGCAGGGAGGGGTCCAATTCGGCAACGGCGGTGGTCGAGGTAGCCATGGCGCGCATTATCAGAACCGTTGGCCGTGGCTAAAGTCCAAACAATCCCCTCCAGTCCGGGTTATTTGCGCTTATGCAAGCGGCTGTTCGGCCGGTAGCATCCCAGCCATCGTGTTCAACCCGGATCGGAGCCTGCCATGGACCTGCGCCTGCTCCCCATGACCACCGCTTCGATGAGTCCTGCGCAAGCGGCCGCGCTACGGGCCGCGCAAAAGGCGCTGGCGGCCAAAGCCGCCGCGGGCGCTGACGTGTCGGGGGCCGCTGCGTCGGCCTCGGCAACCGCCCCCCGCACGGCGGGTGCCGTTGCGCCCACCCGCGGCTTTGGCGAGGCGCTGCGCACCGCGCTGCACGACGTCAGCGCGGCGCAAAACCGCGCCAGCGCCCTGCAAAACCGCGTGCAGCTGGGCGACCGCAGCGTCAGCCTGGAAGAAACGATGGTTGCCATGCAAAAGGCACAGATCGGTTTTCAGGCCGCGCTGCACGTGCGCAACCGCATGATGCAGGCCTACACCGACGTCATGAACATGCAGGTGTGACCGGCCAGCGCGCCTCGTGCGGTCGTTGTTGCCACCCCCTGCGGCCTGGGCGACAATCGCGCCGTGAGATCCTCTCGACTGCCTGCCATGACCGACCGCAAGCGGCTGCCCATCGGCATCCAGACCTTCGCCAAGATTCGCGGTGACGCTCGAGGGGCTCGATCGCGACGACATCCGCCGCTGGTACAACGGCTACAACTGGCTGGGGGAGTCGGTCTACAACCCCTTCGACCTGTTGCTGCTGTTTGACAAGCGCGACTTTCGCCCGTACTGGTTCGAGACCGGCACACCCACCTTCTTGGTCGATTTGCTGCGCAGCCGCCAGACGTTTATCCCACAGTTGGACACCCTGGTGGCCGATGATCAGCTCCTGGGCGCGTTCGATGTCGAGTACATCGGCACGGAAGCGCTGTTGTGGCAGACGGGCTATCTCACTATTACCGGCGTGGAGCGGCTCGGGGGACTCGTGCAGTACCAACTGGGCTACCCCAACCGCGAGGTGGAAAGCGCCTTCAACCAGGCGCTGCTGCGCGCGTGGGTGCCACCGCAGGTGCCCACGCAGCCGCTGCCGCTTCTGAAGAAGTGGTTCGCGCTCGATTGGACTGCCCTGCGCGCGCACTTCGAGTCGCTCTTTGCCAGCATCCCCGCCGACTGGTACCGGG
>DYIC01000041.1 GCA_020723845.1 Hydrogenophaga sp.
CACCGCCTGGAGCGCCATCGAGCAGGCGGCCGCAGGGGCGGGCGCGATCGGCTCGCAGGCGCAACTGGACATTTGAGGAGACGAAACCGTGCGGAACATCGATTGGCCCTATCCTGGCGCGCGTTGGTGGAAGTTTGATTTCCACACCCACACACCCGCATCGCGGGACACCGATGCCTGGCAGCAGGCAGTCGGTACGCCGGACGAAGTCACGCCCGAAAAATGGCTGCTTCAGTACATGGCCGCTGGAATCGATTGTGTGGCCGTGACCGATCACAACAGCGGCGCTTGGATCGACCGGCTCAAGGACGCTTATGCGCAGATGCAAACACAGGCCGATCGCGGCAACGCGCCTACGGGCTTTAGGCCGCTGACGATTTTTCCTGGGGTGGAGATTTCCGCCAACGGGGGCATCCACGTCTTGGCGATCTTCGACCCCTCATTCACCACCAGCGACATCGACAGCTTGTTGGGCGCGGTGGAATACGAGGGGACCAAAGGCGACAGCGATGGCGAGACGCGCAAGTCGGTCGCCGAGGTCATCGCCAAGATCATCGAGCGGGGCGGGATTGCCATCCCCGCCCATGCCGACAGTCCCAAGGGTTTGCTGCGGGTCGATCCCGGTACGCGCAAATGCGCGCTGTCGGCGCACACCGTCCGTCAGGCGCTGGAGGTCGAAGGGTTGCTGGCCGTCGAGTGGTGCGATCCGACCAACCACTACCCGGAAGCGGTGGACAGACTCGCTGCGCCGCTCGCGCGCGTGCTGGGCAGCGACTGCCACAACTTTCGCGGCAACAAAACCCCCGGCAGTGCGTACACCTGGGTCAAGATGGCCCAGCCCACGCTGGAGGGGCTGCGGCTGGCGCTGCTCGATGGCAATGGTGTGTCGATCCGGCGCAGTGACGACACGGAGGCTTTCGATCCGTTCCAGACGCCGACCCACCTCATCCGCGCCATCGAAATCGAAAAAGCGCGCGTCATGGGCCATCACCCGCCAGCGCGTCTCGACCTCTCCCCCTACTTCAATGCCATCGTCGGCGGGCGCGGCACCGGCAAATCGACCATCGTGCATGTGTTGCGCCTGGCCACTCGGCGTGAAGACGAGCTGCCCGTGGGAAGCGAGCCGCGCGAGCGCTTCGATGCGTTTCGCCAAATCGCGAAGAGGCGCGATGATCAGGGAGCGCTGCGCGCCGAGACCACGATCCGGGTCGAATGGCAACATGAAGAAACGCGGCTTCGCTTGTGCTGGGCCGACGGCGGCAGGACGCTGCAGGTCGAGGAGGAGCGCGGCGGCCAGTGGCTGCCTTCGCAAAGTCAGAGTGTCAACGCCGCTCGGTTCCCGATCCGCATCTTTTCGCAAGGGCAGATCGCCGCGATGGTTGAGGGCGGGCGACAGACGCTGCTCCGCATCATTGACGAAGCCGGCGGTATTGGCCCGCTCGTGCAAGTTTATGAGGAGGCAAGGCGCGCTTTCCTCGCCCAGTCTGCGCGGTTGCGTGAAATCGACACCAAGCTGACCCAACTTCCCGAAATCAAACGGCGTTTGCAGGAGCTTGAAGCCAAGCTGCATACCCTGGCGCAAAAGGAACATGCCGCGGTGCTGAAGGCCTATGCCCGCGCCCAGCGTCAGCAGCGTGCCGTGGACGAGACACTCGCACAATTGGGCGAAGGGGTTGGCGTGCTGCGCGAAGCGGCCGAGCGCTTGCTTCTCGATGACTGGCCGCTACAGTATTTCGACGCGCCGGAGGATGCCGACCTACTGGGTTGGCGGGCCGATGTCGACCGCGCAATGGCACAGGCCCGGCAAAGGCTGGAGCAGGCAGCGGCCGAGCTTGACAAGGCCATCGGTCAGCTGACTGGCGATGCACGGCTCGATCGGTGGCGAAAACGCGCCACGGAAGCCAGCGTTCGGCATGAGCAGTTGCAGGCGCAGCTCGCCGCGCAGGGCGTGGCCGATCCGCAGGCGTTCGCCCGGCTGACGCAAGAGCGCCAGCAGCTAGAAGCGCAACAGAAGGCGCTCTTGCAGCTGCAGGCCGACCGAGAGGCGCTCGCCGAGCAGGTGCAATCCCAACAAACGCTGGTCCTTGCGCGGCGACAGGCCATTACGTGGCAGCGGCAGGCTTTTCTAGACAAGCACCTCAGCAACAACCCGCATGTGCGTATGCAGGTCGTGCCGTTTGGCTTTGACGCCCAAGTGATCGAACGCAGTCTGCGGGCGTTGATCGATGCCGAGGATGAGCGCTTTGCCGAGGATATGGAAGGATTAGCGACCGCGCTTGCCGAGGCTCAGGACAAACTGATCATGATCGAGCAGATCCGCGAGCGCCTGCTCGAGCCCGACCCGAGTTTTCACGGTAAGTTCCGCAACTACCTGAGCAAGCGCTGGGAGAAGCCGGAGTGGGCCGACCATGTGCGTCTGTGGTATCCGGAAGACGATTTGCGCATCGAGTATCAGCGCGACCAGCGCTGGTATGCCATCAGCCAGGGTTCGCAAGGGCAACGCTCGGCGGCGCTGCTCGCCTTCCTGCTCGCTTTTGGCGATGAGCCGATCGTGCTCGACCAACCCGAGGACGATCTGGACAACCACTTGATCTACGATTTGATCGTGCGCCAGATTCGCGAAAACAAGCTGCGCCGACAGCTGATCATCGTCACCCATAATCCGAACGTCGTGGTCAACGGGGATGCCGAGCTGGTGCATGTAATGGATTTTGGGAGCGGGCAGTGTTACGTGAAGGAAAGCGGCGCGCTCCAGGAAAAAACCGTGCGCGAAGAGGTTTGCCGAGTGATGGAGGGCGGTCGCGAGGCCTTTGCGCACCGTTGGAAGCGCCTGGGCCAGGAGGTGTGAGATGCTCGCCACCCGTTCGGAATTGCTTGAAAAGATCCGCTTGGGTGAGGACAGCTTTCTGGAGCTCAAGGAGGTAAAGTTCGCCGGAGACAAACTGCGCGGTCCCTCCCAGAACGATCTGGCTGATGAGCTGGCTGCCTTTGCCAACAGCGCAGGGGGTGTTCTACTGCTTGGCGTCGAGGATCGCTCGCGCGAGGTGGTAGGAATTGCGCCCGAGCGGCTCGATGCGGTCGAGGCTTTGGTGCGGCAAGCGTGCGAGGATTCGGTCAAGCCGCCCCTGACGCCCATCATCGAACGTCTGACTTTGCCGGATCTGACCGGCGTCGAACGACCCGTGATCCGCGTCGAAGTGACCCGTAGCCTGTTTGTGCATCAAAGTCCCAGCGGTTATTTACACCGGGTAGGCTCGTCCAGACGGCCGATTCCGCCTGATCATCTCGCCCGGCTTTTTCAGCAGCGAAGTCAGGCGCGCTTGATCCGCTTTGACGAAACACCGGTGGCTCAGGCCACGCTCGCCGACCTCGACGAAGGGTTATGGCGCCGTTTTGCTGCAGAGCAGACGGACGAGCCACTCGAAGTGCTGCTGTCGAAGCTGGCGATGGCGGCCCAGGACGAGCGGGGCATTTGGCGACCGACAGTGGCAGGGCTGTTGTTGGCCAGCCACCATCCAGAGCGTTTTCTGCCTGGCGCTTTCGTGCAAGCGGTCGCTTATGGCGGAAGCGATGTCGTGCCCGCCGGTGAAGGGGCGTATCAGATCGACGCGCAAGAGATCACCGGCCCGCTGGACGAGCAGATTCGCAATGCTTGCGCCTTCGTGCGCAAGAATATGCGAGTGTCAGCCTATAAGCGCGCCGAGGGCGGTCGGGTGGATGTGCCGCAATACGACATGACGGCGGTATTCGAGGCCGTCACCAATGCGGTGGCACATCGCGACTATTCGATGGCAGGCAGCAAGGTGCGACTGCGTCTGTTTGCCGACCGGCTGGAGTTGTATTCGCCAGGAATGCTGCCCAACACGATGACGCCCGAGAGCCTGCCTTACCGGCAGGCAGCGCGCAATGAAGCACTCACCAGCCTGCTGGCGCGTTGCCCGGTGGGGGACAGTGCGCTCACTCCCTACCGCAGCCACATCATGGACAAGCGTGGCGAAGGGGTGCCCATCATTCTGAAGCGAAGTGAACAGCTTTCCGGCAAACGACCTGAGTATCGACTTAGCGATGATAGCGAGCTGATGCTGACGATATTCGCTGCTCGCGCGGAGTAACAAGCATGACCCTCAAACCCTGGCGCGAAGTTGCCGTCCCTCACGAAGACGTGCTCAAGGGCACGTTCCAGCAAGCCGAGTTTGCGGCTGACTTATCGCGCGTGCATGCGGACAGGGCAACCCCCGAA
The DNA here is from genome assembly GCA_020723845.1 of Hydrogenophaga sp. Taxonomy (GTDB): domain Bacteria; phylum Pseudomonadota; class Gammaproteobacteria; order Burkholderiales; family Burkholderiaceae_C; genus Tepidimonas. Next base: position 4,241 of record DYIC01000041.1, read on the forward strand.
TACCAAAACCCAACGCTGTTCTTCCAGCGCACCTTCATCACCGAGGGCATGCGCCTGCTGCTGGACTCGGTGGTCAAGCGCCTGGCGGGCAAGGGTGGCGACCCGGTCATCCAGTTGCAAACGGCCTTCGGCGGCGGTAAGACGCACACGATGCTGGCGGTCTATCACCTGGCCAAGGGCGAGGTGCCGGCGAGCGACCTGCAGGGGGTGCCCGCCATCCTCGACGCGGCTGGCGTGACGGAATTGCCGCGCGCGCGGGTGGCCGTGCTCGACGGCATCAAATCTTCGCCCAATCAGCCGGTGGTGCGCGAGGGCCAGACGATTCGCACCCTATGGGGCGACCTGGCGTGGCAGTTGGGCGGCGCGGAAGGCTACGCGCTGGTGGCTGATGCGGATGCCTCGGGTACCTCGCCCGGCAAGGCGGTGCTGGAGACGCTGCTCTCTCGCTATGCACCGTGCGTGATCCTGATCGACGAGCTGGTGGCCTACGTGCGCCAGTTCGAGGAAGGCAAGGCGCTCTCCGGCGGCACCTTCGACTCCAACCTGTCGTTCGTGCAGGCGCTGACCGAGGCGTTGAAGGCCGTGCCCACGGCGGTGCTGCTGGCTTCGCTGCCCGAGTCGGACAAGGAAGCTGGCAGTCAGCGCGGCGTGAAGGCGCTGGAGGCGCTGGCGCATTACTTCGGCCGCGTGCAGGCGCTGTGGAAGCCGGTGGCCACCGAGGAGGCATTCGAGATCGTGCGGCGGCGGCTGTTCGCCTCGATCAACGACAAGTTGGCGTCAGAGTCGGTGTGCCGTGCTTTTGCCGACTTCTACACCGCCAATCGCGACGACTTTCCCCAAGAAACTCAAGAAAGCCGCTACTTCGAGCGGTTGGTGCACGCCTACCCAATCCACCCCGAGGTGTTCGACCGGCTCTATGAGGACTGGTCCACGCTGGACAACTTCCAGCGCACCCGCGGCGTGCTGAAGTTGATGGCCAAGGTGATTCATCGCCTGTGGAAGGATGGCAACAACGACCTGCTGATCATGCCGGGTAGCCTGCCGTTGTATGACGCCGACGTGCGCAACGAGGTTATCTACTACCTGCCGCCGGGCTGGGACCCGGTGATCGAACGCGATGTGGACGGCGAACGCGCCGAGACCACCGAGATCGAGAACAAGGACACCCGCTTCGGCAGCGTGCAGGCGTGCCGCCGTGCGGCGCGCGCGGTGTTCTTGGGTAGCGCGCCCAGCACCACGAACCAGCTGGTGCGGGGCCTGGAGTTGGAGCGTGTCATGCTCGGCGTCATCCAGCCGGGCCAGCAGATCGGGTTATTCAAGGACGCGCTGCGCCGTCTGGGCGACCGGCTGCACTACCTCAACCACGCCAACAACCGGTTCTGGCTCGACACGCGGCCCAACCTGCGCCGCGAGATGGAGGAACGCAAGCGACGCTTTCAGGACAAGGAGGACGTATTCCCCACGATCCGAGAGCGCGTGCAGCGCGGCTTCGCCAGCGGCGTGTTCGGCGGCATCCACGTCTTCACCGACAGCGGCGACGTCCCCGACGACTGGGCCCTGCGCTTGGTGGTGCTGCCGCCAGATGCGGCTTTCAGTAGAAGCGGCCAGAGCTTGGGTCTGGAGCGCGCGACCGAGATACTCAAGGAGCGCGGCGACCAGCCCCGCTTCAAGCAGAACCGGTTGATCTTCCTGGCTGCCGACTACGACAGCGTGAGCCGGTTGAAGGATCACGTGCGCTCGTTCCTGGCGTGGCGCAGCATCGTCGCCGACTACAAGGACAACCGCATCGTCCTCGACAACCTGATGGCCAAGCAGGCGAGCGAGAGCCTCTCGCAGGCCGAGGAAACCGTGCGCCGCATGATCCGCGAGACCTACAAGTGGCTCTTGGCGCCGATGCAGGAAGCACGTCACGGCAAGGGCTTGTCCGAGCTGCGGTGGGAGCACTTCCAGGTCAACCCTGGCGCGCAGAACTGGTCGCAGGAGATCGAGCGCGTGCTTAAGGAGAACGAGCTGCTCATCACCGAATGGGCGCCGATCCACCTAGCCAAGGTGCTGAAGGACTGGTTCTGGAAGGACGACGTCAAAGAGGTGAGCGCACTGACTGTATGGCAGCAGACCTGCCAGCAGCTCTACCTGCCCCGCCTGAAGGACGACACCGTCTTCCAGATGACGATGGCCGCGGGCGCGGAGAGCCGAGACTTCTTCGGCTTCGCGCAGGGCAAGGAGGACGGACGGTACGTGGGGTTCAGCTATGGCAAGCGCACGTCGCTGATCATGGACTCGTCGCTTCTGCTGATCGAGCCGTTCGCCGCGGCGGCCTACATGGAGGCATTGCGTGCGGCAGAGGAAGCCTCGCGCGCAAAGGCCGCCGAGGCTGGCAGCGGTGCGGCAACGACGACCGTTGTCGCCGGTGGAGGCACGCCCCGTGTGGAGGACTCGGCCACGGGCGGCTATGCCACGGGCGGCGCCGCTGCGGGGCGGGCGGTCAAGAAGCAGTTCTACGGCAGCATCGAACTCGACCCGATTCTGGCGAAGAAGCAGTTCGCCGACCTGGTCGACGAGGTTGTCCAGCAGTTCACCCTACGCCCGGGCGTGAAGGTGAAGATCGCCATCGAGATCCAGGCGGAGTCGGCCACCGGTTTCGACGACGCCCTGCAGCGCGCGGTGAAAGAGAACTGCAACGTGCTGAAGTTCAAGAACGTGGAGTTCGAGTCGGGCGATTATTGATACGGCACGAATATGTCTTTATCCCGCATAGCGCACGACCGGGGGTCCTGGAAGTGCGCCCGCACGAAGAGAAGAACCTCACTGTGGCGATGCGAGGAGCAGGGCCAATCAACGCATCGACCCGACACACAGTCACCCAAGACGCCGCCGGATGCGGCCGGGTTGGGGCTGTCCGGCCGGTTTACACGCGAGTAACGTGGCTGGGCTACAGTTGAGACTCGCCGGCTGATACGGTTAGCCCTGCTCATTCACGGGAGATGCCCATGCCCCAGGTCCGTCCGCGCATCCATGCCATCGTGGCCGTCGTCGTGCTGGCCGTGGTAGCTGCGGCGGGCTGGTGGTGGCAGAGGATGCCTGCGGCGACGGCTGGCGCCGGGACGGCGGCGGGGTCGGCGGGTGGCGCGTCAACAGCGGCCGCTGGCGCCGCGTCGGGAGCCCCGCGTGGCGGCGCGGGCACAGGCTCTGGCCCGGGTGCCGCTGGTGGCCCCGGCCGCGGCGGGCCGCCAGCGGTGGAGGTGGCCATCGTGCAGGCGGTCCCGCTCGTGCAAGAGGCGCAGGCGGTCGGCACGCTGCTGGCGCGCCAGCGGGTGGCCATCCGGCCGGAGGTGGCCGGGCGCATCGTGGCCATCGGCTTCGTTGACGGCGCGCCTGTGCGCAAGGGGCAGGTGCTGTTCCAGCTCGACGACGCGCTGCAGCAGGCCGAACTGGCCCAGGCGCAGGCGCAACTGGCGGTGCAGCAGGCCAACCTGCGCCGCAACGAGGAGCTGGTGGCACAGGGGTTCGTGGCGCAGCGGGTGCTGGATGAGAGCCGCGCTGCGGTGCAGGTGGCGCAGGCGCAGGTGGCCTTGGCGCAGGCGCGGCTGCAGCGCATGCGGCTGTTGGCGCCGTTCGACGGCGTGGCGGGCATCCGCCAGGTGCACGTGGGGGAGTATGTGAAGGACGGCACCGAACTGGTGCACCTGGAGGACACCTCGCGCCTCGTCGTTGATTTTCGTTTGCCGGAGCGTTGGCAGCCGCAAGTGCGGTTGGGGCAGACGCTGCGCCTGCGCGTGGATCCCCGGCCCCAGCAGGACGTATTGGCGCGCGTGCAGGCCATCGACCCGGCGCTTGATGCCGACGGGCGCGCGCTCATCGTGCGCGCGCAGCTCGAGCAGGGGCAGCAGGGCCTGCAGCCCGGGATGTTCGCGCGCGTGGCGCTCGAGCTGGGGCGCGACCCCGCGGCGCTGATGGTGCCAGAGGAAGCCATTGTGCCGCAGGGGCAGCAGTTTTGGGTGTGGCGGCTGCGCCCGGCACAGGGCGACGCGCCGCCGCAGGCGGAGCGGGTGTCCGTGCGCCTGGGCGTGCGGCGCGACGGCCGCGTGCAGGTAACGGAGGGCCTGCAGCCCGGCGATACCATCGTCGTGGCGGGGCAGCAGCGGCTGCAAAAAGATGGCACCCCGGTGCGGGTGATCGACCCCAACCGGCCGCCGCGCGCGCCGCAGGCCGCGTCCTGACCCCCCGGGAGCTGCCCGATGCCACTGCCCGAAATCGCCATCCGCCGCCCGGTGTTTGCCACCGTGCTGTCGCTGTTGATCGTGCTCGTGGGCTGGGTGGCGTTCACCCAGCTGCCGGTGCGCGAGTATCCCAAGATCGACGAACCCGTGGTCACCGTCACGACGCGCTTGGCTGGCGCGTCCAGTGAGGTGATGGAGTCCACCGTGACCAAAGTGTTGGAGGACTCACTTGCCGGCATCGAGGGGGTGGACGTCATCACCTCGATCAGCCGCCCGGAGCAGAGCCAGATCACGGTGCGTTTTCGCCTGGAACGCGACCCTGATGCGGCGGCCGCCGAGGTGCGCGATAAGGTGGCTCGGGTGCGCGGGCGCCTGCCGCAGTCGGTGGACGAGCCCGTGGTGGCCAAGGTCGAGGCCGACGCCTTCCCCGTCATCTGGATTGCGCTGTCGTCCGACCGTTATTCGCCGCTGGCGCTGACCGATTTGGCCAACCGCATCGCCAAACCGGTGCTGCAAACCGCCACCGGCGTGGCCGAGGTGCGCGTCTTTGGGGAACGCCGCTTCGCCATGCGCGTGCGGCCCGACCCAGACCGCCTGGCCGCCTACGGGCTGACGGTGCAGGATCTGGAGGACGCGCTGCGCCGGGCCAACTTGGAGGTGCCCGCCGGCCGGGTCGAGAGCCAACTGCGCGAGTTCAACGTCACCGCCGCCACCGACCTGCGCAGCGCATCCGCCTTTGCCGACGTGGTCATCCGCACGGCGGGTGGGTTGCCGGTGCGCATCGGCGATGTGGCCGATGTTGCCGAAGGGGCAGCCGATGAACGCACGTCGGTTCGGCTCAACGGCCGCGATACGGTCTCGCTGGGCGTCATCCGCCAGGCGACGGCCAATCCGCTGGAACTCTCCGCCAGCGTGCGCGGGCTGCTCGAGCGCGTGCAGGGTGACCTGCCCGCCGGCGTCGACGTGCAGGTGGCCAACGACAACTCGGTGTTCATCGACCGCTCGATCCGCGCGGTGTACCAGACCATCCTCGAAGCAGTGGTGCTCGTGACGCTGGTGATCGTGCTGTTTTTGCGGACGTTGCGCGCATCGATCATTCCGCTCGTCACCATCCCGGTCAGCCTCATCGGCGCGTTTGCGCTGATGGCGCTGTTTGGCTTTTCCATCAACACCCTGACGCTGCTCGCGCTGGTGCTCGCCATCGGCCTGGTGGTGGATGACGCCATCGTCGTGCTGGAAAACATCCACCGCCACATCGAAGCGGGTATGACGCCGCTGGCGGCGGCGATCCGTGGCTCGCGTGAAATCGCCTTTGCCGTGGTGGCCATGACGTTGACGCTGGCCGCGGTGTATGCGCCGCTGGCGCTGACCCCGGGGCGCACCGGGCGCCTGTTTGCCGAGTTTGCGCTCGCACTCGCGGGGGCGGTGCTGGTGTCGGGCTTCGTGGCGTTGACGCTGTCGCCCATGATGTGCGCCAAACTGCTGCGCCACCAGCAGCGACGCGGATGGTTTGACCGCAGCATGGAGCGCGTGCTGCAAGCGTTGGTGCATGGATACGTCCGCGCGCTGGACGTGGCGTTGCGCTGGCGCTGGGGGGTGGTGGGCCTGATGCTGGCCAGCGCTGCCGCCAGCGTGTGGTTGCTGCGCACCACCAAGCAAGAGCTCGCGCCGCTGGAGGATCGCGGCGTGATCCTGACCATCGTCAACGCCCCGGATGGGGCGACCGCTGCCTACACGTCGCGCTATGCGGCGGCCATCGAGCGCATCGGCAGCGACTACCCGGAGTTCGACCGCATCTTCGCGCTCATCGGCAACCCCACCGTCTCGCAAGCCACGGTTTTTTCCGTGCCAAGCCGTGGGAGGAGCGCGAGCGCAGCACGCTGGCACTGGTGCGCGAGATGGCGCCGCGCATCGCTGCCGTACCGGGCGTGACGGCCTTCCCCATCACGCCGCCGTCGCTTGGGCAGGGGTTTCGCGAGCGGCCGGTCAACTTCGTCATCACCACCAACGACAGCTACGCCAGCCTGGCGCGCGTGGTCGCGGAGTTTCAGCGCCGCATGGCCGACTTTCCTGGCTTTTTGCAGGTGGACACCGACCTGCGCATGAACAAGCCCGAGCTGCGCCTGGAGGTGGACCGCGAGCGCGCCGCCGCCCTGGGCGTCAGTGTGGATGCCGTGGCGCGCACGGTCGAATCCATGCTGGGCGGGCGCGTCGTGGGCCGCTACAAGCGCGAGGGCGAGCAGTACGACGTGATCGTTCAGACCAGCGCCGATGCGCGCAGCGCCCCGCAGGACATCGATGGCCTGTACGTGCGCGGGCGCAACAACACGATGGTGCCGCTGTCGGCCGTGGTGCGGGTGCAGGAAGTGGTCGCACCGCGCGAGCTCAACCACTTTGCGCAGCGTCGCAGCGCCACGCTCACCGCCAACCTGGCGCCCGACTTTGCACTGGGCGAGGCGCTGCGCACCATGGACCAGATCGCGCGCGAGGTGCTGCCCGAGGGCTACACCACCGACCTCAACGGTGCGAGCCGCGAGTTCCGCGCCGCCTCCGGGTCTCTGGCGGTGGTCTTCGTGCTGGCGCTGGTGTTCATCTACCTGGTGCTGGCCGCGCAGTTCGAGAGCTTTCTCGACCCCTTCATCATCATGCTGTCGGTGCCGCTGTCGATGCTGGGGGCGCTGGCGGCCTTGCGCTGGACGGGTGGCACGCTCAACGTGTTCAGTCAGATTGGCCTGGTGACCCTGGTAGGGCTGATTACCAAGCACGGCATTTTGATCGTGGAGTTTGCCAACCAGCTGCGCCAGCAGGGCTTGGCCCTGGGCGAGGCGGTGCGACGTGCGGCCGAGCTGCGCCTGCGCCCGATTCTGATGACCACGGGTGCGATGGTGCTGGGTGCGCTGCCGCTGGCGCTGGCCACCGGTGCCGGGGCCGAGAGCCGTCAGCAAATCGGCTGGGTCATCGTGGGCGGCATGAGCGTGGGCACGCTGCTGACGGTATTCGTCGTGCCCACGATGTATGTGCTGCTCGCGCGCCGCCGCGTCCCGGGGCCAGACCGGACGCCAGTGGCGGAGTCCGTGCTTACAGCACCTCGCTAGCAAAATCCGCCAGGCGCGAGCGCTCGCCGCGGGCCAGCGTCACGTGCCCCCCGTGCGGCCAGCCCTTGAAGCGGTCGACCACATAGGTCAGGCCGGACGAGCCCTCGGTCAGGTACGGTGTGTCGATCTGCGCCAGGTTGCCCATGCAGACCAACTTCGTGCCGGGGCCGGCGCGCGTGATCAGCGTCTTCATCTGCTTGGGCGTGAGGTTTTGCGCCTCGTCGATGATGACGTATTTGTTCAGAAACGTACGCCCGCGCATGAAGTTCAGGCTCTTGATCTTGATGCGGCTGCGGATCAGATCTTGCGTGGCTGCGCGGCCCCAGTCGCCGGCCGGGCTTTGGCCGCCCTTGGCCAGAAACTCCAAGTTATCATCGAGCGCGCCCATCCAGGGGCCCATTTTTTCTTCCTCGGTGCCGGGCAAAAAGCCGATGTCCTCACCCACGCTGACCGTGGCGCGTGTCATGATGATTTCGGTGTAGCGCCGCTCGTCCAGCACCTGGCTCAGGCCCGCGGCCAGCGCCATCAGCGTCTTGCCGGTGCCCGCGGTGCCGGCCAGGGTGACGAAGTCGATCTCCGGGTCCATCAGCAGGTTGAGGGCGAAGTTTTGCTCTCGGTTGCGCGCGGTCACGCCCCAGACTGCGCTCTTGAGGTGTGTATAGTCGCGCAGCGTGCGCAGCACGGCCGACTTGCCGCGCAACTCGACCACCCGTGCGTACAGCGGCGGCTCACCCGGTGCTTCGTAGTACACGAACTGGTTCAGGTAGAGCTGCTCGGCGATCGGCCCCGAGATGCGGTAGAAGGTATGCCCACCCTGCTGCCAGCTCTCCACCGTCTTGCTGTGGCGGCTCCAGAAGTCGGTCGGCAATGCCAACATGCCACTGTAGAGCATGTCAGCATCGTCGAGCGTCTTGTCGTTTTCGTAGTCCTCGGCGGCCAGACCCAGGGCGCGCGCCTTGATGCGCATGTTGATGTCTTTCGACACCAGCACGACGTCGCGCTCGGGGTGGCGCTGGGTGAGCGCCTGCACCACCGACAAAATCTGGTTATCCGCTTTGCCCTGAGGAAGATCGGCGGGCAGCGCGTGCGGCAGCAGCTCGGTCTGGAAGAACAGGGTGCCGCTGGCCTCGGTGTTGCCGAGTGCGGACAGGGGAAGTCCGGCGCGGATGTCACCGTTGGCACAAGCGGCCAGTGCGTCCAGCGAGCGGCTGGCCTGGCGCGCGTTGCGCGCCACCTCGCTCATGCCCTTTTTGTTGTTGTCCAGCTCTTCCAGCACGATCATCGGCAGGAAGATGTCGTGCTCCTCGAAGCGAAACAGGCAGGACGGGTCGTGCATCAGCACATTGGTGTCGAGCACGAACAACCGGCGCCGACCGTCGGACGCCGCCCGCCGGCGGGTCGGCGAGCGCCGCGTGGCCTCCCGCTGCGCGCGCGCGGGTAGGGCGGTCTGGGGGGGCGCCGCTGGCGCGGGGGGGGCCACGGCGACACTTGCGGTAGCAATCGCGTCAGCGCCTGGGGCCTCAGCCGGGGTCTCGGCTCGCACGGCGCCGGTGGAGCGACGCCGACCCCGCCCGGTTCGGGCCGTGGGCGTCATGGCCGATGCGTCTGCCGCCAGGGGGGGCGGCGGCGTCACCTGCGGCTCTTCAGCGGGCGCATCGTCGGCTGCGGGGGTGGCGGTGGCGGAGAGTTTTTTGAGGTCGACGCGGTCGGCCTTGCGGCGTGGTGGAGGTGGCAAAGGCATACGGCGATGATGCCAGAAAAATCGCGTCGCCTCCCGCTTGATATCTCTTGTCTCATACCCATCTGCCCACCAGGCGCTACCCGATTTGCGGGCACTTGATTTTGCGCGGCAGCCTGTTGCCGCCGCCAGATTGGCGTCGTCTCGACAACAGCAACAACGGAAGGATCGACGATGAAAACCTCACTCAAAACCCTCAAACCCAGCCACCTCGCGCTCGCGGCTGCGCTGGCCTTTGGCGGCGCCTCGGCCTATGCAGCCGATGCGGCACCCGCCGCCACCAAGCCAGTGCCCGGCGCCAACGCCGATGTCCAGACCCAGGCGCGCAAGCAGACCGAGGGCGGCAAGTCCGGCAGCGGCTGGTTAGCCAACGCCACCCAACGTTGATCGAGGAGCCCCATCATGACGGATAACCTTGTGAAAACGTCCGACGACGGCGTCACCCAAAACGCCTCCGTCTCCCTGATCCAGACGAACTGGAAGTGGCTGGCGCTGCGGGGCGTGCTGGCGCTGCTGTTTGGCGCCATTGCGCTGTGGTCGCCGCTGGCGGCCGTCTACGCGCTGACCTTCGTCTTTGGTGCTTATGCGCTCGCCGACGGTGTGTTGTCGGTGGGCCTGGGCATCCATCACGCGCGCCAGAAGACCGACCGATGGTGGTCCTGGGTGCTGCGTGGCGTGATTGGCATCTTCGCTGGCATCGTGGTGGTCGTCGTGCCCTGGGCGGCGGCCATGGCGCTGGTCGTCTTCAACTGGGTGCTGCTGTCGCTGTGGGCGATCGCCACCGGCGTCTTCGAATTTTCTGCCGGCCGTCGCCTGCAGCGCGAAGGCGGCCGAGGCTGGATCCTGATGCTCAGCGGCGCCATCAGCGTCGCCCTCGGCGCTGCCGTTCCGGTCGTGCTGGCCTTGTATCCCGATGCCGGCATGGTGACCATGGGCCTGATGATGGGTGTATACGCCCTGATCGCGGGCGCCCTGTTGCTGGCTTTGGCGCTCCGACTGCGCAAGAGCGCCTGAGCGTCCGGCAAACCCGAACGCAGGGCTGAGCGTCCCGCACCGGTTCAGGGCGACCGACTCAGCCTTGCGTCGACTCGACGCTTCCGAAAGCAACCCTAGAGAAAGAGAAACACAACATGACCGAACTCGATTCATTGACCCAAGACCTGCAGTCCGCGTTTGGCGGCGCAGGAGCCCCTGTTTTGTCCATTTATGCGGACATCAACCCCGCACGCCCTGAAAACGCGGGCCGCGCGTGGGCCAAGCGCATCAAAAACGCCCTCAAGGACCTGCCCGAAATCCGCGACGCTCACGGCAAGCGCGACACGCCGCTGTATGACGAAGTCCTGGCGCTCATCGACGAGGAACGGCCGGCTGCACGCACGCTGGCGCTGTTTGCCACTCGCGGCTTGCGCGGCCGTCTGGTCGTGCGCCGCATCGACCTGCAGCTGGATCTACCGGTGGTCGACCTGGCCCAGGGGCGCGTGGAAGCGCGCTGGGGCGAGCCGTATCTGACGCCCATTTTCTTCGCCGCGGACGAATACGAGCGTGGCGGTGTGCTCCATCTCGAAGGCGCGAAGTGGCGCTTTTATGAGTTGTTCCTGGGCGAGTTGCGTGAAGACACCGCCGTATTCGCCGACATCAGCGCCGACGAATGGCGGGAGCTCAAAGATCTGGCCGAGCGCATCGAAAACGCCGCAGCGCTGCGCCGTGCGCACACGGGTGGCAGCTTCGACAAGCTCTCGCCGAAAGAGCGCGAAGCCGCGAAAGTCAGCACCTGGATGCACAAGCTCTACACGCGCCTCGCCCAGGCGCTCGACAAGACGGTCGACCGCTTGGGCGTCGAGCGCCTCGTCCTCATGGGCGAACCGTGGCAGGTGTCGCATTTCGAGGGTTACCTCAGCCGCGGCCTGCGCAACCGGGTGGTCGCTCGCGTGCCCCAGCCCGGCAACGCATCGAACCCGACACCGGCCGACTTGCTCGAACGTGTGACGCCGGCCCTCGAAGCAGCCGAACGTCAGGCCGAATTGGCGCTGCTGGAACGCATCAAGGAGCAGCCGGGCGTCTGGGGTCTGGACCCCGTGCTCGACGCGCTGCAACTGGGCCGTGTGGAAACGCTGGTGCTGCCCTGGGCGCTGGATGCACGCATCTGGCGCTGCCCTGAGGGCGCTGTGGGCGGCACGGCAGAAATGGCCAAACTCTTTTGCGACCAGCCGCAGGAAGTGGCTTTGCGCGACCATGTCTGGCAGCTCGCGCGCGACTATGGCGCGCGCCTCGAGTTCGTTCGTGGTGAGGCCGAGGGCCGACTGCTGCGTGACTTCCAAGGCGCGGCGGCCTCGCTGCGCTGGTAAGCTCGGCGGCGTTCCTCTAATCCACCGAGATCACCATGAGAATCAAACTCCATTACGAAGGCACCTCGGCGCAGGATGCGCCGGGCTGGGCCCACGCCCTCGAGGCGCAGATGTCCAAGCAGCTCCAGCCTCTGCTGATCAAGCACGGCGCTGAGGACAGCGTGCTGCACGCGACGCTGGGCAAGCCCAAGCGGGGCGGCAAGGCTTTTACCGTGCGGCTGCACATGCACCTGCCGGGCAAGAAGATCATCGCTGCGAGCGCCGAGGGCGCTGACCCGGTCGTCGCGAGCGAAGCCGCGATGGCGCGCCTGTTTCGCGAAGCCAAGAAGCACTTTGAGCTCCTGCGCGGCCAGGATCAGTACAAGCGCAAGGCGCGCCGCGAGCGGCTGCATGCGCTCAAGGAACAGATCGCCGCGCTGCCCGAAGCCGTGGCGACGCAGGCGCAACAGGGCATCGAGGCGTTGCTGCAACGCCTCGAAGCAGTGGCGCGCCGTGAACTTGCCTACTTGCGCGCCGTCGGCGACCTGCCCTCGGACTACCCGACCGTGCGCGATGTCGTCGACGAGGCCGCCGCCGCGACCAAAGCCGCGTGGCAGCCCGGTGCGGACCCAGACGCGGTCTATCGGCAACTGCTGAAGAACCTCTTCAAGGCCATCGACCGCGAGGTCGCCGCCAGCCGCCCATACGGCGAGGCCGTCTCGCTCGACGCTCCGGTGCCGACGGACGCGCAGGACGACGCCGAGTCGATGGTCGAAGAAGAACTCTACGAGTACTACCAACCGGATGACACGCTCAGCATCGCCGATGTGCTGCCGGAGATGGTCGAGGCTGCTGCCGAGAGCACCGATCAACCCGCCACCGCCGAGCGGGCTGGCGAACAAGCCTACGTGGTCGATGTGCTCAAAGACCTGCCGGTGGCGTGGCGCCGCGCCTTGCTGCTCGCCGAACTCGACGCGCTGGCCCATGCCGCCATTGCCGAAGTGCTCGATACCTCCGAGCGCAGTGTGGTCGGCTGGATCGAGCTGGCGCAGAGCTTCGTCGAGGCGCGCCTCGAAGATGCAGGCATTGTTCGGCCCACCGGCGAAGGCCGGGTGCGGCTGACCCTGTGGTTGCAGGGTGGTGGTCGATGAGCCGCTGACACGCTGAGCGATCGCCTCTGGGTCAGTCACGGTCGACCATGCCTATCCTTGACGGAAATACCTGGACCCTGAGCGCCCTGGTGGCTTCGGCCATCGTGGCGCCCTTCTTTATGGGCCACGCGCTGCTGCACAAGCGCGAGCCGCGCTCGGCCACGCTGTGGCTGATCGTCATCGCCGTGCTGCCCCTGGCGGGATCGACGCTCTATCTCCTGTTTGGAATCAATCGCATCGAGCGACGGGCGCGGCGTCTGCGGGGTTCGGTACACCGTGGTGCCGTGGCCGCGCAGCCCAGCCATGATACGCCGCCTCCCGTTCCGCTCACGTTTAAGGGTTTGGCGCACCTGGTCGAGTCGGCCACGGGCTTGCCACTGACGGCGGGAAATGCAATCGAACCGCTGCACGGCGGTGCGACCGCCTACCCCGAGATGCTGCGGGCCATCGACGAGGCGCGTCACAGCATCGCCCTGGCCAGCTACATCTTTGACGGCCACGGCATCGGTGGCGCCTTCGTCGACGCGCTCACGCGCGCGCACCGCCGGGGCGTGGCCGTGCGCGTGCTGATCGATGACGTGAATGTCCGGCTTTCGCGCCAGACGGCTTACCGCGCGCTCGTCCGCGAGCGCGTGCCCGTCGCCTCATTCAACCCGCCGTTCATTCCCGCGCGGCTGCATGCGGTTCAGCTGCGCAACCACCGCAAGTTGCTGCTGGTCGATGGGTGTGTCGGCTTCACGGGCGGCATGAATATTCAAGCGTCCTACTGGTCGCCGGACAAGCCCGAAGCGGCCTTCCGGGACCTGCACTTCCGCGTCGAAGGACCGGTGCTGGAACACATGATGCTGACCTTCACGCGCGACTGGTTCGACAGCAGCGACGAATGGCTCGAATCCTCCTTCTGGCGTGGGGGCCCGGACTCCGCTGCAGCATGGCCCGCGGGCGACCGCGACCGCTGCGGCGGCGCCCTTGCACGCGGCATCGAAGCTGGCCCCGACGATACGATCGACCGCTTGCTCTGGACCTGGTCCGGCGCGCTTGCGAGCGCACAGCACAGCGTGCGAATTCGGACGCCCTATTTCGTGCCCGAAACCACCTTGCTCACGGCCCTGTCTACCGCTGCCTTGCGCGGCGTGGAAGTCGAGGTGATCGTGCCGCAGCGCTGCGACCATGCCTTTGTCGGATGGGCAAGCCGCGCCAGCTATGCCCAGGTGCTCGAGTTTGGCGTGCGTGTCTTCGAACGGCCAGGCCCTTTCGACCATACGAAGCTGATGCTGATCGATCGCCATTGGGTCAGCCTCGGCTCGGCCAACTGGGACACGCGCAGTTTGAGGCTCAATTTCGAATTCAACCTCGAGGTCTACGATCCCGCCCTTGCGGCCCAGCTCGAAGACGATTTCTTTGAACGCCGGGCCGAATCACACCTGGTCACCCTGGCACAATGGCATGCCCAGCCCTTGACGGTGCGGCTGCGCGACCGAGCCGCCCGACTGTTCACGCCCATCCTTTGAGCGCTCCTCTCTTGACGGCGACAGCTGGCTCGAATGCCCACCGCCCCTGCCTGCGCTAGGCTGGACCGTTTCTTCCGACGAGACGTTTTGCCGTCAGGCCACCTTTTTGAGCATCTTGACGGCCTGCAGGACTTCGTCCACGTGCCCAGGCACCTTGACGCCGCGCCATTCTTGCAGCAGGATGCCCTCGGGGCTGATCAAGAAGGTGCTGCGCTCGATGCCCTTGACCTTCTTGCCGTACATGATCTTGTTCTTGACCACGCCGAACATGTGGCACATCTTTTCTTCGGTGTCGGCGATCAGCTCGAAGGGCAGCTCCAGCTTGGCTTTGAAATCTTCGTGCGACTTCAGGTTGTCGCGCGAGACGCCGAACACCTCGGCACCGGCGGCGACGAACTCTTGATACTGGTCGCGGAACTGTAGCGCCTCGGTGGTGCAGCCGGGGGTGTGGTCTTTCGGGTAGAAGTACAGCACCAGGGTCTTGCCCAGGTGGGACTGGTGGGTGACCTTGACGCCGCCGGTCGCTTGCGCTTCGAACTCGGGAATGGGTTTGTTGACGACGACGGCCATGAAGCGTATCCCCTGTCTGATTGGCTGATCGGATGCGTCCGGAAAAAGACGGCCTGTCCATCACACACCCTGAGCCCCATTCGCGCGTGGAGCGGGTGCCGAGCGTGGCAGCGCGGCAGGATGGGCTGCGCCGGACATTTTGCTAATTTTACCGCATTCGAGGGGCGGGTCTGGCGGGTGGAGGCGATCGAAAGTCAGCCCGCCGGCGTCGTGTCGTGGGGTTCGATCAACAGGGCTGCCACCACCCGGCGGCCTTCGCCGGCCAGGATGTTGTAGGTGCGCGCCGCGGCCATCGTGTCCATGGTTTCCACGCCGATGCCGCGCTCGATCAGGCCGCGCAGCAGGGCAGGGGCGACGAAGCGCAGGCGCTGGCCGCTGCCGAAGAGCACGACTTCCGGTTCTTCCTCGGCCAGGAGGTCGAAGTGGGCGGCGGTCAGATCGGCGTGCGCACGGCAGTCCCACACCTGCAGGCGGCCGCTGGCGCTGACCACCACGCTGTGCTCGAACCGCTGGCCTGCGATCACCACCCACCCCGGGCCGTGGGCCTGGATGGACAGGGTGTCGATGCGGTCGGGTTGAAACTTCATCGGTGGCGCACGGCGCGCACGGAAAGGCGGCCAAACTGTGGTGAAATTATAGGTTCCACCCGCCCAACCCCGTGCGCCATGCCGTTTCCCGTCATCCACAAATCGGCCAAACTCGCCAACGTCTGCTACGACATCCGGGGGCCTGTGCTGGAGAAAGCCCGCCAGATGGAGGAGGATGGCCACAAGATTATCAAGCTCAACATCGGCAACCTGGCCGTGTTCGGGCTGGAGCCGCCCGATGAGATCGTGCAGGACATGATCCGCAACCTGCCGCACGCGGCCGGGTACACGGACAGCAAGGGGCTGTTTGCCCCGCGCAAAGCGATCGTGCACTACACGCAGCAAAAGGGTATTCCTGGCGTGACGGTGGACGACGTCTATCTGGGCAACGGCGCGAGCGAGCTCATCACCATGAGCATGAACGCGCTGCTCAACGCGGGCGATGAGATTTTGGTTCCCGCGCCCGACTACCCGTTGTGGACGGCGTCGGTGTCGCTGTCGGGCGGCACGCCGGTGCACTATCTGTGCGACGAGGCCAGCGACTGGATCCCCGATCTGGAGGACATGGCGCGCAAGATCACGCCGCGCACGCGGGGCATCGTCGTCATCAACCCCAACAACCCGACCGGGGCGCTGTATCCGGTGGAGGTATTGCAGGCCATCGTGGCGCTGGCGCGCCAGCACGGGTTGATCGTCTTTGCGGACGAGATCTACGACAAGGTGCTCTACGACGGCCACACCCACACGTCGATCGCCTCGCTGGCCGACGACGTGCTGTTCGTCACCTTCAACGGGCTGAGCAAAAACTACCGCTCGTGCGGCTACCGTGCGGGCTGGATGATCGTCTCGGGCGACAAGCGGCGCGCCAAGGACTACATCGAGGGGCTGAATATGTTGGCCTCGATGCGCCTGTGCGCCAACACGCCGGGGCAACTGGCCATCCAGACCGCGCTGGGCGGCTACCAGAGCATCAACGATTTGGTCGCGCCCACGGGGCGTCTGTGCCGACAGCGCGACCTGGCGCACCGGTTGTTGACAGCCATCCCCGGCGTGACCTGCGTCAAGCCCAAGGCCACGCTGTACATGTTTCCGCGCCTGGATCCGGCGATCTACCCGATCGAGGACGACCAGCAATTCGCCTACGAACTGCTGGCCGAGGAAAAGGTGCTGATCGTGCAAGGCACGGGCTTCAACTACCCGACGGCCGACCATTTCCGCCTCGTCTTTTTGCCGCACGAAGACGACCTGGCCGAGGCGATTGGCCGCATTGCGCGTTTTTTGGGGCATCTGCGCCGCCGCTACGGAACGGACTGACCCTGCGCGGGGGCGCTCCCGCCACCGATCGACGATCTATTCACTGACATCACCACCATGAGTTCGCTTCCCCCCATCCGCGTTGGTCTGCTGGGCATCGGCACCGTCGGCAGCGGCGTCTTTCGCGTGCTACAGCGCAACCAGCAAGAAATCCGTCGCCGCGCCGGGCGCGGCATCGACATCGTCACCGTGGCCGACCTGCACGTCGAGCGGGCGCGCGCCATCGTCGGCGACGGGGTGCAGGTGGTGGGTGACGCGCGCGCCGTCATCGCCGATCCCTCCATCGACATCGTGGTCGAGCTCATCGGCGGCTATGGCATTGCCAAGACGCTGGTGCTGGAGGCAATCGCCGCCGGCAAACACGTGGTCACGGCCAACAAAGCATTGTTGGCGGTGCACGGCACCGAGATCTTTGCCGCCGCCCAGGCCAAGGGGGTGATGGTGGCGTTCGAGGCGGCGGTGGCGGGCGGCATTCCCATCATCAAGGCGTTGCGCGAGGGGTTGACCGCCAACCAGATCCAGTGGGTGGCCGGCATCATCAACGGCACCACCAATTTCATCCTGTCCGAGATGCGCGACAA
>DYIC01000042.1:0-2666 GCA_020723845.1 Hydrogenophaga sp.
GCCGCTTTGGCCTCGTACAGGGCGGCGTCGGCACGGGTGAAGGCTTGTTCCAGGGTTTCCTGGCTGTCGGGCGGGATGACGGCCACCCCGACACTGATGGTGACCGGCCCGTCGGGCGTGCGCACGCCGCGCGCCACCCGTTCGCGCAGCGCGTCGGCCTTGCGCAGCGCCACTTCCTGTGGGCAGTCGGCCAGCAGGATGACGAACTCCTCGCCACCGTAGCGAGCCACCAGGTCGTGCGCCCGCACCCCGGTGGCCAGCGCCTGCGCCACGGCAGCCAACACCGTATCCCCGAACGCATGGCCAAAGCGGTCGTTGACACGCTTGAAATGGTCGATGTCCACCACCAGCAGCGCCATCGGTTTGCCGTCCCGCCGCGCGCGCTGCAGGTGCCTTGGGCCGAGTTGGTCGTAGGTGTGGCGGTTGGCGATCTGGGTCACCGGGTCGGTCAGCGCCATCGCTTGCAGCAAGCGTTCGCGGTCGCGCAGCTGCTGGTACAGCCGCCGCATGTAGACCAGGTTGTACACCCGCGCCAGCAGCTCGACGTCCGGCGGCGGTTTGACGACGTAATCGTTGACGCCCAGTCGATACAGCTCGTTCTTGCGCGCCGTGTCGTGGTAACCCGTCAGCACGATGATCGGGTGCTGCACGAAATCCTCCGGCTTGCGCCGCAGCTGGCGGATCAGACCGATGCCGCTTTGTGCGCCCATGAGCACCAGATCGATCAGGTACAGCTCGTATTCGTGCGCGGCGATGCATTCGCGCGCCTCATCCACGCTGCTGGCCGTATCGACCACATACCCGCGGTGCTGCAGGATCGCAGCCAGGTGCTGCTGCTGCGCGGCCGAATCCTCGACCAACAGCAGCCGCGCGCCCTGCACCGTGTCGGTCAGCGACGACAGGAAGTAGCGCAGGAAGTTGTCCAGGTGCTCCAGATCGTCGCGGGTGAACACGTCGGTCACCCCGGCCCGAAACGCGTCGTCGAGCAGCAGCGGCGAGGGACTGGCGCTGACGAGCACGATGGGCGTGGACTCGCGCACCACCGTTCGCAACTGGCGGGTCAAGGTGACGCCGTCGCCATCGGCCAGCAAACCGGCGGTCAGCACCAGGTCGAACGGCTGGCGCCGTGCAAGCGACAGGGTATCCGCCATGGTGGCCGCACGCAACACACCCAGGCCGAACTGCTGGAGCTTTTTCTCCAACACCAGGGATGCTGCCTCATTGGGGTCGACCAGCAGGGTTTGTAGTGTGGGGGTGGGCGTCGTCATGGTGGTCGGCTAACGGGCGTGTCGCGCATGTCTGCCCCCTGAGGTCGATCGGTTTTTATGATGGCGCGACGCTGAAATCATAACCAACCCGAAATGGCAAACGAGGAGGTCGGTCATGGACTTGGGCATCGCAGGCCGTTGGGCCATCGTGTGTGGGGCCAGCCGGGGGCTGGGCTGGGGGTGCGCGCGGGCGTTGGCGCTAGAAGGGGTACACGTGATCATGGCCGCGCGCGGGGCCGAGGCATTGCAGGCGGCCGCGGCGCGGCTGCGTGCCGAGCTGCCCGCGGGTGCCACCAACCGGGTGCTGGCCGTCGTGGCCGACGTGACCACCCCGGAGGGGCGCGCGGCGCTGCTGTCGGCCCCGGGCGGGCCAGGGCGGGACGTGGACATCGTGGTGACCAACGCGGGCGGGCCGCCACCGGGTGATTTTCGCCAGTGGGACCGCGACGCCTGGCTGCGCGCCATCGACGCCAACATGCTCGCCCCGATCGAGCTCATCAAATCGACGGTGGACGGCATGGCCGCGCGCGGTTTCGGCCGCATCGTCAACATCACCTCCAGCGCCGTCAAGGCGCCGATCGACATCCTGGGCCTGAGCAACGGCGCGCGCAGCGGTTTGACCGGCTTCGTCGCCGGGCTGGCGCGCAGCGCGCTGGCGGCGCGGGGCGTGACCATCAACAACCTGCTGCCGGGCAAGTTCGCCACCGACCGGTTGCGCGCCACGCTGCAGGCCATGGCCGACAAGACCGGCCAGCCGCTGGCGGCCATCGAGCACCAGCAGCTCAGGGTCATCCCCGCCGGGCGCTTTGGCACACCCGAGGAATTTGGCGCTTTCTGCGCTTTCCTCTGCAGTGTGCAGGCCGGATATTTGACGGGGCAGAATATCTTGCTCGACGGCGGTGCCTATCCGGGGACGTTTTGAGCGCCGCTGCGCCGCCGTCACCCTCGCCGCGACGACACCACGATGCCGGCGACGATGAGTGCGAACGCCACCGCGTGAAACGCCTGCGGGGGCTCGCCCAGAAACGCCGCAGACATGATGGCCGCGAACAGGGGCGTCAGGTTGGTGAAAAAGCCGGCCACCGTCGGGCCGGCGCGCTGCACGCCGGCGCCCCAGCAGCGGTAGGCGATGATCGACGGCCCCACGGCCACGAACAGCAGCACCGCCGCCACTGCCCCGCTCCAGTGAATGGTGGTGGGCATGTCGGTGGGCGCCGCGGTCGCGAGCCACACCCATTCGCCAGCCGTCAGCGCGGCTGCGCTGACCAGCCCCATCGTGGTCTGGGCGAGCAAGAAGGCGGCCCAGTCGTGGCGGATTTCGGGCGCCTCGTCGCGGCGCGTGAGCAGCCAGCTGTAGCAGGCCCAGGTGAAGGCGGCGGCCAGCATCCAGGCGTCGCC
>DYIC01000042.1:2766-6599 GCA_020723845.1 Hydrogenophaga sp.
ACCACGGCGTTGCCAGCCCACATGAGGGGCGGGATGGTCAGCAGCACAATGGTGGAGGCGTTCAAGGGCGAAGGCGTGGCGCGCGTCATATTCCGACTGTAGCCGAGCCGTCGGGTAGCGCCACGTCGCCTGCGCGCCACCCCGAGCCCCGAGGTTGGCCGCCAATCGTGGCACCATCACGGGTTGGGCGCTGTCCGCCGCGTTTCGCGCGCCAGCGCGTGGTCCACGACTCATTGGTAGGAGTTCCCATGACGCTCAGCCGTGCCGTGCAAATCGACGCCCCTGGCGGCCCCGAGGCGCTGCGCCTCGTTGACGTGACCGTGGGTGACCCCGGGCCGGGCGAGGCACGCATCCGCCACCACGCCATCGGCCTGAACTTCATCGACGTCTATCACCGCACCGGGCTCTACCCGCTGCCGCTGCCGGCCCGCTTGGGCATGGAGGGCGCGGGGGTGGTGGAGGCGGTGGGCGAGGGCGTGACGCACCTGGCTGTGGGCGACCGCGTGGCGTATGCCGCGCAGCCCCCGGGCAGCTACTGCGACGTGCGCGTGATGCCGGCGATGAACGTGTGCCGGCTGCCCGATGCCATTTCGTTTGAGGAGGGGGCGGCCATGATGCTCAAAGGCTTGACCGCCCAGTACTTGCTCAAACACTGCCGCCCGGTCGAGGGGCTACAACCGGGGGATTTCGTCTTGTTCCACGCGGCGGCCGGTGGCGTCGGGCTGATCGCCTGCCAGTGGGCGCGCGCGCTGGGGCTGCGCCTGATCGGCACTGCGGGCACCGACGACAAATGCGCACTGGCCGTCGCCAACGGGGCTGAGCACTGCATCAACTACCGCACCCAAAACTTCGTGGAAAGCGTGCGTGCCATCACCGGCGGCAAGGGCGTCAAGGTGGTGTACGACTCGGTCGGCAAGGACACGTGGGACGGCTCGTTGGACTGTCTGGCCCCGTTCGGGCTGATGGTATCGTTTGGCAACGCCAGTGGGCCGGTGCCGCCATTCGCGCCGGGCATTCTGGGTCCCAAGGGGTCGCTGTACGTGACGCGGCAGACGCTGTTCACCCACATCACGAGCCGCGAGCGCACGCAGGCCATGGCCGACGATCTGTTCGCCGTGGTCACTTCGGGTCAGGTGCGCATCCATGTCGAGCAGCGCTATCCGCTGGAGCGGGTGCAGGAGGCACACCGGGCGCTGGAGGCGCGCCAGACGACGGGCTCGACCATCCTGCTGCCCTGAAGGGCCGCGTCACCCATCACTGCCGCGGCGGCAGATGTTCGCACCAGTAGGTGAGTTCGTTGCCGCGCACCGGCTCGCGTACCACCTGCAGGCCGGTAAAGCCGTGCGGCCCGGTGACGGGGGCACCGGGCAGATAGCTGGCCTGATGCAACAGCTGTGGTTGTCCCTCGCGCACGCTCAGCGTGCGCACGGTCACGCCGGCACCGGGGGCCGGGGGCAAGCGGTTGACGATTTCGACGGCGATGGACGAACTGGTGAGTTGGGGATCGGTCGGTTCGGCGTGCGCGCTGGGCGCAACGACAACGGTGCGGACCGCGCCGGCGTACGCCACGTGGCAAGCGACGGGTTGCGCCGAGGCGCCCGCACATGCCAGCGCCCCGATCAACCCCAACCAGACGAAGACACGTTTCATGCCGACGTTATAACCGACAGTCAAGGATCGCGGTCCATCGGCTCCGTCGCGCCTGGAGGTGGCCGTCAACGACTGCGGCGCACGCGCAACAGTTCGTCGACGATCAGGCCGACCGCCCCCACGGTGATGGCAGCGTCGGCGACGTTGAAGGAGGGAAAGTGCCCCCCCGCGAACAGGGGCGCAAGCCAGCGAAAGTGAAAGTCCAGCATGTCCACCACGTAGCCGCGCAGCAGGCGATCGATCACATTGCCCAGCGCGCCGCCCAGCAGACACGCCAGCGAAAAGGCAAACAGCCGCTGGTGCGCGTGGCTGCGCAGCGTCCAGACGATGAAGACGGCCACCGCCAGCCCGATGGCGGTGAAGAGCCAGCGTTGCCAGCCTCCGGCGTTGGCCAGGAAAGAAAACGCCGCCCCGGGGTTGTGCACGCGCACGATGTTGAAAAACGACGTCACCGGGGTGACCTCGCCCAGTCGGTAGAAGCCGACGATGAGTGTTTTGGTGAACTGATCGAGCAGGACGATGGCAAATGCCAGTCCGAGCCAGGTGAGCATGCCGCGCGACGATGCCTTGGCCATGGCGTGCCCTCAGGCGGCGTGGCGCGGCTCGCCCGCGCCGAACAGGTTGCTCGTGCAGCGGCCGCACAAGTGGGGATGGGCGGGGTCGTGCCCGACATCGGCGCGCCAGTGCCAGCAGCGCGCGCACTTGGGGTGGGGGGAGGGCGTGACCGACACCGCCAGCGCGGCGCCCGCGTGCAACGTCAGCGCCGAGACGATGAAGACGAACCGGGCGTCGTCGCCCAGGCTGGCCAGCAGCGCGTGGTCTTCCGGCGGCAGCGTCAGCGTGACTTCCGCCTGCAGCGAGGGGCCGATGCGGCCGGCGGCGCGTTCGTCCTCGATGGCTTTGTTGACCGCATCGCGGATGGCCAGGATGCGGCCCCACTTGGCCAGCAGCGCTTCATCCGGGCTGGGCAGGGCCCAATAGGTTTCGGTGAAGATGCTGGGCGTGTGCCCGATCAGGGCCCACGCTTCCTCGGCGGTGAAGGACAGGAACGGCGCCATCCAGCGCAGCAGTGCGTGCGTGATCTGGTGCAGGGCGGTTTGCGCGCTGCGGCGCGCCAGACTCTTGGGCGCGGTCGTGTAGAGCCGGTCTTTGAGCACGTCCAGATAAAACGCACCGAGGTCTTCCGAGCAAAAGACCTGCAGCTTGGCCACCACCGGGTGGAATTCGTAGCGTTGGTAGTGCGCCAGCACCTCGGCTTGCAGCTGCGCGGTGCGGGCGAGCGCCCAACGGTCGATCTCCAGCAACTGCGCTGTCGGAACCGCGTCGGCCTGCGGGTCGAAGTCGCTGATGTTGGCGAGCAAAAAGCGCAGCGTGTTGCGCATGCGCCGGTAGGCGTCCACCACGCGCGCCAGGATTTTGTCGTCGATGCCCAGGTCGCCCGCGTAGTCGGTAGCGGCCACCCACAGGCGGATGATCTCGGCGCCGAGCTTGTCGCTAACCTCCTGCGGGGCCACCACGTTGCCGAGCGACTTGCTCATCTTGCGGCCCTGGCCGTCCACCGTGAAGCCGTGGGTGAGCAAGCCGCGGTAGGGCGCGCGGCCGTACATGGCGCAGGCGGTCAGCAGCGAGGAGTGGAACCAGCCGCGGTGCTGGTCGTGGCCCTCCAGGTACAGGTCAGCCTCGGGCCCCTCGTCGTGCCCGGCGCCCGCGTGGCTGCCCTTGAGCACCGTGGTGTGCGTGGTGCCGGAGTCGAACCACACTTCCAGGATGTCGGTGCTCTTGGTATAGAGGCTTGGGTCGGTCGGGTCGCCGATGCGCTGCAGGATGTCGGTCACCGTGAGCTTGCTCCAGGCCTCGATGCCGCCAGCCTCGACCACCTCGGCCGCCAGATCGATGATCTCGGGTGTGCGCGGATGCGGCTCGCCACTGTCCACGTGCAGCAAGAAGGGCAGCGGCACGCCCCAGCTGCGTTGGCGGCTGATGCACCAGTCGGGCCGATGCGCGATCATGTCGCGCAGCCGGGCGCGCCCGCTTTCCGGGTAGAACTGGGTGTGTTCGATGGCGTGCAGCGCCATTTCGCGCAGCGATTGCGGCGCCGGGTCGGTGGCGAAGATGCCGCACGTGGCCTCGGTCGGGGCGTCCATGCGCACGAACCACTGCGCCGCCGCGCGGTAGATGACCGG
>DYIC01000042.1:6699-18595 GCA_020723845.1 Hydrogenophaga sp.
CGGTCGGGGCGTCCATGCGCACGAACCACTGCGCCGCCGCGCGGTAGATGACCGGGGTTTTGTGCCGCCAGCAGTGCGGGTAGCTGTGGGTGATGCCCTGGGTGGCGAAGAGCCGATCGGCTTGGCGCAGGGTGTCGATGATCAGCGGCGTGGCGCTCCAGATGGACTGGCCACCAAACAGCGGCAGCTCGGCGGCATAGACGCCGTTGCCCTGCACGGGGTTGAGGATGTCGGTCAATGCCAGCCCATGCGCGACGCAGGTGTTGAAATCCTCCACGCCGTAGGCGGGGGCGGAATGGACGATGCCGGTGCCGTCTTCGGCGGTGGCATAGTCCGCCAGGTACACGGGGGACAGGCGGTCGTATCCCGGGTGCACGTGTGCCAGCGGGTGGTGGAACGCGATGCGATCCAGCACCCGGCCCGGCGCCACGGCCAGTACCTGGCCTGTCAGCCCGTAGCGCTGCAGGCACGACTCGACCAGGGCCTCGGCCAGGATCAGCAGGCCGCGCGGCGTGTCCACCAGCGCATACGGCAGCTCGGGGTTGACGTTGAGCGCCTGGTTGGCCGGAATGGTCCAGGCGGTGGTGGTCCAGATGACGGCGTAGATGGGCCGGCCCTGCAGCCCCGCCGGGCTGCCATGCGGCAGGCCGGTGTCGCGGAAAAAGGCCTGCAGCACGCGCTCGGGCTCGGCGCACAGAAAGCCCACGTCCAGCGTCTGGCTTTGTTTGTCGGCGTATTCGATTTCGAACTCAGCCAGCGACGAGCCGCAGTCGAAGCACCAGTACACGGGTTTCAGACCCCGATAGACGAAGCCGCGCTCCATCACGCGCTTGAAGGCGCGGATTTCCTCGGCCTCGTTTTTGAAGTCCATCGTGCGGTAGGGGCGCTCCCAATCGCCCAGCACGCCCAGGCGCTTGAAGTCGGCCATCTGTTGCGCGATCTGCTCGGTGGCAAAAGCCCGCGCCTTGGCCTGCATCTCATCGCGGCTCAAGCCCCGGCCGTACAGCTTCTCGATGGCGTTTTCAATCGGCAGGCCGTGACAGTCCCAGCCCGGGATGTACTGCGCGTCGAAGCCGGCGAGCTGGCGCGCCTTGACGATCATGTCCTTGAGAATCTTGTTGACGGCGTGCCCGATGTGAATGCGGCCGTTGGCGTAGGGTGGTCCGTCGTGCAGGATGAACTTGGGCGCGCCGGCGCGCGCCTCGCGCAGACGCCGATAGATGCCCTGTTCCTCCCACTGGCGCACCCAATCCGGCTCGCGCTGCGGCAGGTTGCCGCGCATCGGAAACGGCGTGTCGGGCAGGTTGAGCGTGTGGCTGTAATCGGGCAAAGTGTCGGCGGCGCGGCGTTCGGTCATGATGGGCGGGCGGGCGTGGGGCCGTGCGCGGCAAACCAAGCGCGGGCATCGGCGCAATCGTGGGCGATGCCGGCGGTCAGCGCATCGAGGCTGTCGTAGCGGCGCTCGTCGTGCAGCTTGTGCAGCAGCTCGACGCGAATGATTCTACCGTAGGCCTCCCCCGGCGTTGGCGCGTGCGCCAGTGCCGCTTGCACGCGCTCGGGCCACGCCAGGCAGTGGGTTTCCAGCAACACGCGCCCGCCGTTGACATCGTTCGGATCCAGCGAGGGCCGCACGCCCAGGTTGGCCACACCCGGCAACGGCGCCGCCCCCGGGGTGGGATCGAGCCCGTACACCTGCACCACGAAGATGCCGCTGGCGGCCGGCTTCCAGTGGTCGAAGCGCAGATTCAGCGTGCGAAAGCCGTCGCCGCGCTCGGGCGCCGAGGCCCCCAGCGCACGCCCCAATTTGCGGCCGTGCACCACATGCCCGCTGATGGCGTAGGGGCGTCCCAGCAGCGCGGCGGCGCGCGCCATGTCGCCGGCGGCGAGCGCGGCGCGCACCTCGGAGCTGGAGACGCGCACACCGTGTACCTCGTAGCTGAGCATGCGCGCGACGTCGAAGCCGCGTGCCGCGCCCGCTGCGTCGAGCAGCACATAGTCGCCGCGGCGCTGTGCACCGAAGCGAAAATCATCGCCCACCAACACATAGCAGGCGCCCAGCGCCTGCAGCAGCACCTGGTCGATGAAGGCTTCGGCTGACAGGGCAGCCAGCGCATCGTCGAACGGCAAGATGACGCATTCGTCGATGCCACAGCGGCGCAGTTCGGCCAGCTTGTCGCGCAGCGTGGCGATGCGCGCCGGGGCCAGCTCCGGGCGGCGCTGGCGCGCCGCGAAGAAATCGCGCGGGTGCGGCTCGAATGTGACCGCACAGGCGGGCACGCCGCGGTGCCGCGCCTCGTTGATGAGCAGCGCCAGCATGGCCTGGTGGCCGCGGTGCACGCCGTCGAAATTGCCGATCGTCAGCGCGCGCGCGCTGCGCGGGTGGCGGCGCAGGTTGTGCAGACCATACAGTATTTTCATCGGGACCCAAAACGCTCGCAGGGGGCAAGGGCGCGTGTCATGCGCGTGTCGCCAAAGCGCGCTACTATGACACAGCCATGAGAGTGCTCAAACTCACCGCGCAAGGCCTGCCGCAGGCGTGGCTCACGCTGGAGGAGGCCGTGTTGCACTATGCCGCCGGCGACGTGCGCTGGGTGGCCGGGGCGCACATTGCCACGTTTCGTGGCGGCGTCAATGCCCGCACCGGACGGCTATCGATGGTGGAGGTGCATTCGATCATCGGCACCCGCGGGCATATGCCGGTCAATCCGTTCGACGTGGTGCCCAGCCTGACCAACGCCAAGCTGTTTGCCCGCGACCGCCACCTGTGCGCCTACTGCGGCGACTGCTTCGACGAGGCGCTGCTGACGCGCGAGCACATCGTGCCGCTGGCGCAGGGCGGGCGCGATCACTGGATGAACGTGGTGACGGCCTGCCGGGCCTGCAACCACCGCAAACGCAACCGCACGCCCGAGCAGGCGCGCATGGCGCTCCTGTATGCCCCCTACGTGCCCAGTCTGTGGGAAGACTTCATCCTGCGCAATCGCCGTATCCTGGCCGATCAGATGGAATTTTTGATGGCGCACCTGCCGCGCCATTCGCGGCTGTGCGCTTGATGACCGGCGCCATGCCCTACACTGTGGCCATGGTCGTCGCCGATCGGGCACACCCCGGCTCGGCACGGTGTTGACAACCGGGCTGCCGAGGAGACGTCGATGAGTGCCATGCCCCCACGCCCCCCGATCGCCCATCGATGGCGGTTTTTTCGCGCGGGCGGGGTTGATCAGCCGCGTATCGACGACGCCGATGACCTGCGCGCGCTGCCGACGCTCGATGCCAAGCTGTGGGCGGCGCTCGCATGCCCCGTCCAAGGGTTGGACATGGCGCCGCAGACGCTGGCGCTGCTGGACCACGATGGTGATGGGCGTCTGCGCCGGCCCGAAGTCGTGGCCGCTGTGCAATGGGTGTGCGAGCGCCTGCATGACCCCGGGCTGCTGTGGCAACCCGGCGATGCGCTGCCTCTGGACGCGCTGGCCACCGACGGCGAAGGGCAGGCGTTGCGCACGGCCGCCAGCGCTTTACTGCAGCGCCTGGGGCGGCCACCCACCGTTCTTGCGCCAGCGGATGTGGCCGAGCCGGCGCGTGTATTCCCGCCCGACCAGCCCAA
Source organism: Hydrogenophaga sp. (assembly GCA_020723845.1). Taxonomy (GTDB): domain Bacteria; phylum Pseudomonadota; class Gammaproteobacteria; order Burkholderiales; family Burkholderiaceae_C; genus Tepidimonas. Next base: position 10,304 of record DYIC01000042.1, read on the forward strand.
TGGCGACGGTGTCGTGCCCGCCGCCTTGGCCCAGGCCATCGACCCCGACACGGTGCCGTGGCTCGAGCGCGTTGGCGCTGCGGTGGGGTGGATGCCCGACCGCAGTGGGCAGCAGGGAATCGATGCCGGTGCGCTGCTGCGCTGCGCCGAGGCCGTGCGGGCGGTGCGCGCGTGGCGCGCCGCCCAGCCCGAGGGGGTGGCGGCGGTGCTGGATGCCGCGTTGACGGCGCTGCAAGCGGTGGCGGCCAAGGTGGACGATCATTTCGTGCGCTGCCAGTTGGCGGCGTTCGACGCGCGTGCAGCCATCGCCCTGGATGTGCCGCTGGAGCCGATACAAGCGCTGGCGGCCACCACCTTGGCCGCAGGGCAGGCCGAGCTGGTGGCGTTGCCCTTGGCGCACGTCGATGCCGAGGCGGTGTTGCCGCTCACTCAGGGACTCAACCCCGCATGGCAAGCGGCGATGGCACGCCTGTACGCCGACGCGGTGCTGCCGCTGCTGGGTGCGCGCGATCATCTGAGCTGGGCCGATTGGCAGGCGCTGCGGGCGCGCCTGGCGGACTGGGAGGCATGGCGCGCGCAGCGTCCGGATACGCCGGTGGCCGATTGGGACGAAGCGCTGCTGCAGGCGTGGGAGGCGCAGCGCGTGGGCGAGCGTTTGGGCGCGCTCATCGAGCACGACCGCAGTGCAGCCACCTTGGCGCAGCGGCTCGACGATCTCGTCAAATTGCTGGCGTTGCGCCGTGATCTGGTCCGGCTGTTGCGCAATTTCGTCAACTTTTCGGATTTTTACGGTGCCGCAGACGGCCTGTTCCAGTGCGGTCGGCTCTATATCGACCGGCGCGAGTGCCTGTTGTGTCTACCGGTGGCCGATGCGGCCGCGCATGCCCAGCTGGCGGGCTACAGCGGACTGTATTTGGTGTACTGCCACTGCGAGCGCGCTGACCAAGCGCCTCAGACCATCGTCGCGGCGCTGACGGCCGGCGATGCACCGGACTTCATGGTGCCGGGGCGCAATGGCGTATTCATCGACCGACAGGGCCGCGATTGGCACGCGCGCGTCGTCAAGGTGGTGGAAAACCCGATCAGTTTGCGGCAGGCCTTCTGGGCGCCGTACAAACGGGTGGCGCGGCTGGTGGGCGAGCAGGTGCGCAAGTGGGCCGCAGCGCGCGAGCAGCAGGTACAGACCGGCGCGGCGCAGCAGGTCGAAGGCCAGGCCGAGGCCGCGGCCGGCGCAGCGCGCAAAGAGGGCTCGGCGACGTTCGACATCGCGCGCTTTGCCGGCATTTTTGCCGCGATCGGGCTGGCCTTGGGCGCCCTGGGCTCGGCCCTGGTGGCGGTCGTCACCGGCTTCGTGCAGCTGGCCTGGTGGCAAATGCCGCTGGTCGTCGTCGGCGTCATGCTGTTGATTTCGGGGCCGTCGGTGCTGTTGGCCTGGTTCAAGCTGCGCGCGCGCAACATCGGCCCCTTGCTCGATGCCAATGGCTGGGCCGTCAATACCCGTGCCCGCATTGGCCCGGTTTTCGGGCGGCGCCTGACGGCGCTGGCAGCTTTGCCAGAGGGTGCCGAGCGCAGCGCTGCCGACCCCGATGCCAGCCGTGGGCTACCCTGGGGCTGGATCATTGCGGTGGCGGTGTTGGCGCTGGCAGCGCTGGGGTGGCGACTGGGTGGGTGGGCGAGCCTGGCCGGGTCGTGAGCGGCAGGCTCAGCGCCGCAGCATCCAGCGCAGTAAGCGCTGTGTCCAGGCCCCGTAGGGCGGACGCACCCAGCGGTCGAAAATCGCGCCTACCAGGGGGTGTTGCAGGTAGACCCCCTTGAGGTGCGAAAAACGCTCGAAGCCATGACGCCCGTGGTAGGCCCCGATGCCACTGAGGCCGACGCCGCCAAACGGCAGCCCATGCTGCGGCTGGTGCAGCATGCAGTCGTTGACCGTCACGCCGCCGCTGGTGGTGGCCTGCAGCACCCGCTCGATGGTGGTTTGGCGCTGGCTGAAGAGATACAGCGCCAGCGGCCGTGGGCCGGCGTTGACGTGTGCGATGGCGGCTTCGATATCGCCGTCGTAGCCCAGCACCGGCAGCAGCGGACCGAAGATTTCCTCGCGCATCAGGGCGCACTGCGGCGGTGGCTCCAACACCGCGATCGGGCCCATACGGTGCGCATTGGCGTCGCCATACGGTGACTCGTCTGCCATCAGCGGCACCAGGGTGGCGCCAGCGGCCGCTGCTTCCTGCGCCAGGCGCTGCATGCGCTGCCAGGCGGCACTGGACAGCAGGGACGTGTAGTCCGCATCGGCCAGGCCGCGTGGCCAGCGCCGCCGCACACTCGCACGCAGCGCCGCAACGAAGGCGTCACGCCGCGCGCGCGGCACCAGGCAATAGTCCGGGGCGATGCAGGTCTGCCCCGCATTCCAGCCCTTGGCGCTGGCGATGCGATCGGCGGCTTCGTCGAGGTCGGCGTCGTCGGCCACGACGGCCGGCGACTTGCCGCCCAGCTCCAGCGTCACCGGGGTCAGGCGCTCGGCAGCGGCCTGCATCACCCAGCGACCGACCCGGGTCGAGCCGGTGAACAGCAAGTGGTCCAACGGGGCAGCGGCCAGCGCTGCCGCCACGTCGGCACCGCCGATGACCACGCACACCACGTCGGGGGCGAAGGTGTCGGCCAGCACCCGTCGCAACAGGGCTGCCGTCTGTGGCGCCAACTCCGAGGGTTTGAGCAGAACGTGGTTGCCAGCGGCCAAGGCGTTGGCCAGCGGCGACAGCGTCAGCTGCACGGGGTAGTTCCAGGCGCCGATGATGCCCACCACTCCCAACGGCTGCGGCACGATGCGTGCCCGCGCGGGCCAAAACAGGGAGTTGACGCGCACCGGGCGTGGGCGCATCCAGCGCGCCACGTGGCGCCGCAGGTGGCGAATTTCATCGGCCAGTGGTGCGAGCTCCAGCAAGCGCGTCTCGGTGCCGCTGCGCCCGCCAAAGTCGGCATCGATGGCGCGTACCCATTCGGTTTCATGGTCCAGCACCGCTTCCAGCAGCCGCGTCAAGCGCTCGCGCCGCGCATCGGCGCTGGCCGCAGCCGAGACACGCCAGGCCGCGCGCATGCGCTCGCACTGGGCTTGCAAGGCCGCAGGCAGATCGCCAGGGGGCAAGTGGCTGAAATCGTGTCGCCAGGCATTCATCGTGGACGGTACGCGTGGGGGGTGAGCGATGCGGTCGCCTTCGCGGCGGCGGCGCCATGGGACCAATTACACCGCAGATTCGGCGGCGGCGTGGGCGTTGGCCGCGTGCGCCGTATGGGCCGGGGGAATCAAGCTGCAGGCGCGCTCAGCCAACGCGGCGATGGTCAGGCTGGGGTTGACTCCCAGGTTGGCCGCGATCACCGAGCCGTCCATGATGTACAGGTTGTGCTGACCAAAGACACGCTGCTGCGCGTCACACACGCCGGCGTCGGGGTGGGCCGCCATCACGGCGCCACCCAGGCAATGCGCGGTCATGGGGATGTGAAACAACACTTCGGGCAGAGACGCCATCGGCACCCCGCCGGTGGCGGCAGCGGCGCGCCGCGCAAAGGCCTGCGCCACCGCGATGGTGTGGGGCAGCGGCGCGCCATGGCTGCGCAGCCGGGGGACAAAGGGCCACCACCAGGGGCGCTCCCAACGCAGGGTCAAGGTGCCGTCCAGGGTCTGCATGCACAGCAAAATCATCGATTCGCGGGCCCAGCGGCCGGGCCACAGCAGCCGCGCCGTGGCCTGTGGGTGGCGCACAAGCTGCTGCACCAGCGTCGCCAGCCAACCCAAACGGGTGTTGTCGCGCCCCATCACGGTGGACAACAGCGCCATGGCGTCTGAACCCGCAGGGTAGCGTGTGGCCTCCACGGTCGTGTAGGCGTCGAGCCGGATCTTGGAGCCGATGGCCACACCGCGCGAGAGGTCTTCGGCACAGCCCGGCCAACGTATGCCGATCAGCGACTCGGCGTTGGTGCGCACGTGGCGTCCCAAGGCCGGTGAGAGAAACGGGAGATCACCACGGCGGCGCGCCTCCATCAGCAGCGCCTGGGTGCCCAGCGAGCCCGCGGCGCACACCACGGCGCGTGCCCGCACGATCGCGCGCTGCCGGGTGCCGCCGTCACTGCCGACCGTGTGCACGGCATAGCCATACTGCCCCCCGGGGGCGGCGCTTCCGTCGGGGGCGGGCAGGGGCACGATGCGCGTCACACGGGTTTGCGCTCGCAGCTCGGCACCGCGCCGTTGCGCCAGGTACAGGTAGTTGCGGTCCAGCGTATTTTTGGCGCCGACGCGGCAGCCCACCATGCAAGCGCCGCAGCCGGTGCACGAGGTGCGGGCCGGGCCCTCGCCCCCAAAGTAGGGGTCGGGGTAGAGGCGACCACCGGTGTCGTCGGCATCATCGCCGAAAAAGACACCAACGTCGGTCAATTGCCAGCTGTCGGCCACGTCGCAGGCCTCGGCCATGGCACGCAGGCGCTCGTCGGCGGCGGCGGCGCGCCGGTTGCGGGTCACGCCCAGCATGCGCTGGGCGGTGGCGTAGTGGCCTGGCATCACGCGGGCCCAGTCATCCAGCGCGGCCCAGCTGCCTTGGGTCCATACCTCGGCCGGTGGCACCAGCAGCGTGTTGGCGTAGGTGATCGACCCGCCGCCTACCGCATTGCCGTGCAGCACCACCACGTGGCGGAAAAGGCGCAGGCTGAAAAATCCCTGGCAGCCCAGCGCCGGGTGCCACAGCCAGCGGCGCCAATGCCAGTTGGTGGCGGGAAAGTTCTCGGGCCGCCAATGCCGCCCTTGTTCCAGCACCACGACACGGTAGCCTTTTTCGGCCAGACGCAAAGCCGCCACCGCGCCGCCGAAGCCCGAGCCGATGATCGCGTAATCGACCTCATGTGCGTGCATGCCACGCATCGTCGGGCGAGCCCGCTGCGTGCTGCCAGCGGGAAAACCCGCAGACCGATGGCTCAGATGTCGCGGCGCCGACACCCGCGATCCACATCCGTGTTGCTTCGACCGTCTGCGCGCCGTGTGAGGCCGCGCCACTGGCCCCTATCGATCCAGCGCCTGGGCGCTGGCGCTGCCCGGCGTCCCCTGGCCCCGTCCCGGCCACCGCCGGAGCTCTGCCGCTGGCCGCGATTCAGGCGCCAACGGTAGCCTCTTCGGTCATGCCGGCGGCAACGATGCCCAGATGATGTGAGGTATCGCCCCAGCTGAGCTCCAGCTGCGTCAGCGTCTTGAAGCAGTGACCGATGGCGTATTCGTCGGTGACGCCGATGCCGCCGTGCAATTGCACCGCCTGCTGGCCGATGAAACGGGCCGACTGGCCCACCTGCACCTTGGCGCGTGCCACGGCCTGGCGGCGCTCGGCCTCGGGTGCGGTGAGTTTGAGCAGCGCATAGACGGCCATACCGCGCGCCAGCTCCAGCGCCATCTTCATGTCGGCAGCACGGTGCCGCAGTGCCTGGAAGCTGCCGATGGGCACACCAAACTGGTGGCGCGTCTTCAGATAGTCGACGGTCAGGGCCAGCGCCCGCTCCATGACCCCCACCGCCTGTGCGCAGGCCAAGGCAGCGCCGACATCGGCGCCCCACTGTAGGGTGGCAGCACCATCGCCCGGCAAGCGCTGCGCCGGTGTGGCTTCCAGCACCAAGTTGGCGGCTCGGCTGCCGTCTTGCAAGGGATAGGGCGATAGATGCACCCCGGCAGCGCTGCGCTCCACCCAAAACAGCGCCAACCCGTCGGGTGCGCGCGCCGAGACGATCCAAGCGGCGGCCTGATCGCCCGCCGGGACCACGTGTTTGCGGCCACTCAGGAGCCACTGGTCACCGTCCCGGCTGGCCTGACAGGCCACCCGCCCCAGCTCGTGCCGGCTGCGCCGCTCCTGCAGCGCCGGCACCACCAGTTCGCCCGCCGCCAGCCGCGGCAGCCACACCGCCTGCAGTGCCGAACCTCCGCCGTGCTGCAGCATGGCCGCCGCCACCCAGGCGGCAGCCAGCGGCTCCAGCAGCAGCGCGCTACCCAGCGTCTCCATGACCACCAGGGCCTCCACCGGCCCCTGGCCCATGCCGCCGTGGACTTCGGGCACCGTCAGCCCGGTCAAGCCGAGTTCGGTCAAAGCCTGCCAAACGCCCGAGTCAAAGCCACCGGCTGCGATGTCGGCGCGGCGTCGCTCGAAGGTGTAGGCGCGCTCGGCCCAGCGCGCCACCGCATCGCGCAGCTGCAGCTGCTCGTCGGTCAAGTCGAAGTCCATGGTGTGTGCTCCGGTGTCTCGGTCGAATCAGCCCAGCAATGTCTGCGCCACGATGTTGCGCTGGATCTCGTTGCTGCCGCCGTAGATGGTGGTCTTGCGCATGTTGAAGTAGCGCGGCGCCAGCGGGGCAAGCGACGCATCCGCCGCGTCCACCGGCAGGCCGCTCAACGCCGGCTCCAAGTAGGGTAGCGCCATCGGCCCGGCCACGAGCAGCATCAGCTCGGTCAGGCGCTGCTGGATTTCGCTGCCGCGAATCTTGAGCAGGGCGGCTATATCCAGCGCGGGCTTGCCGCTGCGCTCGGCGGCCAGCACCCGCAGCACCAGCATTTCCAGCGCCACGATGTCCACTTCCAGCAGCGCGATCTGGTCGCGCAGACGGGCGTCGTCCCACACCCCTTCGGCTTGCGCCAGGCGCTTCAGGCGCTTGAGCTCGCGCTTGCTGCGGTTGATGTCGGCGATGTTGGCGCGCTCGTGCGACAGCAGATATTTGGCGATCGTCCAGCCCTGGTTTTCTTCGCCGATGCGGTTGTCCACCGGCACGCGCACGTTGTCGAACCACACCTCATTGACTTCGTACTCACCATCCAGCAGCCGGATGGGGCGCACGGTCACGCCCGGTGACTTCATGTCGATCAGCAAAAAGCTGATGCCGCTTTGCGGCTTGCCTTCGGCGCGTGTGCGCACCAGGCAAAATATCCAGTCGGCGTGCTGGGCCAGCGTGGTCCAGGTTTTCTGGCCATTGACGACGTAGTGTGCGCCGTCGCGCTCGGCGCGTGTGCGCAGGCTGGCCAGGTCGGAGCCTGAGCCCGGCTCGCTGTAGCCCTGGCACCACCAGACGTCGCCGCTGGCGATGCCGGGCAGAAAGCGCTGCTGCTGCTCGGGCGTGCCAAAGGCCATGATGACCGGCGCCACCATCACCGGGCCGAAGGGCAATATGGGCGGTGCACCCGCTTCGGCCAGGGCCTCATCGAACAGGTGCTGTTGCACCGGCGACCAGCCCGGGCCGCCGAAGGCGCGCGGCCAGCGGTACGCCAGCCAGCCTTGCCGGCCCAGGGTGCGTGCCCAGCCCTGGATCTCGTCTTTGCTCAGACGCAAGCCAGCGAGCACCTTGGCGGCCAGGGCCGGGTCGAGATGGGCGTCGATCCAGGCCCGTACCTCGTTGCGAAACGCCCGCTCTTCGGGCGTGAACGCCAGCTCCATCGCGTTGTCTCCTCTGCCGTGTGATGACCGACTTTATGCCGCAAACGCCGCACCGTACCTGTCGGACGGGTGACAGCGCGCGGGCCGCGCCCGGCGCCGCCCGCGCAGGCCACTTCTACCGCCTGCCGGGCGCAGCGCTGGGGTGGCTCGGGCTGCGCGCGCCGTTACACTGTCGGCATGGGTGTGAGCACACAGCACGAAGCGCGGCCGCCGCGGCCGCTGCTCATCTTGATCTCCGGCACGGGCTCGAATATGCAGGCCATCGTGCGTGCGGCGCAGGCGCAACGCTGGCGCGAGCGACTGGGCGCCTACGTGGCGGCCGTCATCAGCAACCGGCCCGAGGCCAAAGGGCTGGCGTGGGCCGCCGCCGAGGGTCTACCGACCGCGGTCGTCGACCACACCGCCTTTGCCGACCGCGCCGCGTTCGACGCCGAGCTGGCGCGCACCCTCGATCGCTTCGACCCGCTGGGCAACGCGCTGGTCGTTCTGGCCGGCTTCATGCGCATCCTCACGCCGGATTTCGTGCAGCGCTATGCGGGGCGCATCGTCAACATCCACCCGTCGCTGCTGCCGGCCTTCCCCGGCTTGCATACCCACCGCCGCGCCATCGAGGCCGGTTGTCGCTTTGCCGGCGCCACCGTGCATCTGGTGACGGCCGAGCTGGACCACGGCCCGATCCTGGAGCAGGCGGTGGTGCCGATCCTGCCCGGCGACACTGCCGAGACCTTGGCCGCACGTGTGCTCACGCAAGAACACCTGATCTATCCGCGCGCCATCGAGCGTTGGTTGCGCGGTGCTGGCGCCTGAAGTCCATTGTCTGGCGTCATCGGTCATCGCCCAGGCGCGCCGC
>DYIC01000042.1:18695-21187 GCA_020723845.1 Hydrogenophaga sp.
GCTGGCGCCTGAAGTCCATTGTCTGGCGTCATCGGTCATCGCCCAGGCGCGCCGCATCCGGCACAGTGGGGGTCTCGTTCGACCCCTTGTCGTTGGAGCCGTTTGCATGTCCGCCACAGGCCGCCTGTTGACCCGCATCGGGGCCGCTGCCGCCCTGACCCTACCCCTGACCCTGCCCCTGGAGGCAGGGGCGGTGACGAGCCCCATTCCGCCAGCCGTCACCCGTTACCTGACGCTGCCCCACGGCCGGATCGCCTATGACGATACCGGCGGATCCGGGCCGCTGGTGCTGGCCATCCCCGGCATGGGCGATTTGCGCCACGAATACCGCGCCCTGCGGCCGTTGCTGTGGCGCGCCGGCTACCGGGTGGTGACGATGGACATCCGTGGTCACGGTGAGTCGTCGGTCGCGTGGGACGACTATTCGGCTTACGCCATCGGGCACGATGCGCTGGCCCTGATCGCGCATCTGCAGGCCGGCCCGGCGGTGATCCTGGGCAACTCGTTCGCCGCCGGCTCGGCACTGTGGGCCGCGCACGAGGGGCCGGCGTCGGTCACGGGTGTGGTGCTGCTGGGGCCCGTGGTGCGCGACGGCGAGCCGCCGTGGTGGGCGCGGGCGGCGGTGGCCGTCGGCTTTGCCGGGCCATGGCGTACCGCGTTTTGGTTGGCGTTTTGGGATAGCCTCTTTCCCCTGCGCAAGCCGGATGACCACGCGCAGGCGCACGCCGCCCAGCGGGTCGCCACCCACGGCGTCCTGAGCCCCGGGCACGTCGGTGAGGTCGATGTAGGCCTCGTCGATGCCGCGGTCCTCGATCTGCGGCGCGATCTCGGCCACCGCCGCCTTGAACAGTCGCGAGTAGCGACGGTACTCGTCGAAGTCGGTCGGCAGCAGCACCACCTCGGGCGCGAGCGCCGCGGCCTTCATGAGGCCCATGCCCGAATGCACACCCAGCGCCCGTGCCTCGTACGTGGCGGTCGTGATGACACCCCGTCCCGCGTACTCGACCAGCCGAGCGTAACGGCGGGTGCCGTCGGCCAGCAGCTCGGGCTGATGCCGGTGGCCGCCGCCGATCACCACCGGCTGACCGCGCAGGTCCGGGTAGCGCAGCAGCTCCACCGACGCGTAGAAGGCGTCCATGTCGAGGTGGGCGATGTAGCGGGGCATGGGAACGGGGCGGGAACAGCGGCCGGGACCGTGTCGCCCAGGCGCGGGGCTCAGTGTGTCAGCAGGGTGTCCAGGCGGTCGAGGGGGCTGTGCACACCGCCCCCGCCCACCTTCAGCACATGGGTGTAGATCATGGTGGTGCTCACGTCCGAATGGCCCAGCAGTTCCTGCACGGTGCGGATGTCGTAGCCGGCCTGCAGCAGGTGTGTGGCGAAACTGTGGCGCAGGGTGTGGGGTGTGGCCGCCTTGTGGATACCTGCTGCCTGCAATGCGCGTTTGAAGGCGCGCTGGAACGTCTGGTCGTACAGGTGGTGGCGCCGCACCACGCCGCTGCGCGGGTCCACCGCGTGCTGTGCCTGCGGAAACACCCAGAACCAGGGCCACGAGGCGCCGGCCCGGGGGTACTTCCGGGCGAGCGCATCAGGCATTTCCACCCCGCCGCGGCCGGCCTGCCGGTCGGCCACCCACAGGGCATGGGCCCGGGCCAATTGCTCGCGCAACGGTTGCTCCAGCGTGCGCGGCAGCATCAGCACGCGGTCCTTGCCGCCCTTGCCGTCGCGCACCACGATGGCCCGGTGGGCAAAGTCGAGGTCTTTCACCCGCAGGCGCAAGCCCTCGGTCAACCGCATGCCGGTGCCATAGAGCACCTGGGCCAGCAAACGGTGCTCGCCCTCCATCAACGCCAGCACGGCGGCCACCTCCTGCGCCGACAACACCACCGGCAGCCGCCGCCGCGGCTGCGGCCGGGCGATGGTGTCCATCCAGGGCAGTTGCACGCCCAGCACCTTCCCGTACAAGAACAGCAGTGCCGACAACGCCTGCCGGTGGGTGCTGACCGACACCCCCCGCTCGCTCGCCAGCCAGGTGAGAAAGGCTTCAACCTCCGGCCCACCCATCTCGGCCGGGTGACGCAGCCGGTGAAACCGGATGAAGGCGCGGCACCAGTACACATAGGCCTCTTCGGTGCGCAGGCTGTAATGCAGGGCGCGGATGCGCTCCCGCAGTTGATCGAGCAGCCGCGTCGATTTCAACGGCGGCAGTGCCTCACCGCGCCGTGGCGGCCTGCCCGCCGCCGGATGGGTTTCATGCATCTTGTTCTCTCCCTTGGGGCCCCCTTTCGGGGGGGGGGTTGCCAACGCCCGCGCGCACAGGTAAAGTGCGTGGTACGAACGTTGCGCCAATTTGCATGAAATTTAGTACTGTACAAACATCCAGTCAATGCCTGGAAACGCAGGCTGGGCGCGGCTTTACGCCCGATCGAGCCGCCGGTGTTAGGGAGACAGCCGTCGGTGTTATGCAGCAGTTTTGCTCCCTATAACACGTTAGA
>DYIC01000101.1 GCA_020723845.1 Hydrogenophaga sp.
CGGCGCGCGTCAAGCTACTTGTCGCCTCTGTCACGCAGCAATCGGCTGAATGTCTCCTCGGCTCACAGCCGTTGTGACCACAGAGTCGCGTTCAGGGTTGAGGGTAACGGCCCGGATGTGCGACCAGTCGCGTGTGCCGCGTGACCAGCGCGCGGGGTTGCGTTCGCGAGCCTGGAGGTAGACCTGGTGCCGAGCCGCAAGGATCGCGACGTCGTGGCCTTCATGGCGCTGTGCCGGGCTGACGTAGCGGATGCCGCTGTGCCTGTGATCGTGGTTGTACCAATGCACGAATTGGCGCGCCCACTCGCGCGCGGCGCACAGATCCGTAAAGCCCTTTTCTGGGAACTCCGGCCGGTACTTCGCCGTGCGGAACAGGCTTTCGACGAAGGCGTTGTCGTCGCTCACGCGGGGCCGTGAGTACGACGGTTTCACGCCCAGCCACCACAGCATGGCCAGCACGGTGGTGGCCTTCAGCGTGGCGCCGTTGTCGCCGTGCAGTACGGGTCGCTCGTCACGCGGCATGGCGTGAATGCCCTCGGCCAGCGCCGTGCGCTGCACGAGCCGCGCAGCGTGGTCGCAGTCGTCGTCCTCGTGCACCTCGAAGCCCACGATCTTGCGGCTGTACACGTCCATGATGAGGTACAGGAAGAACCAGCGTCCGGCGACATCCCTTGGCAGGAACGTCATGTCCCAGCACCACAGCTGTCGCGGCGCGGTGGCCACGTGAGTGGTCGGTGGCCGGCCCTTGCGTGGTGCCTTGGCGCGCCCGCGGTGACTCATTTGCCCCTGCGCACGCAGCACGCGGCGGAAGCTGGACTCGCTGGCGATGTAGACGCCCTCGTCAGCCAGCGTCGGCACGATGCGCGCCGGCGGCAGATCGGCCAAGCGCGGCTCGTTGGCCACGCTGACGATCTGCGCACGTTCGCGATCACTCAGCGCATGGGCTGGCGCCGGCCGCACGGCCTGCGGCCTGCCATCGCCCGATTCCAGGCCTTGGCCGGCCTTCCAGCGCTGCAAGGTACGCGCGCTGATCCCCATGAGTTCGCACGCTGGCTTCAGGCGCGCACCGGCATCGCAAGCCGCTTCGATGTCTCGGGCAATTTCCTGGCGATCTTCGAGGCCGATCATTCGTCCTCGCCCTTGTTCCTGTTGAAGATCGCCTCGGCTTTTTTTGACAGCACCAGCAGCGCCGCCGCCTCGGCCAGGGCCTTGTCCTTGCGGCGTACCTCTCGCTCGAGCTCTTTGATGCGGCGCCGATCCTCCTTGGTCTGCGAGGGGCTGGCACGTACTTGCTCGGGTGCAGCCAGTGCCCGCACCGCGTTGTCTCGCCATTGCTGCAGTTGCTGCGCGTACACGCCGTTCTCGCGGCACCAGGCGCTGCGCGAGGCATCGTCCATCGCCGCGGTCGTGATCACCGCCTCCAGGCGCGCGGCAGCTGTCCACACGCGCTCCTTCGCCGGCCTGGCCAACGACTCAGCGCGCCAGCGCTCCAGCGTGTCCACGCCCACTCCGATCTCGCGCGACACCACCTGCGGTGCGGCGCTCTCCGGCGGCAGCATGCGTGCCACCGCCCGGTCCTTGAATGCTTGTCCGTATCGGGCCAACTTCTTCTCTCATCCGCGCCCCCGTGTCGATGAAACGATGGTGTGCGGGGGGCGGCGCCTTCGGCGCCGCACAGGCTGTGCATTTGTGGGCGATGCGCTTCGCGCACCGGCCAGCTTGCCGTGGACAACGCATCCGCGTTGCCCACCGCGCCGGCCTTCGCCCACAAGCTCCACAGCCTCCCACCACCATCAATGAACCAGTTTCACAGCTCTGGTCCTATCGGGGCGACAAGTATTCTGACGCGGGGGG
>DYIC01000102.1 GCA_020723845.1 Hydrogenophaga sp.
ATCAAGTATTCGGTGTCGGAAGCCAAGTTCAAAGCCTGGCCCCAGACCCTGCGCGCACCCTTTGAAGCACTGCGCACCGTCACGCCCAAGGCGCCGAAGTTCGTGCTGCGCCGCCTGGACACGACTGGGGAGGGTAAGTGATGACCACTGCCTTTCCCCTGCATCCAGCCGCCGAGCTCTTCCCGGTCATGGATGAGGCGGCCTTCGCAGCCCTGGTGGCGGACATCGCCGCACACGGCCAGCGCGAACCGATCCTCGTTCTGGATGGCCAGGTCATCGACGGTCGCCACCGCCTGCGCGCTTGCGAGCAACTGGGACTGGAGCCCCTGGTGCGTCAGGTCAGCGCCGACGACGGCGACCCCTTCGGTCTGGTCGTTTCGCTCAATCTGCATCGTCGGCATCTGAGTGAAGGGCAGCGCGCCATCATTGCAGCGCGTTTGGCCACACTGCCTCATGGCAGGCCTGATGCAAATGCGCAAATTTGCGCATTTACCCAGGACGAGGCGGCTCAGCACCTCAAGGTCTCTCGACGTACTGTGCAGCACGCACGGGCAGTGCTCGATCATGGCATTGACGAGCTACAGGCCGCAGTCAAGGGTGGCGAAATTTCAGTCTCAGCAGCGGCCGAGCTCTCTCGTTTGCCCGCCGACACCCAGCGCGCAGCCCTCACCAAAACGCCCGAGGAGATCCGCGCCATCGCCCGCGAGGTGAAAGCGCGCATCAAGGAGGCTGGCGTCTGCGGCCCCTCGGCCGTGAAGATCTTCGATCAGGTCGCCGCCGACCAGCACCTCTCCGGCATCGAGCAGTGCGCCGTGGTCGAGGTCATCAAGGCCGAAGAACCGCCGCTACCCACCCCGTCTGAAGCCAAACGCATCGCCCAGCAAAACCGCACGCTGGTGCTCGGCTCCGATGGTCGCTACCACGGCCCGGAAGTCTCTCCCGAATCTGCCCTTGCCACCGAGCGCTGGCTCGCGCTGCGCGAAGGCTTGGAATCGCTGTGCCGAATCGACACCGACCCGGAGTCGCTCATCGACTGCGTGCCGCACTACCAGCACCAGAACCTCTCGGCCTGGCTCGCGCAGGCCGTCCCCCTCATCACCCGTTTCGACCAAGCCTGGAAAGGAGCTCGCCATGCGTGATCCCGTCATGAGCCTGCTGCGCGAAGCCGTGCGCGCAGAAATCAGCAACGCCTTCGAAGTCATCGGCCATGCCCGCCCGCGTGAGGTTGCCCGTGTCGTCTGCGCCCTGCACCCGAGCGATGTGCAGAGCATTGGCGCCCGTCTGGCCGAGGACGCCCTGACCGACATTGCTCGCCGCGAATTGAAGCGCCGCCCCAGCAAAAACGAGCGCGCCCAGATCACGCTACCGGGCATACCCGATGCCTTGCAGGCGCATCTGCCGCCAGCCATCAGCGTGCCGCCACCGGGTGTGGAACTGGAGTCGGTGGATGACGAGGGCGTCATTTACAAGCCGCTCGCCCAAGCCACCTTGGCCGACGTCGATGCGCATCTGGCACTTCTGGGTGCCCAGATCAGTGCCGACACTCGTCGCCACCGGGCGCTCAAGGAGCTGCGTGACCTGGCGCTTGCTGCCGGCGCCACGGATGACAGCCCGCTCTTGGCCACGCTCTCGGCGGCCGACCTGCTGATGACGGAGGTGGCGTGATGGCGTTCCCCATCATCTCTGCCGATCAGCGCCTGGCCGAACGCCACGGCGTCAAGCTCGTCCTGCTGGGCAAGAGTGGTCTGGGCAAGACCACCCAGCTCAAGACGCTGCCTGAAGACAGCACCTTGTTCGTCGATCTGGAAGCCGGCGATCTGTCGGTCAAGGATTGGCGCGGCGACTGTGTGCGC
>DYIC01000043.1 GCA_020723845.1 Hydrogenophaga sp.
CCAAAGGGGATCAAGGCCCCTTTCCCTCGCCCGCTTCGACCTTCGATGCCGCCGCGAAGTTATTTTCCGACCCGTTTTACCGCAATGGTCCCAATGACCAGGGGATTGGATGGAATGTCTTGAGCAGCTTGCAGCGCGTTGGGACGGGGTTCGGGCTGGCAGCATTGGTGGGTATTCCTTTGGGATTCATGATCGGGCGTTATGCGGTGCTCAGCGCAATGCTCAACCCGCTGATCGCCTTGTTGCGGCCCGTCAGCCCGCTGGCTTGGTTGCCGATCGGTCTGCTCGTTTTCAAATCGGCCAACCCGGCGGCGATCTGGACGATTTTTATCTGTTCCATCTGGCCAATGATCATCAATACGGCGACGGGCGTGCAGCGTGTGCCCCAGGACTATTTGAACGTGGCACGCGTGCTCAACCTGTCCGAATGGAAGGTGGTGACGCGAATCCTCTTGCCGGCCACGCTGCCCTATGTGTTGACCGGTGTGCGCCTGTCGGTCGGAACCGCGTGGCTGGTCATCGTTGCCGCTGAGATGTTGACGGGTGGCGTCGGCATCGGATTTTGGGTGTGGGACGAGTGGAACAACCTCAACGTCGAACACATTATCATCGCCATCGTCGTGATCGGATTCGTCGGGTTGGTGTTGGAGGCCTTGCTGATCCGTCTGGCACGACTGCTGACGCACGAGGAGGTGCGGACATGAACGAGACTCGCTATATCCAAATCCAGGGTGTTGAGCAAACGTTCAACACGCCACGTGGACCTTTCACCGCCTTACGGGATATCGATTTGACGATTGCGCGAGGGGAGTTCGTGGCCCTAATTGGGCACTCGGGCTGTGGCAAATCGACCTTGCTGAATCTGATCGCCGGTTTGACGCGGCCGACCCAAGGCGTCTTGTTGTGCGACAACCGTGAAGTCGTTGGCCCGGGACCCGAGCGGGCGATGGTGTTCCAAAACCACTCTCTGCTGCCGTGGTTGACGTGCTGGGGTAACGTTTATTTGGCGGTCGAGCGGGTCTTTGGCCAGCAGGAGCCCAAGCGTCGGCTTCAGGAGCGAACCCAGGCCGCACTGGATTTGGTGGGGTTGGCTCATGCCGCGTCAAAGTACCCTGCTGAAATCAGCGGGGGCATGAAGCAGCGCGTGGGGATTGCGCGCGCGTTGTCGATGGAGCCCAAGGTGCTGCTGATGGACGAGCCGTTTGGGGCGCTGGACGCGCTGACCCGTGCCCGTCTGCAGGACGAGCTGATGCAAATCGTGGCCCAGACGCACAGTACGGTGGTCATGGTGACGCACGATGTGGATGAGGCCGTGTTGTTGGCCGACCGAATCGTCATGATGACCAATGGCCCGGCGGCCACGATTGGCGAGGTGTTGCCGGTGCCCTTGCCCAGGCCGCGTGACCGGCTGGCGTTGGCCGACGACAGCACGTACCAGCGGTGCCGCAAGGCCGTGCTCGATTTTCTGTACGCGCGCCACGCGCATCCCGCAGAAGCGCTCGTGTGAGCCGCATGGGAGTGGAACCATGGATATGCGAGTCCGAAGTGCCCGCAGACTGCGTCTGGTGATGGTGGGCAACGGCATGGCGGGTGTGCGCACGATCGAGGAGCTGCTCAAGCTCGCGCCCGACCTTTATGACATCACCGTGTTTGGGGCGGAACCCCACCCCAATTACAACCGCATTCTGCTGTCGCCCGTGCTCGCGGGCGAGCAGACCATCGACGACATCATCCTCAACCCGCTGTCGTGGTACGAGAACAACGGTATCACCTTGCATCTGGGCAAGAGGGTGGTGGACGTCGATCGCAGCCGCCGCATCGTGCGTGCCGAGGATGGCACCGAAGCCGCGTACGATCGGCTGTTGTTGGCCACGGGGTCACACCCATTCATCCCGCCGCTGCCGGGCCGCGAGCTCGATGGCGTGATGGCTTACCGCGATATCGCCGACACACTCGCGATGGTCGAAGCGGCCCGCACCTACCGTGACGCCGTGGTCATCGGCGGCGGCCTGCTCGGGTTGGAGGCTGCCAATGGCTTGATGCTGCGCGGTATGCAGGTCAGCGTGGTGCACATCGCCCCGTGGTTGATGGAGCGCCAGCTCGACGAGGTGGCGGGGCGCATGCTGCAGAAAAGCCTGGAACAACGTGGCTTGCGCTTCTTTTTGTCGGCCCAAACCGAGGCCTTGCTCGGCGGCCCCGACGGGCGGGTCATGGCCGTGCAGCTCAAAGACGGCAGTCAGATACCGGCGCAACTCGTCGTCGTGGCTGCCGGCATCCGCCCCAACACCGATCTGGCCGAGCGTGCGGGGTTGTGGTGCCAGCGCGGCATCGTTGTGACCGACACGATGCAGACGGTCACGGATCCGCGTATCTACGCAGTGGGCGAATGCGCCTCGCATCGCGGCGTCGCCTATGGTCTGGTGGCCCCGCTGTTCGAGCAGGCCAAGGTCTGCGCCACCCATCTGGCGCAGTTCGGTATCGGGCGCTACCAGGGCTCGCAGGTCTCCACCAAGCTCAAGGTCACCGGCATCGACCTGTTTTCGGCCGGCGACTTCATGGGCGGCGAGGGCACGGAAGAGATCGTGCTGCACGACCCCTACGGCGGGGTGTACAAAAAACTGGTGCTCAAGGACGACCGGCTCGTGGGCGCCTGCCTGTACGGCGACACGGTGGATGGTGCCTGGTACTTCAAGCTGCTGCGCGAGGGGCGGCCCGTCCACGACATCCGCGACCGGCTGATGTTTGGCGAATCGAACATCGGCGACACCGGGCACGAAGGCCACCACAAGGCCGCCGCGATGGCCGATGGCGACGAGGTCTGCGGCTGCAATGGCGTGACCAAGGGCACGATCTGCCGCGCCATCAAGGAAAAGGGCTTGTTCACGCTAGAGGAGGTGCGCAAGCACACCAAGGCCAGCGCCTCCTGCGGCTCGTGCACCGGGCTGGTGGAGCAGTTGCTGATGTTCGTCGCCGGCGGCGACTACTCGGCCACGCCGAAGCAAAAGGCCGTCTGCGGCTGCACCGACCTCGGCCACGAGGCCGTGCGCCAAGCCATCCGCACACCGCTGCCCGACGGCCGCAAGCTGCTCACCCTCGAGGCGGTGATGCGCCACCTGAACTGGCGCACGCCCAACGGCTGCGCCACCTGCCGACCGGCGCTGAACTACTACCTGATCTCCACCTGGCCGAAGGAGGCGCAGGACGACCCGCAATCGCGCTTCATCAACGAGCGCAGCCACGCCAACATCCAAAAGGACGGCACCTACTCAGTGGTGCCGCGCATGTGGGGCGGCGAGACCTCGGCCGACGAGCTGCGCCGCATCGCCGACGTGGTGGACAAATACCAGATCCCCACCGTCAAGGTCACGGGCGGCCAGCGCATCGACCTGTTGGGCGTGAGAAAGGAAGACCTCGTCCACGTCTGGCGCGATCTCGGCATGCCCTCGGGCCATGCCTATGCCAAGGCGCTGCGCACGGTCAAGACCTGCGTGGGCAGCGAATGGTGCCGCTTCGGCACCCAGGACAGTACCCAAATGGGCAAGGACCTCGAGCGCGCGCTGTGGCGCATGTACGCCCCGCACAAGGTCAAGCTCGCCGTCAGCGGCTGCCCGCGCAACTGCGCCGAGGCGGGCATCAAGGACGTGGGCGTGATTGGCGTTGACTCGGGCTGGGAGATCTACATCGCCGGAAACGGCGGCATCAAGACGGAGGTGGCGCAGTTCTTGGTCAAGGTGCGCACGCCCAGTGAGGTGCTGGAGTACGCCGGGGCGTTCTTGCAGCTCTACCGGCTCGAAGGCTGGTATCTGGAGCGCACGGTGCACTTCGTGCAGCGCGTCGGCGTGGATTACGTCAAGCGTCGCATCGTGGACGATGCCACAGGCCGCAAGGAGCTTTGGGCGCAGCTGCAATATGCGCTGGACGGCGAACCCGATCCCTGGTTCGAGTTCGAAAAGGCGCGAGTCGATCTGCGGCAGTTTGAGCCGTTGAGCGCGTGATGCCGAAAAGGAGCGCTTCCATGACCGAATGGAAACCTGTCTGTCGTATCGAGGACATCCCGCGCCTGGGGGCGCGCCGTGTGCAAAGGGCCGTGGGCGGTGCGGTGGCGGTCTTTCGCACCGCCGATGATCAAGTGTTTGCGTTGCTCGATCGCTGCCCGCACCGGGGTGGGCCGCTGAGCCAGGGAATCGTTTTCGGTACCCATGTGGCCTGCCCGCTGCACAACTGGACGATCGGTTTGGCTGATGGCTGTGCGGTTGCGCCCGACGAGGGATCGACCCCTGTGTTCCAAGTGCGTGTGGAAGATGGGCGGGTTTTTCTGGACGCCGGCGAACTGGCCTCACTGGGGCTCGAACCGTCGGCGGCGGCGGCCAGTTCCCGATGCGATTGCCCAGAGGCGTTGCAGCCATGACGCAAACCCGCTCGACCTGTCCCTATTGCGGGGTTGGCTGCGGCGTGATCATCGAGTCCGACGGCGGTCGCATCACCGGCGTGCGCGGCGACCCTGAGCATCCGGCCAACCATGGCCGCCTGTGTACCAAGGGCAGCACGCTGCACCTGACGGCCGATCCGGCGGTGGCCGCCGCCACGCGGCTGCTCTACCCGATGCGCCGCGCGGTGCGGGGTCAGCCGCCGCAGCGCATTGACTGGGAGACAGCGCTGGACGAAGCGGCCACCCGCTTTGGCGACATCGTCGATCGCCACGGCCCCGATGCCGTGGGCTTCTACATCTCGGGCCAGCTCCTCACCGAGGACTACTACGTCTTCAACAAACTGGCCAAGGGCCTGATCGGCACCAACAACATCGACACCAACTCGCGCCTGTGCATGAGCAGTGCGGTGGCGGCCTACAAGCTGACGCTGGGCGCCGATGCACCGCCCAACTGCTACGAGGACATCGACCACGCCGAGGTCATCTTCATCGCGGGCGCCAACACCGCCTACGCCCATCCCATCCTGTTTCGGCGCATCGAAGACGCCAAGCGCGCCAACCCCCATCTCAAACTGATCGTCGCCGACCCGCGCCGCACGGAAACGGCCGAAGTCGCTGATCTGCATTTGCCGCTGCAACCCGGCACCGACGTGGCGCTGTTTCACGCGATGTTGCATGTGCTCATCTGGGAGGGTCTGATCGACCCTGCCTTCATCGCCGCCCACACCGACGGCTTCGAGGCATTGAAGAAGCGCGTGGCCGAGTTCACGCCGGGGGCGGTGGCCACGCTGTGTGGGCTGCCGGCCGAGGCGATCGTGCAGGCGGCGCGCTGGTTTGGTCAATCGCGAGCGACGTTGTCCCTCTACTGCCAGGGCCTGAACCAGAGCAGCAGCGGCACCGCCAAGAACGCCGCCCTCATCAACCTCCACCTGGCCACCGGCCAGATCGGCCGCCCCGGGGCCGGGCCCTTCTCGCTCACCGGCCAGCCCAACGCCATGGGCGGTCGCGAGGTCGGCGGCCTGGCCAATCTGCTGTCGGCGCACCGCGACCTGTCCAACCCGCAGCACCGCGCCGAAGTCGCCCGCCTGTGGGGAGTGGCCGACGTGCCGGCCACACCGGGCAAGACGGCCGTCGAAATGTTCGAGGCCGCCGCCCGC
The DNA here is from genome assembly GCA_020723845.1 of Hydrogenophaga sp. Lineage (GTDB taxonomy): Bacteria > Pseudomonadota > Gammaproteobacteria > Burkholderiales > Burkholderiaceae_C > Tepidimonas. The sequence continues at coordinate 5,587 of DYIC01000043.1, forward strand.
GGCGAGATCAAGGCGCTGTGGATCGCTTGCACCAATCCGGCGCAGTCCCTGCCCGACCAGGCCACCGTGCGTGCGGCACTGAAGCGCTGCGAGTTCGTCGTGGTGCAGGAAGCCTTTGCCACCACGGCCACCTGCGCCTACGCGGATCTGCTGCTGCCTGCCAGCACCTGGGGCGAAAAAGAAGGCACCGTCACCAACAGCGAGCGCCGCATCAGCCGCGTGCGCTCCGCCGTGGCGCCGCCCGGCGAGGCCCGTGCCGACTGGCGCATCGCGGTCGAGTTCGCACACCGGCTCGAAGCCCGCTGGAGCGCGCGCCGCAACGGCCAGGCCACGCTCTTTCCCTACGACACCCCCGAAGCCATCTGGAACGAGCACCGCGAATCCACCCGCGGGCGCGACCTGGACATCACCGGCCTGAGCTATGCGCGGCTGGAGCACGAGGGCCCGCAGCACTGGCCCTGCCCCGAGGGCCAGGCCCCGCGCGCGCGGCTGTACGAGGACGGGCGTTTCCCCACGCCCGATGGGCGTGCGCGCTTTGCCGACGTGCCCTACACCCCCCTGGCCGAGCCGCGCGATGCCCGCTACCCTTTCAGCCTGACCACCGGCCGGCTGCGCGACCACTGGCACGGCATGAGCCGCACCGGCCTGCTCGGGCGGCTGTTCGGTCATGTGAGCGAGCCCGCCGTGCAACTGCACCCGCAGGACATGGCGCGGCGTGGCCTGAAGGACGGCGACCTCGTCCATCTCACGTCCCGGCGCGGCTCCATCGTGCTGCCGGTCCAAGGCAGCGAGCAGGTGGGCCTGTCCCAGGCCTTCCTGGCCATGCACTGGGGCGAGGAGTTCCTCTCCGGTGCCAGCAGCACCGGCGAGCGCCTGGCCGGCGTCAATGCCCTGACCACCCCCGCCTTCTGCCCGACATCCAAGCAGCCCGAACTCAAGCACGCGGCCGTCAAGGTGCTCAAGGCCGAACTGCCGTGGACCCTGCTCGCGGCCGCCTGGCTGCCGGTGGGCCAGGCCCATCGCGCCATCGCGGCCCTGCGCGAGCTGATGCCACGCTTCGCCTACGCCAGTTGCGTGCCTTTCGGGCGCGAGCCCAGCGAGCGCGGCGTGCTGGGGGTGCTCTTTCGGGCGGCCGCCGTCGAGCCCCCCGGCGACGAGTGGCTCGCGCACATCGAGGAGGAGCTCGGCCTGGCCGGCGCCGAGGTGCTGCGCTACGCCGACCGCCGCCGGGGCCAGCGCCGTGCGATGCGCCTGGTGCCCCGCGGGGACGGCCGCCAGGACGCCCGGCTCGAAGCCTTCGTGCTGGCCGGCGACACCCGCGCCGAATCCTGGGTACGCGCCCTGCTGCAAGACGAAGGGCCCGCTCAGGCCTATGGCCGCGCCCTGCTCGCGCCCGGCGCCAAGCCGCCGGCAACGCTGGCCCCGCGCAGCCGCCAGGTCTGCACCTGCCTGAACGTCACGGAAGGCGAGATCCTCGCCACCCTGGCGCAATGCCAGGGCAGCGCCGAAGACCGCCTGGCCCGTCTGCAGGCCGAACGGCGCTGCGGCACCCAGTGCGGCTCCTGCGTGCCCGAACTGCGCCGGCTGGTGCGCACCAGCCTGCAGGCCGCGTGACAAGGGGGCCCCTGCCTGGATCGGACACCCGACGCACGACCTCATGAGCATCGCCCCCTACATCAAGGAGATCGGCCGCGGCAAGGAAGGCGCCCGCTCGCTGAACCGCGAGCAGGCCCACGATCTGATGTGCCAGGTCCTCGACGGCCGGGTCAGCGACCTCGAGCTCGGCGCCTTTGCCATCGCGATGCGCATCAAGGGCGAATCGGTCGAGGAGCTGGCCGGCTTCTTGCAGGCCACACGAGACCGCTGCCTGCCCATCGCCCCCGGCCGCCCCCTGGTCGTGCTGCCGTCCTACAACGGCGCGCGCAAGCTGCCCAACCTCACCGCGCTGCTGGCACTGATGCTGTCGCGCGCGGGTGTGGCCGTGCTGGTGCATGGCATGCCCGACGACCCGGGCCGCGTCACCACCGCCGAGATCTTCAGCCACCTCGGCCTGGCGCCGGCCGAAACCCCCGGCGATCTGCAGCAACGCTGGGCCCGTGGCGAGCCTGCCTACATCCGCACCGGGCATCTGTGCCCGCCGCTGGCGCGATTGCTCGACGTGCGCTGGGTCATCGGCCTGCGCAATCCCGGTCACACCGTGGCCAAGCTGCTCGACCCGGGCGAAGGCCTGCGTGTCGTGAACTACACCCACCCCGAGTACGGGGCCTTGCTGACGCAGTTCCTGCAGGCCACCGCCGCCCACGCGATGCTGCTGCGGGGCACCGAAGGCGAGCCCTTCGCCGACCCGCGCCGCACACCGCGCATGGACGTCTTTCTGTCCGGGCGGCGTCTCAGTGCATGGTCGGTGCCGGCGAAAGACGGGGTGCTGGACAGTATTCCCCCTTTGCCCGCAAGCCGCGATGCGCGTGCCACGGCGGCGTATATCCAAGACGTCCTCGATGGGCGTATGCCCGCACCGGATCCGCTGAGGCAGCAGGTGTGGGCGCTGCAACGGGCGGTGCAGTCGTTTTGTCAACCCGAGGAGTCAGGCCATGCAGCCACACACCGTCCATGAGAAGCCGACAGTCTTTCTGGTGGGGGCGGGTCCGGGCGACCCGGAGTTGCTCACGGTCAAAGCGGTCAAGGCGATCGCACAGGCCACGGTGTTGTTGGTCGATGACTTGGTGGGCCGGGGTGTGCTGGCATACGCTCAACCCGGAGCGCGCCAGATTTATGTCGGCAAGCGTGGCGGATGTGCGTCCACGCCGCAGCACTTCATCGAGCAGCTGATGATCCGTGAGGCGCGCCGCGGAGAACGCGTCGTTCGCCTCAAGGGAGGCGATCCGTTTATCTTCGGTCGCGGCGGCGAGGAGGCGGAGCGCTTGCGTGCTGCAGGGCTGCAGGTCGAGGTCGTCAGTGGCATCACGGCGGGCTTGGCTGCGACGACCAGCCTTGGCGTGCCCTGGACGCATCGCGCCCATGCGCACGGTGTGGTGTTGGTCACGGGACATGCGCACCCAGGCAGTTCGGGGCCGGATTGGCGTTCGTTGGCGAAAACCTGCGTGTCAGCCCGCTTGACGTTGGTGATTTACATGGGAGTGGCGTTGGCGCGCTGCTTACAAGAGGAGCTGTTGGCCGGGGGCTTGCCCGCCGACACACCGGTGGGCGTGATACAACACGCCTCGTTGCCCCAGCAGCGCCACGTCGTGACCACACTCGACGCCCTGGCCCTGGCGATCGAGCGCGAGTGCCTGGGCAGCCCGGCCGTGATCATTGTGGGCGACGTGTTGCGTGGCTTGCCGACCGCCCAATCCTGCCTATCCGAGAAAGGCCAAGCCCTGGCATAGCACGCTTGCGCAAAAAAAGAACCCCGACCTAAAGGGCCGGGGTTGCAAGCCTTATGCTGTCACACACAAAGGCACCCGCTCAGGGAGGAAAAGCGGGGAGCCGCAAACGGCTCGAGCCAAACTTTACCACAAACTGACGAGCTGGGTGTTCGGAAAGTCGTAAAAAAGTGACAGCGCCTCTCAGGTCTCGTCGTTTTGAGCAGTTTTGCCGTTTCTGGGCTGCAGGTCGAAGCGTAGCAACCGGCACTCGATCGGCCCGTTGAACAGCGGCACGCGCCGGCTGGCCTGCAGGCGCAGCCGGCGTGGCAGTTCGCGGTCGGGCGTGAGCACCCAGGCGGTCCAGCCGCCGAAGTGGGTCTTCCAGTGCGCGGCCAGCCGCTCGTAGAAGACGTCCGCTCCCAAGCCGCCGACCACGCCGGCGGCTTCTATGCGTTCTCCATACGGGGGATTGAGCAACAGCACGCCAGGCCACGGGCTAGGGGGCAGGCGTTGCAGGGCGTCGCCGCCGCGAAACTCCGTGGCTGCACCGACTCCCGCGCGCTCGGCGTTGCGGCGGGCGAAATCGACCATGCGAAACGAGACGTCGCTGCCGTAGGCGACTGGTGGCGCATCCTTCGGCCACTGGCGCTCGCCCGAGCGGGCCTGCTCGCGCACCGCAGCCCAGCGCGCGGGGTCGTGGGGCAGCAACCGCTCGAACGCGAAGTGCCGCTGCCGGCCAGGAGCGAGGCCCAAGGCGATCTGGGCCGCTTCGATCACCAGCGTGCCGCTGCCGCAGCAGGGGTCGAACAGCGGCACCGGCGCGCCGTCGGCGTCGATGCCGGTCCAGCCGGTGGCGGCGATCATCGCGGCCGCCAGCGTCTCTTTCAGCGGCGCGTCGCCCTTGTCGATGCGCCAGCCGCGTTTGAACAATGGCTCGCCGCTGGTGTCGAGCGACAGCGTCAACGTGTCGGCGCTCAGGTGGGCATACACGCGCACATCGGGTTGGGCCGTGTCGACGCTGGGGCGCGCGCCGCGGCGTGCGCGCAGGCGATCGCAGACGGCATCCTTGATGCGCAGCCCTGCAAAGTGCAGGCTGCGCAGCGGGCTGCGCTGGGCCGTGACCTCCACCTTGAGCGTATGCCGTGGCGTGAACCAGTCTTCCCAGGCGATTTCGGCAGCCGCGCCGTAGAGGTCGTCTTCGCTGCGGTACGGGCCCTCCCATAGGCGCAGCAGCACGCGCTGGGCGATGCGGCTGTGCAGGTTCAGGCGCAGCACGGTATGCCAGTCGCCGCGCAGGCCGACACCCGCGCGGCCCAGGGTCAAGGCGTGGTCGGGCACGGCGCACAGGCGCTGCACTTCGGTGGCCAAAAACGGGGGACAGCCGCCCGCGCAGGGCAGAAAGAGGTCGACGGTGGACATGGTCAGGCGTTGAGGGTCTTGCGCAGGGTGGCCGTGGGGATGCGCAGCGCCTCGCGGTATTTGGCGACGGTGCGGCGCGCGCACTCGATGCCCTGTTCGCGCAGCAAGTCGGCGATCTGGCCGTCGCTGAGCGGCTGGCGGGGGTCTTCGGCCGCAATGAGTTGTTTGATGAGGGCGCGCACGGCGGTGCTGGAGGCGTTGCCGCCGGCGTCCGTGGCCAAGCTGGAGCCAAAAAAATATTTCAGCTCGTAAGTGCCGAAAGGGGTGGCCATGTACTTGGCGTTGGTGACGCGGCTGATGGTCGATTCGTGCAGGCCCAGCTCGTCGGCGATGTCACGCAGCACCAATGGTCGCATGCCGACCTCCCCGTGCAGAAAAAAGTTGCGCTGTCGCAGGGCGATGGCGCGCGCCACGCGCAGGATGGTGTCGAAGCGCTGCTGCAGGTTTTTGATGAACCAGCGCGCTTCTTGCAACCGTTGTTGCAGATCGCCACTGCGGTGCTGGCGCAGGGCCTGGGCATAGATATCGGTCACGCGCAGGCGCGGAAGCACCGCGGGGTTGAGTTGGACGTCGAACTGCGTGCCGCGCACGGTGACGATCACATCGGGGACGATCACTTGCCGTTCGGCGTCGGCGAAGCGGCGCCCGGGCTTGGGTTCAAGGCGCGACAGCAGCGCAAGCGCCGCGCGCACGGTTTCCTCGTCCAGCCCGGTTGCCTGGCCCAGCCGCCGCACGTCGCGGCGCGCGATCCACTCCAGCGGCTGCCCGCACAGCGCGTCGGCCGCGCGGGCCGTGGGGGTGTTGGGCAATTCACCGATTTGCAGGCGTAGGCACTCGGCCAGGTCGCGCGCGCCCACGCCCGCGGGCTCCATGTGCTGCAGCCAGCCGAGGGCGCGGCGCAGCAGCGAGGCGATCTCGTCGCGCCGCTCGGCATCGACCGACTCGCCGGCGGCCTGGCACTGCTGGCACAAAGCGTCCGTCAGCTGCTCGAGCGAATCGGGCAAATAGCCGTCGTCGTCGAGCGACTCGATCAAAAAAAACAGCGCGGCGCGTTCGTCGTCGCTGAGGTGCAGTGCCAGGGCTTGCCGGTGCAGGTGGTCGGCCAGCCGCTCGGGCGGATGGGCCAGTTGACGGGTGAGCTGCCGCTCGTCGTCGTCGCCGTCTGCGCCGCGCTCGACGCCGGGACCTTCCCAACACCACTCCGCCGGTGACTCGTCGGCAGTGGGCCCATCGTCGGCCGCCCAGCCCCCGGCGTCTTCGTCCAGTCGAGCCCCCCACTCGGTCTGCGCCAGCGCCGCCTCGCCGTCGAAGACGGCCATGGTATCGGGCGGCTCTGCATCGTCGATCTCGGGGGGCGACGTCGCCGTGTCCGTCACCGCCTCGGGGCTGGGGTCGGTGTCTTCTTCCGCACGTTCGAGAAAAGGGTTGTCGGCCAGCGCCTGTTCGATCTCCTGCGCCAGCTCCAGCGTCGACAGCTGCAGCAGCCGGATCGATTGCTGCAGTTGCGGTGTCAGGTTCAGGTGCTGCGCGGTGCGCAGCGTCAGGCCCGCTTTCATGGCACGCTACAGGCGGAAATGCTCGCCGAGGTAGACGCGGCGTACCTCGGCGTCATCCACGATGTCGGCGGGCGTGCCGTGTGCGAGCACCCGACCCTCGCTGATGATGTAGGCGTGGTCGCAGATGCCCAGCGTCTCGCGCACATTGTGGTCGGTGATCAGCACCCCGATGCCGCGTGCCTTGAGAAACCCGATGATGCGCTGGATCTCGATGACGGCGATCGGATCGACACCCGCGAACGGCTCATCGAGCAGGATGAAGCGCGGGTTGGTGGCCAGCGTGCGCGCGATCTCGACGCGGCGCCGCTCGCCGCCCGACAGCGCGGGCGCCGGCGCATCGCGTAGGTGGTCGACGTGCAGCTCTTGCAGCAGGCGATCGAGTCGCTCGCGCAGCACCGGTTCGGCCAGGGGACGGCCGGCTTCGTCGTGTTGCAGCTCCAGCACCGCGCGCACGTTTTGCTCGACCGTGAGTTTGCGAAAGATCGATGCCTCCTGCGGCAGGTAGCCCAACCCCAGGCGCGCGCGCCGGTGGATGGGCAAGTTTTCTGCCGCTTGGTCGTCGATCCACAGCCGCCCGGCATCGGCACGCACCAGGCCGACGATCATGTAAAACGACGTGGTTTTGCCCGCCCCGTTGGGGCCCAGCAATCCCACCACCTCGCCCCCGCGCACCTGCAGCGACACATCGTGCACCACGGTGCGGCGGCCGTAGCGCTTGTGCAGCCCTTGCGCGCGCAGGCAGCGCGCGTTTGGCGCCGATTCGCTCACGGGCGGCGCTCCAGGCGGTCGCTGGGGGCCAGCGCCGGGGGGGGCAGGTCCGGCGCGGGCTGCGTGGCGGCCGGGTCGGCCTTGGACGGGGTGAGCAGCGCCCGCACTCGAGCGCCTGCGCTGGCACCCGCGCGATCGCCATCGACCGAGAAGGTCTGCGCCCGATTGTCATAGACGATGACGGCGCCGCTCGCCCGGTCGGTCAGCACCGTGCCACGGTAGCGGCGCAGCTCGGCCTGGCCGCGCAACGTCACCCGATCGGCCTGCCCATCGTAGTCGATGCGCTCGGCCTCGCCCTCGATGTACTCGTCGAGCCCGTCGCGCTTTTGTCGATAAAACGCACGCTGTGTTGCGTCACCGGTGACGGTGCCGAACTGGTTGCCCTGCGGATCCTGTCGCACCTCCAGCCGCTGGCCGCGGATGCGGATCGTGCCTTTGGTCACGACCACGCGTCCGGTGAACACGCTGGTCTGCCGGGCTTCGTCGTAGCGCAGGGCGTCGGCTTCGACGTTCATCGGCGCGTCGCGATCGGCACGTTCGGCGTGGGCCAGCACGGGCAGGCCCATGACGGCGGCGGTGAACAAAGCGGCGGTCAACCGCAGGGGTCGAATGGCAGCGGGCACGGATTTTGCTCCTTGCGGTGCGCCGATTGTGCCACGATTGCCCGCGCCCGCCACCCCGGGGGGCCAAGTGGCGTCAGGCCTGTCGCACGCGCGCGATCAGGGCGTCGGCCACCACCAGCGTGCGCGCCGCCTGCCCGGGGACGAGGAAGCGCCCGGCGATCCCCAGCGACGGCGTGGCGTCGACCTCGTAGGCGTCTTGCAGCTGCAGCGCGCGCTTGACCTTGCCGCTGACGCCAAACGACTGATACGTCTGCGTAAAGGTCTGACGATCCAGCCCCTGCTTGGCGGCCCAGGCCGCGACCGCGTCGAGCGAGTTGAAACGCTCGCGCTCCTCGTGCACGGCCTTGAAGGCTTTTTCGTGCAGGTCGCCCAGGCGGCCCATGGCCTCCAGCGTGTAATACAGCCGCTGCATGGGCTCGAACGCCGCGTTGAACCCGACAGGCACGCGCCGCACCACGACTTCCTTGGGCAGCTTGCGCATCCACTCGGTCATCAGCGGCTCGAAGCGGTAACAGTGGATGCAGCTGTAGGCGAAGAATTCGAGCACCTCGACCTGGCCGGGGCCGGTGTCCACCGGTGCCGGTTTGGACAGGCGGCGATAGTCCGTGCCCTCGCGCAGGTTGGCCTGTGCCAACGCGGCGGGCAGGGTAGTGGTGGCGGCTAGGCCGACGAGGCAAGCGTGAAACTGACGGCGGTGCATGGTGAGTGGCCCGTAGGGTGACGAACGAAAGTGACGACCAACGACTCCGATGCGGCGTGGGGTGCGCAGGTTCCCAACGGAGGTCAGCGCTGCACGCGCACGAGCGCCGTTTCGATCTGCTGGCCGCGCAGGCGTTCTTGCATCAGCTCGGCGTCGACCTTGTTGTCGAACGGCCCCAGCCGCACGCGGTACACGCGTTGCCCGGCCTGCTCGCGTTCGCTGACCTTGGCGCTAAACCCCTGCAGCGCCAGCCGCGCGCGTTGGGCTTCGGCCTCTTCGGCCTGGCGAAACGCGCCCACTTGCACGTAGTACTGGAACGGGTCGGCTGCGGCGGGCTGGTTCTCGCTGCCTGGGCTGGCGGGGGCGGTGGGCGTGGCACGCTGGCGGATCAGCTCGGCGATGGGGTCGCCTGCCGGGGCTTTGCCCTCCCCGGCAGGTGCGGGCGCGCTCGCGGCGGTGTCGGGTGCGGCCGCGGGTGCCTCGGCCGCGGGGGCAGCGGCAGGGGGTGCCGTGCGCGACAGCCCGGCGTTCGGGTTCCAATGGCGCAGCCGCTCGGCTTCGGTCTCGGGCTGCATCGGTTTGCGCTGCACCCCGCGATCCACCAGCGGGATAGGCACTTTGGTGACGTACACCGCCACGGCCAGCGCCGCACCGATGCCGACCAGCAGCCCCAGCACGAAGCCAAGTAACGTGCCCCCAGACTGCGGGGCTGCGGCGAGAGAACGAGATCGGATACGGGTCGTCGCCATGGATGGGCACTCCGAAAGACGCACGCCGCTCACATCGAGGTCGGCGCGCTCACGCCGAGCACGCGCAGCCCGCTGCGCAGCACCTGGGCGGTGGCGGCCACCAGCGCCAGCCGCGCCAGCCGCACCGCTTCATCGTCGACCAGGATACGCTCCGCATCGTAATAGCTGTGATAGGCCGACGCCAGCTCACGCAGGTAGAACGTGACGTCGTGCGGCGCGAAATCGGCAGCCGCCGCGCGCAGCACGTCCGGGAAGCGAGCCAGTTGCAGCATCAGCGCCTGCGCGGCCGGGGTATCGAGCGGCGTTAGATCGGCGTCGCGCAGCCGCGCCGGGTCGCCGCCCCATTGCGCCAGCACCGAGCAGATGCGCGCGTGCGCGTACTGCACGTAGTACACGGGGTTGTCGTTGTTTTGCTGGATCGCCAGATCCACATCGAAGGTGTACTCGGTGTCGGGCTTGCGCGACAGCAAAAAGAACCGCACCGCGTCCTTGCTCGTCCACTCGATCAGGTCGCGCAGCGTGACGTAGCTGCCCGCGCGCTTGGAGATCTTGACCTCTTGCCCGCCGCGCACCACGCGCACCATGGTGTGCAGCACGTAGTCGGGGTAGCCCTTCGGGATACCCAACCCCACCGCCTGCAGTCCGGCGCGCACGCGCGCGATGGTGCCGTGGTGGTCCGTGCCCTGGATGTTGATGACCTTGGTAAAGCCGCGTTCCCACTTGGTGATGTGGTAGGCCACGTCCGGCACGAAGTAGGTGTAGGTGCCGTCGGACTTGCGCATCACGCGGTCTTTGTCGTCGCCGTACTCGGTCGTGCGCAGCCACAGCGCGCCGTCTTTTTCGTAGGTTTTGCCGGCGTCGATCAGGCGTTGCACGGTTTGGGCGACGCGCCCCGAGCTGTACAGGCTCGACTCGAGGTAGAACTGGTCGAAGCGCACGTCGAATGCGCGCAGGTCCAAGTCCTGCTCGCGGCGCAAATAAGCCACGGCAAACTGGCGGATGCCGTCCAGGTCTTCGACGTCGCCGCTGGCGGTCACGGTGCGGTCATCGGCTTCGACGGTTTTGCGCGCCAGAAAGTCGTCCGCGATGTCCTGGATGTAGTCACCGTTGTAGGCGGCCTCGGGCCAGCCCGCATCGCCGGGTTTGAGGCCGCGCGCGCGCAGCTGCACCGAGCGCGCCAGTGTCTCGATCTGCACGCCGGCGTCGTTGTAGTAGAACTCGCGGTGCACCTGCCAGCCTTGGGTCTCGAACAGGTTGCAGATCGCGTCGCCCAGCGCGGCCTGGCGGCCGTGGCCGACGTGCAGGGGGCCGGTCGGGTTGGCGCTGACGAATTCGACCAGCACGCGCTGCCCGTGGGGCGGCTGGTGGCCGTAGCGGTCGCCCGCCTCGAGCACCTCGCGCACCACGGTCTGCTTGGCGGCCGGGCGCAAGCGCAGGTTGATGAAGCCTGGGCCCGCAATCTCGAGTGCCGCCACCCAGCGCTGAAACGCCGGCTGGGCTTGCAGTCGCTCGACCAGCGTCTGCGCAATCGCGCGCGGGTTTTGGCCCAGGGGTTTGGCCAGTTGCAGCGCGGCCGTGATGGCCAGATCGCCGTGGGCGGCTGCTTTGGGCTGTTCGAAGGCGGCACGGTCGGCGGCGCCGGCGTGCAGCGCCTCCAGCTCGGCGGCCAGCGCGCCGAGCAGCTCGGTCTTGACGGTTTGCATGGGGCCAAATTGTAGGCGGCGGTGCGGGCGGCGGCTGACGCCTCAGCGCCGTGCCCTGCGCTGCGCCGCCAGCACGCACAGCAGGTCGCACGCGACGTGCGCCGCCGCCAGCGCGGTGATGTCGGCATGGTCGTAGGGCGGCGAGACCTCGACCACGTCCATGCCGATCAGGTGCAGCGGCACCAGCCCGCGCACGATGTGCAGCGCCTGCGCGCTGCTCAAGCCGCCCGCGACCGGCGTGCCGGTGCCGGGCGCGTGCGCCGGATCCAGGCAGTCGATGTCGAATGTCAGGTACGCCGGGCGATCCCCGACGATGCGCAGCACCTGCTGCAGCGCCCAGTCGGCACCGCGCGCGTGCACCGTGGGCGCATCGAGCACGTGCACGCCCATGAAGTCGTCGTTCCAGGTACGAATGCCGACCTGAACCGAGTGCGCGGGGTCGATCAGGCCCTCGCGCACGGCCTTGAAAAACATCGTGCCGTGGTTGAGCGACTCGGGGCTGTCGTCCGGCCAGGTGTCGCAGTGCGCGTCGAAGTGGATGAGCGCCAGCGGTGCACCGAACCGCTCGGCGTGCGCCTGCAGCAGCGGGTAGGTGATGTAGTGGTCACCGCCGAAGGTGAGCATGCGCGCGCCGCTGGCCAGGATGCGACGCGCATGGTCGCGGATCGCGCCTGGTATCGTGAGCGGGTTGTGGGGGTCGAGCCAGCAGTCGCCAGCGTCCACCACCGCCAATGTCTCGAAGGGGTCGAACCCCCAGGGAAACGGCTTGAGTTCGGCCAATTGCACGCTGGCGGCGCGGATGGCGGCGGGCCCCAGGCGTGCGCCAGGCCGATAAGTGGTGGCGATGTCCAGCGGCACGCCGCTGACGACGACGTCTGCGCCCGTCAGGTCGCGCGTGTACGTGCGGCGCATGAAGCTCAGCACGCCGGCGTAGGTCATCTCGGGCCAGCTGCCGTGCAGCGTGGGGCGGCGGATGGCGCCGTCGCCAGCGGGCGGCGCCTCGGGGATCGGGGGGCTCATGGCGCGATTGTGGCAGGGCCGACCGGTGGTGACGCGTGATGTCGTCAGGTGGGTGACGGCGTCCAGGCGTGCGCGCGCAGGTCGTCCAGTGACACGAAGGCCAGCGCCCGCTCATGGCAGCTCTCCAGGATCACTGGCGGTGCCACGCCGGCGTCCAGCGCCTCTTTCCAGCGCAGCGCGCACAGGCACCAGCGGTCTCCCGGTTTGAGGCCAGGGAAGCGCCACTCGGGCCTCGGCGTGACGAGGTCGTTGCCGCGCTGTAGCGAAAACGCCAGGAACTCCGCGGTCACCTTGGCGCAGATGACGTGCGAGCCGACGTCGTGGGCGGCGGTGTGGCAACAGCCGTCGCGGAAATAGCCGGTCAGCGGGTCGTAGGAGCAGGCGCGCAGCGGCCCTCCCAGCACATTGCGAGCGGTCGGTTCCATGGTCGGTGCGTCGTCGATGAGACAAGCCTGCACTGTAGCGCGGTGGCATCAACCTTGTGTCTCATGGGGCGCGGGCAGTGGCAGCAGCGCCGCGCGCGCCGCGTCACGGATTGCACGGGTGAGCCGCTGCGCGGTGGGGGGCTCGCGCTCCCAGTGCTGCCAGTAAAGCGCCACGTCCACCACCGCGTCGGGGATGACCTCCTCCAGCGGGGGTTTACCCGTGCGTTGGGCCAAGTGCAGTTCGGGCACCATGCCCCAGCCCAGGCCCAGCTCGATGGCGCGCTCGAAGGCGTCCACCGCTGGCGTGAAGTGGCGGGGGTAGCGTGCCTGCCGCAGCCCGAAGTGGCGCTCCAGCCACACGTCCTGCAGCGCGTCTTTGCGGTTGAAGATGACGGCGGGCAGCGCCAGCAGCCGGTGCGGCGTCAACCGCCCTTGCGGCGTGCGGGCGCGCGCGACTACCGCCGGTGCGGCGACACAGCGGTAGCGCATGATGCCCAGCGGTTCGGCGACGCAGCCGCGCATGGGGTCGGCGCGTGTGGTCACGCAGCCGATGACGGTGCCGTTTTTGAGCAGCTCGTGCGTGTGGTCCTGGTCGTCGATGGTCAGATCGAGCAACAGACGCTGGCGCGCCAGTAGATCGGCCACGCCGGGCAGGAACCACGCAGCCGCCGAGTCGGCGTTGATCGCCACCGGCACGCTTTGCCAGCGCTGGTCGTCGCTGCCGCGCAGCCGCTCCAGCAAGTCGGCCTCCATCAGCTGCACCTGCTTGACGTGCGCCAGCAACGCCTGGCCAGCCGGGGTGGCGCGCACTTGTTTGCCGCGCACCACCAACCGCTGGCCCAGCTGCGTCTCCAGCGCGCGCACGCGCAGCGACACCGCCGCCACCGTCAGGGCCAGGGCCTTGGCCGCTGCGGAAAAACTGCCGTGTTCGACCACGGCGGATAGGGCTTGCAGTTGGCGGGCGTCGAGCATGACGCTGAGTTTAAGAAAAATTTGATGAATCGAAAAGAAGGTCAAAATGCTTTAACGAACGCGGCTGCCGGCGCACACTGGCATCCCAGCAGATCCATGTAACCCTGTCGTTTCTAAGGGAGATCCTCGATGTCTGTGCTTGCCGCCCCCAGCTTCACCGCCGGCCTGGTGATGAGCCTGTCGCTCATCATGGCCATCGGCCCGCAAAATGCGCATGTCATCCGTACCGGCTTGCAGCGGCGCCACCTGTGGCTGACCGTGGCCACGTGCGCGGTGGCCGACATCGTGCTCATCGCCGTGGGCGTGGCCGGTCTGGCGCAGTTGGGCGGCTTGTCGGACAAGCTGCACGGCGCGTTGATCGGGGCCGGGATCTTGTTCCTGCTCGTCTATGGTTACCAAGCGGCGCGGCGCTTCTGGTATGGGCCGGCGGCACCCCAGGTGCCCGCCATCGGTACGCCGGCCGCGCAGCCGACCAGTGCGCTGCAGGCCGTTGGGGCCGCGCTGGCGTTTTCCTGGCTCAACCCGCACGCCTGGCTGGACACGGCCGTCCTCATCGGCACTGCGTCACTGGCGTGGGGCGCGCAGCAGCCCATCTTCGGCCTGGGGGCAGCGACCGGCTCGGTGGTGTGGTTCTTGCTGTTGGGCGGCGCGGCGTTTTGGCTCGGGCGGCGGCTGAATTCGCTCAAGGTCTGGCGCGCACTCGACGGCCTGGTGGCCCTGATGATGTGGGGCACGGCAGCGGCCCTGTTCATCAGCCTGTTCGAATGATGGAATCTGAGGAGGAGACGACCCATGTCCACGATGACCCTGCGCGCGCCCCAGCGCCGCGCGCCCGACGCACCGATCACGATCTTCGGCCCGGATTTTCCCTTCGCCTATGACGAATGGCTCACTCACCACGCCGGTTTGGGCCGCGTCCCGGTTAGCCGTTACGGCACCGAGGTGGCCATCGTCGGCGCCGGCATGGCGGGGCTGACCGCGGCGTATGAGCTGATGAAGCTGGGCCTCAAGCCCGTGGTGTACGAGGCCTCGCGCATGGGCGGGCGGTTGCGCTCGCAGCCCTTCGAGGGCGGGCACGGCGCGATTGCCGAGCTGGGCGGCATGCGTTTCCCGCTGTCCTCCACGGGTTTTTACCACTACGTCCATCTGTTGGGGTTGGGCAGCCGGCCGTTCCCCAACCCGTTGACGCCTGCGGCCAACTGCACCGTCATCGATCTGGAGGGCCAAACCCACTGGGCGCGCACGCTGCAGGATCTGCCACCGCTGTTCCAGGAGGTGGCGCAAGCCTGGGCCGACGCGCTGGAGGAGGGCGCGGGTTTTACCGCGCTGCAAACCGCCATGCGCGAGCGTGACGTGGAGCGGGTCAAGGCGCTGTGGGATGCGCTGGTGCCGCGCTGGGACGACCGCACGTTCTA
>DYIC01000044.1 GCA_020723845.1 Hydrogenophaga sp.
GTGCTGTTTTGGCGCCACGAGGCGCTGCTGATCGCCAGCGCCGTGGTGTTCGTGGCGGCCTATGTCTGGCTATACGCCAAGCTGGTGCGCTTTCGCACGCCGCGCTGGCTGCGGCGGCGCGTCTGAACGAGCAAACAGACTCGGCCAATGAACTATACTTCAGCGGTGAAGTTCGAATGGGACGAAGCCAAGAGCGACCAGTGTTACGCCGAGCGGGGTTTCGATTTCGCGTATGCGGCCAGGGCCTTCTTCGATCCCAACCGGCTGATTCAGGCTGATACCCGCCACTGCTATGGCGAGGAAAGGTACCAGTTGATGAGGAAGATCGAGCAACGCCTGTTCGTCGTGGTTTACACCCCGCGAGGCAATGCCATTCGTATCATCTCGGCGCGCAAGGCCAACCGACGAGAGGTTCAGCACTATGAAGACCGTACGCGTGACGATTGACCCCGCCGTCCCGGCCACGTTGAGTGGCGGGCGCATCGACCCGGCCCGTGTGGACGGCACCACGGAAGCAGATCTTGCCCGACAAGCGGCGGCTGACGAGGCAGCGGCCTTGCAGGACGCAGCCAAATTCGCGCGCCGTGTGCGCAAGCGCCTGGGGTTGAGCCAAGCCGAGTTCTCAGAGCGTATCGACGTGCCCGTGGAGACGATCCGCAACTGGGAGCAGGGCAAACGTAGCCCCACGGGCGCAGCCAAGGCGCTGCTCAAGGTGCTCGACAAGGCACCAGAGGCGGCCTTGGCCGCCTTGCATTGACACTGTCGCGCTTTTCTCGAGACCCCCTCACCCCACCCACCGCGCCGCCACCTGCGCGATGCGCTGGCCGAACTGGCGGGCGGTCTCCAGGTCGCCGGGCAGCATTTCTTGGGCGCCGGCATCCGCCGGCGTGGTGGCCATGGCACCGGCCGATGAGCCGACGTAGTTGACGTCGTTGCGTTGCGCGGCCTTGGTGTTGGCGGGCATCATGCCCGTGCCCACCCACACGCCGCCGTGCTGCATGGCCAGCGTGAACAGGTAGTGCAGCGTGGAGAGTTTGTCGCCGTTCATGGTGGCGCTGTTGGTAAAGCCCGCGAACAGCTTGTCTTTCCAGGCCTGCGTAAACCAGCGCTTGCTGGAAGCATCGGCAAATTTTTTGAATTGCCAGCTGACGCTGCCCATGTAGGTGGGGCTGCCCATGACGATGGCATCGGCCGCGTCGAGCTGCTCCCAGCCGCCTTCGGGCAGGTTGCCGTCGGCGTCGATGGCCAGCAGCGCGGCACCCGCGCCGTCGGCGACGGCTTGCGCCATGCGCTGGGTATGGCCGTAGCCCGAGTGATAAACGACGATGATGTTGGGCATGTGGGACTCTCCTTTTGGTAGCGTGGTTTGGGCCCGGCTGGGCCACGGGAAGAACTCGGTTCCAACGGATGGGTATCAGGCAGGCACGGGCGTAGCCCCGTTGGGCGCCAGGTCGAACAACAGGACCACGGCGTGCTCCGCGTCGCTGAGGGTGATCGCGGGCTCGTCGGCCACCATGGCCGCGTCACCCGCGCCTAGCCGCTGCCCGGCCAGGTGCACACTGCCGCGCACCACGTGCACGTAGGCGCAGCGCCCGGGCGCGATCGGATGCCGCACCGCTTGCGGCCCGTGCAACGTGGCCAAGTCCAACGCCGCGTCGGCGTGGATGGTCAAGGGGGCGTCCGGCGCGGCTGCGGCGTCCGATGACACCGACGACGCTGGCCGCGCGATCGGCCGCACGCCCGTGCCCGCGCTGGGCGGCTGCAGTGCCCGTTGCTCGTAGCTGGGCTCGATGCCACGCACGGTGGGTTCGATCCAGATTTGCAGCAGATGCACGGGGTCGGGGCCTTCGTTGACTTCGCTGTGCCGGATGCCGCGCCCGGCGCTCATGCGCTGCACATCGCCCGCGCGGATGACGGCCTGGTGGCCCAAGCTGTCGCGGTGGGTGAGCATGCCCGCCAGCACGATGGTGATGATTTCCATGTCGCGGTGGCCGTGCATGCCAAAGCCGGTGCCCGGGGCGATGCGGTCTTCGTTGAGCACGCGCAGGTTGCCCCAGCCTGTGTAGCGCGGGTCCCAATAGTCCGCAAACGAAAACGAATGGCGCGCCTGCAACCAGCCGTGATCGGCGTGGCCGCGGGCGTCGCTGGGGCGCAGGGTGATCATCGAGGAAGCCTCCTTGGGCAACGCAGTGCGATGGTCAGACTGTACGCGGTGCGCACGCCAGCCGGGAGGCAGGCATTTGATGACCGCATTCAACGTTTTTGAATACCAGCTGCGGCTGCACAGCGGTCAACGCCGCCCGGCCCTCCGCGGCGCGCGACGTGCCCACCAGTCGCGTGCAACGGTATATAATCTGCCCCGTCGGGCCGATAGCTCAGCTGGGAGAGCGCTGCGTTCGCAATGCAGAGGTCGGGAGTTCGATCCTCCTTCGGTCCACCAAATACCCGGGTTCTTAGCTCAGTTGGTAGAGCAGCGGACTCTTAATCCGTAGGTCGTAGGTTCGAATCCTACAGGACCCACCAATTTGACCCGCATCCATCGACAGATCAGACTCAATGGCTGTCATGAGCGAAAACCGTCGACACTGACCGGCGCACATTGCCCGGGACAACCCGCTCGCTGCCATCCGCGTGGATGAACTTTTCGAGGCAGCGGACGGCCGACTCGCCGAGCATCCGTTACTGAGTAAGCCCGGACAAATCCATGGCACAACAGGTCGCAGGGTAAGCGTCTCCTGGCTTATCTCGTCATCAACAGCTGCGCCGCCACGGCTGCGGCAATGACGGCGGGTTCTTTGCCCTGAATCCCCGGGATCCCGATGGGGCACGTCACGCGCGCCAGCACCGATGCGTCGTGCCCGCGCGCGAGCAAGCGGTGCTGAAACGCGGCCCATTTGGTGCGGCTGCCGATGAGGCCGATGAACGGCAGGTCGTCCCGCTGGCGCAGCCGCCTCAGGCACGCCTCGATCACGGCCAGATCCTCGGCGTGGCTGAAGCTCATGACCAGCACGCGGCTGCCGGGTACCAAGTCGGCGACGGCGCGCTCGACGGGATCGGAGTGCTCGGCGACCACGGTCGGTGGCAGGTCGGTGGGAAACATGCCGTCGCGGCTGTCGATCCAGGTGAGCGCGAACGGCAGCGGCCGCAGCGCGCGCTCGATGGCCTGCCCGACGTGGCCACCGCCGAACAGCGCCACCGGCACCCGCTCATCGACCCAGGCCGCGCGCAGCGCCGCCGCGTCGGCCACCGTGACGCGCTGCAGCCGCAGGTGCACGACGCCACCGCAGCACTGCCCCAGGCTGGGGCCGAGTGCGCAGCGCAACGCCTGCCCTACCCAGCCCGGTTGCTGCAGCCCCGCCCGCGCCTGCTGGATGGCACTCCACTCCAGCTGCCCGCCACCGATGGTGCCCAGCACACGCTGCGCGCCCACCAACATCCACGCGCCCGGCTCGCGCGGCGCCGACCCCTCGGTACGCTCGACCCACACCAACACGCCTGGCTCGGCGCGCAACCAGGCCAGCGCCGCATCCAGATCGCCCCCACGCAAACAAACGGATTCCATGCCCCGCAGTATCGCCGGGGTTGAAAGGCCGGGCGCGTTGGCGCACAATCCGAGCCACATCGACTCCTCGGGCCCAACCGCCCCACCATCCGACGATGCCATCGACGACCGAAACTGGCGCACGTATGTCACCCGCCCCCACAGCCACCCCCCGCGCACGGTTGGTCTGGAGCGTGGTGGTGTCGACGCTGGCACTGCTGGCTGGCTGCGCCAGCCCACCCCCTGCCGCGCCGCCGCGCGCCGTGGAAGCGCCGCCCGCCCCCGCCGAAACGGCCCCACCCGTGGTGGTGCAGCCCGCGCCCGCGCCCGAGCCACCCTTCAGTGGCAAGGTGTCTCTGGCAGCGTCGGAGCGGGACTACCGGCGCGACGGCGCGCAGCACCTGTATGAGCGCTACGGCGATCGCATCTTCCGTGGCAAGTTGCCGCCGCTGCTGCAGGCGGTGGGGGTGATGCGACTGGACATCGGCCCGCGGGGCGAGGTGCGGCGCTTCGAGTGGATGCGCGCGCCGGATCACGTGCCGCACGTCAAGGCCGAGATCGAGCGTCTGGTGATGGCCGCAGCGCCGTTTCCGGCCCCCAAAAGGCTGGGCACGGTCAGCTATACCGACACTTGGTTGTGGGACCGCAGCGGCACCTTCCAGCTCGACACCCTGACCGAAGGACAATTGGACCGCTACCCCGCCCCAGCGCCCAAGCGCGCCGCTGCGGCGCCCGAGCGTGCGGTCAGCCAGCCGAAAGCCACCACGGCCCGCGGCACCAATACCCGAACCGCCACGCGCAGCACGCGCAAGCCGCAGGCCAACGCTGACACGCAGGTGGCGCAAGGTCAAGACGGTGCGCCTCAGCTGCCGCGGTAAGTGGCGTAGCTCCACGGGCTGACCAACAGCGGCACGTGGTAGTGCGCCTGCGCGTCGGCCACGCCAAAGTCGATGGTGACGCAATCCAGAAACGGCGGCTGCGGCAGCGCCACACCGCGTGCGCGGAAGTAGTCGGCCACCTCGAACACCAGCCGGTAGGTACAGGCAGCCAGCTCGCCCGTGGCCAGCAGCGGCCCGTCGGGATTGCGGCCATCGGCATTGAGCACGACCTGTTTGATGAGGCGTGGCCCCTCACCGGTGGCATACAACCGCACGGTCATGCCCGCCGCTGGACAGCCGTGCATGGTATCGAGAACGTGTGTGCTCAGGCCCATTTGTGTCTATGATGCCGCAAAACCGACTGCCTTGTCACCATGGCCCACGTTTACGACAGCACTGCACCTTATCCGCGTGATTTGATCGGCTACGGCCGCCAGCCGCCGCACCCACGCTGGCCGGGCGGGGCGCGCATCGCAGTGCAGTTCGTGCTCAACTATGAAGAAGGCGGCGAAAACTGCGTGCTGCATGGCGACGCGGCGAGCGAGACGTTCTTGTCGGAGCTGTTTGCGCCCACGGCGTACCCGGACCGCCACCTGAGCATGGAGGGCATTTACGAGTACGGCTCGCGCGTGGGCGTGTGGCGCATTTTGCGCGAATTCGAATCGCGCGGCCTGCCGTTGACGGTATTTGGCGTGGCCAGCGCGCTGCAGCGCCACCCGGAGGTGGCGCAGGCCTGTTTGGCCGCGGGGCACGAGATTGCCTGCCATGGCCTGAAGTGGATCCACTACCAACAGGTGGACGAAGCCACCGAGTGCGCCCACCTGCACGAGGCGGTGCGCATCCTGACCGAGTTGACCGGTGCCGCCCCGCTGGGCTGGTACACCGGGCGCGACAGCCCCCACACGCGCCGCTTGGTAGTGGACCATGGCGGCTTCGTTTACGACAGCGACTACTACGGCGACGACCTGCCCTTTTGGATGCGCGTGCGCCGCAGCGACGGGCAGGTGGTGCCGCACCTGGTGGTGCCGTACACGCTGGACGCCAACGACATGCGCTTTGCGCTGCCGCAAGGGTTCTCGCACGGGGATCCGTTTTTTGCCTACCTGCGCGACACCTTCGACGCCCTGTACGCCGAGGGTGACCCCAACGGCCTGAATCAGCCACGCATGATGAGCGTGGGCATGCACTGCCGCTTGCTGGGGCGGCCCGGGCGCATTGGGGCGCTGCAGCGGTTTTTGGACCACATCCAGCGCCACGACGGCGTGTGGGTGGCACGGCGCATCGACATCGCCCGCCATTGGCAGGCGGTGCATCCGTATCCGGGCGGCGACAACGGGTGCGCGGGAGCGGCGGCATGAGCACGGGCATCACGGCGCTGGACGCCCTCAACACCGCCCCGCTGGCGCAAGCGGCCGCGCTGCTGGATGGGCTGTACGAGCATTCGCCTTGGATCGTGGCGCAGGCGCTGCAGCGGCGCCCGTTTGCCAGCCCGGCGGCGCTGATCGCGGCGTGTGCCGACGTGGTGGCACAGGCGGGCGAGGAAGCGCAACTGGCGCTCATCCGCGCCCACCCGGAGCTGGCGGGCAAGGCGGCGCTAGCAGGGACGCTGACGGCCGAATCCAGCGGCGAGCAAAGCCGCGCGGGACTGACCCACTGCACGCCCGAGGAATACGACACGCTGCAACGCCTCAACGCGGCGTACCGGGCACGCTTTGGCTGGCCGTTCATTCTGGCGGTGCGTGGCCCGCGCGGCACGGGGCTGACGCGCGCGCAGATCATCGCCCACTTCGAGCGACGCTTGCACGCCCACCCGGACGACGAGCGGCGCGAGTGCCTGCGCCAGATCCACCGCATCGCCGAGATCCGCCTGCACGACAAGCTGGGCTGGGAGCCTGCCACCGGCCACGCGGTGTGGGACCGACTGGCGGCCTTGGCGCGCCACAGCGAAAGCGCCGATGGCCTGACGGCGACGTACCTGAGCCCGGCGCACCGCGCGTGCGCGGCCGAGCTGGCCGCGTGGATGCGCGAGGCGGGCTGCGACGAGGTGACGCACGACGCCGTGGGCAACGTGGTGGGCCGCTACCACGCGCAACGATCCGCGGCGCGCTGGCTGCTGACCGGCAGCCATTACGACACGGTGCGCAATGCAGGGCCGCACGATGGACGCTTGGGCATCGGCGTGGCGCTGGCGGCGGTGCAGCGGCTGCACGCGCGCGGACAGCGGCTGCCGTTTGGGATCGAGATCGTCGCCTTTGCCGAGGAGGAAGGCCAGCGCTACCCCGCCACGTTTCTGGGCTCGGCGGCGTTGGTGGGCGCGTTCGACCCCGCCTGGCTGGCGTTGACCGACGCCGCGGGCATCCCGATGGCGCAAGCGATGCAGCAAGCGGGCCTGCCGGGCACGTGGGAGGCGATCGCCACCTGCCGCCGCGACCCGGCGCACTACCTGGGCTTTGTGGAGGTACACATCGAGCAAGGTCCGGTACTGGCGCGCGCCCACCGGCCGCTGGGGGTGGTCACTAGCATCAACGGCAGCCTACGGTGGCTGGGCGAGTACGGCGGCGTGGCCTGCCACGCCGGCACCACGCCCATGGGGCAGCGGCGCGACGCGGCAGCGGGCGCAGCGGAGCTGACGCTGGCCGTGGAGCGGCTGGCACAGCAGCGCCCGGGCACGGTGGCGACGGTGGGCATCCTGGAAGTGCCGCAGGGATCCATCAACGTGGTGCCGGGGCGCTGCCGCTTCAGCCTGGATGTGCGCGCCCCCACCGACGCCGCGCGCGACGAGCTCGCGCAAGCGGTGCTGGCTGCGGCGCACGAGATTGCCGAGCGACGCGGGCTGACGCTGGCCCTGCGCGAGACGGTGCGTGCCAGCGCCGCCCCCAGCGATGCGGCATGGCAGGCGCGCTGGGAGCGCGCCGTGGCGGCGCTGGGCCTGCCGGTGCTGCACCTGCCCAGCGGCGCCGGGCACGACGCCATGATGATGCACCGCCTGCTCCCCCAAGCGATGCTGTTTGTACGCGGCGAGCACGACGGCATCAGCCACAACCCGCTGGAGTCGACCACCAGCGACGACATCGAATGCGCGGTGCAGGCGTTCGAGCGCCTGCTGCACGACCTGGCCGCCGAGACGGTGGCCTGACCCCCCTGCCCCGGCACTGCCCATGACCACCCCCGCCACCACTGACCCCACCCCCGACTACGCCGCCTTGGACGCCTGGATCGACGCGCACTTCGACGAGCAGGTACGCTTTTTGCAGACCCTGGTGCGCGTGCCCACCGACACCCCGCCCGGCGACAACGCCCGCCACGCCGAGATCACCGCTGCCGCGCTGGAAGCGATGGGTTGGGCAGTGGAGCGCCACCCGGTGCCCGCCGAGCAGGTGCAGGCCGCGGGGCTGGCGTCGATCACCAACCTGATCGTGCGCCGACCCTACGGCGCAGGCGAGCGGGCACGGCCGGTCATCGCGCTCAACGCCCATGGCGACGTGGTGCCCCCGGGGGAAGGCTGGACGCACGACCCGTATGGCGCCGAAATCGTGGACGGCAAACTGTACGGGCGCGCGGCCGCGGTGAGCAAAAGCGACTTTGCCACCTACACCTTTGCCGTGCGCGCGCTGGAAGCGGTGGCCCGCCCGCGGCGCGGCGCAGTGGAGCTGCACTTCACCTACGACGAGGAAATGGGCGGCGAGCTGGGCCCGGGCTGGCTGCTGGCGCAGGGCCTGACGCAGCCCGACTTGCTGCTGGCGGCGGGCTTTACCTACCAGGTGGTGACGGCGCACAACGGCTGCCTGCAGTTGGAAGTGACGGTGGAAGGCGAGATGGCGCACGCGGCCATCCCCGACACGGGCACGGACGCGCTGCAGGGGGCCGTCCACATCCTGCAGGCGCTCTACCGCCTCAACGCCGATTATTTGCAAGTGCGATCGGGGGTGGAGGGCATTACGCATCCGTACCTGAACGTGGGTCGTATCGACGGCGGCACACACACCAATGTCGTGCCAGGCAAAGTGGTGTTTCGGCTCGACCGGCGCATGATCCCCGAGGAAGACCCCGCCGAGGTGGAGGCACAGCTGCGCCGCGTGATCGCCGAGGCGGCAGCCGACTTTGCCCCCCCGCGCGGTGGGCGCGCGCTGCGCGTGCAGGTGCGTCGCACATTGCTGGCACACGCCATGCGCCCGCTGCCCGGGGCGCAGCCGTTGGTGCAGGCGCTGCAGCGCCACGCGCAGGCCGTGCTGGGCGAGGCCATCCCGGCTGTGGGCACGCCGCTGTACACCGACGTACGGCTGTACGTGGCGCGCGGCATTCCGGGCGTCATCTATGGCGCGGGGCCGCGCACCGTGCGCGAATCCAACGCCAAGCGCGCCGACGAACACCTGGTGCTGGAAGACCTGCGCCGCGCCACAAGGGTAGTGGCGCGCGCGCTGGCCGATCTGCTGGCCGGATGAGGCAGGTGGTGGCGACCACCGGCACTCACGTCGACGCTCGCCGCCGCTCGCGCACCGACGACACGACCGACGCGGCAATGAAGACGATGCCGATCAGCCCCGTGATGACCTCGGGCACGTGCACCACGGTGCCCACGATCATGATGGCCGCCAGCGCCCCGATGGCATAGTGTGCGCCGTGCTCCAGGTAGACATAGGCCTGCAGCGTGCCGCGTTTGACCAGATAGACCGTCATCGAGCGCACGAAAATGGCACCGATGGCCAGCCCCAACATGATGATGACCACATCCTTGGTGATGGCGAAAGCGCCAATGACGCCGTCGAATGAAAACGACGCGTCGAGCACCTCGAGATAGAGAAAACTGGCAAAACCGCTGCGCTGCACGGTCGCCACGGCCGCTTCGCCAGCCTCTTCGGTTGAGAACAGCGCGCCCACCGCGTCCACTGCCAGGTACAGCACGATGCCCGCAATGCCCGCGACAAAGACGCGCATCTGCTCTGCCTCGGGCACCCACCAGCGCGTGGAAAACACCACCAGCAGCGCGATGAAGACGCTGATCTCGTCGAACTTGGCTGCACGCACGAGCGGCCGCTCCAGAGGGCCGAGCCAGTGCGTCTCTTTGTTACGGTCGAACAAAAAGTTGAGAAACACCAGCAACAGGAAGACACCGCCGAACGCCGAGATGACCGGATACGCCTGCGTGAGCACGCGCGAGTATTCGTCGGGCTGTTGCAGGGCCAGGCGCACCGTCTCGGCCCAGCCGATGTCCGCCGAGACGGCCACGATGACGATGGGAAACACCAGCCGCATGCCAAAGACGGCAATCAGGATGCCCACGGTCAGAAAGAGCTGACGCCACAGCGCACTCATGCCGCGCAGCACACTGGCGTTGACGACCGCGTTGTCGAACGACAAGCTGACTTCGAGCACCGCCAGCACCGCGGTCAGCCACAGCGCGGTCCACAGGCCCACGGGCGACTGCACACCCCACCACGCCGCCAGCCCCAGGCAGACGGCGGAAAACAACAGCGAAAAGCGAAAATCCTTGAGCACGAAAACGACTCCTGCGCCGCGGGCGGGGTGCAGCGGCATGGCTATGGGGAAAACCCGCGATTGTCGCGAAATTTCGGCGCTGGGTTTAGACGTTGGGCGGCGGCAGCCCGGCCAAGGTGGCCACGGCGCCACGCAAATCGCCAGCCCAGGTGCGCCGGTCGCGCCCATCGGCGCGCTGTGGCTCGCCCCAGTGCAGGTGGGCGCACAGGTCGGTCGCGGTCAGCACACGCCACAGGGACGCGACCAGCGTGTCGTCCCCCACGTAGACGGGCGCGTCGTGGCGCTGCAACGCCTCGGGGCTGGCGCCTGCAGGGCGGTAGGCGATGCCCAGCGGCAGCGCGGGACTGTCGGTCGCGAGCGCCGCCTGCAGCAGGTTGGCGTGAAACGGCAACACACCGCGCCCGTCACTGGTGGTGCCTTCCGGAAAGATCGCCAGCACGTCACCGGCATGCAGGCGCTCCGCCATCTGGTGCACCACGCGCAGCGCGTCGCGCCGGCTGGCGCGCTCGATGAACAGCGTGCCCGCCCCCGCGACCAGCCGCCCCAGCACGGGCCAGTGACGTACGTCGGCCTTGGAGACGAAACGACACGGGCGCACCGCGTTGACCACCAAAATGTCCAGCCACGAGATGTGATTGGCCACCACCAGCAGCGGCCCGCGGGCGGGTGGCGGGCCATGCACGAACCAGCGCACACCCAAAATGTCCAGTGCCTGCCGGGACCAGCGCTGCACGTGGGCGGCTCGGGCCGCGTCGTCGGCGCGCGGAAAGACCCGCCACAGCGTCCACAGCCCCTGCAGGACGTGCGCCAGCAGCCGCGCCGCGCGGCCCACGGCACGCACGCGGCACCCCCACGGCACGGCGGCGGTCGCCATGGCGCGGTCAGTCGGCGGCATCGAACGCGATGTGGCCACCCACGACCGTGGTGCGCACGCGCGCAGGCAGCGCGTGGCCCTCGAACGGCGTATGCCGGCCCTGGCTGCGCAGGCGTGATGGCTCCACGCGCCAGGTGGCTTGCGGGTCGAGCACGCACACGTCGGCCACCCCGCCCACGGCCAGCCGGCCGACGCTGGCCTGCAGCGTGCCCAACCGCGCCCCCAGCACGCGCGCCGGCCCGCTGGTGAGCACCTCTACTGCGCGCGCCACGGGCACGCCGTCTTGTTGCGCCCATTTGACGGCGAGGCCCGCGAGCAGCTCGATGGCGGTGGCGCCCGGCTCGGCCTGCGCGAATGGCACCGCCTTCGCGTCGGCCGAGACGGGCGTGTGGTCCGACACCAGCGCGTCGATCGTGCCGTCAGCCAGCCCGGCGCGCAGCGCGTCGCGGTCGCGCTGCTGGCGCACGGGTGGCTGCAGGCGCAGCCGGGTGTCGTAGTAGCCGATGTCGGTATCGGTGAGCAGCAGTTGGTGCACGCTGACGTCGGCCGTGACCGGCAAGCCTTCGGCCTTGGCTTGGCGCACCAAGTCGACGCCGGCGGCGGTGCTCAAGCGGCACAGGTGCAGGTGCACGGGCGGCGGCGCCCCCGGCGGCATGCCCGCCACGACCCTGCGCAGCAGCGCCAGCAGCGCGTGCAGCGCGATCACCTCGGACGCGGCGGGCACGCCCGACAGCCCGAGCCGCGTGGCCAGCGGCCCGCTGGCCATGACGCCTTTGGACAGCCACGGCTCCTCGGGCCGCAGCCACAGCGTGTAGCCAAAAGTGGCGGCGTACTGGAAGGCACGCTGCAGCACCTGGGTGTTGACGATGGGCACATCCGCCTGGCCAAAGCCCACGCAGCCGCGCTCGGCCAGTTGCACCATCTCGGCCAGCACCTCGC
Source organism: Hydrogenophaga sp. (assembly GCA_020723845.1). Taxonomy (GTDB): domain Bacteria; phylum Pseudomonadota; class Gammaproteobacteria; order Burkholderiales; family Burkholderiaceae_C; genus Tepidimonas. The sequence goes on from DYIC01000044.1 coordinate 11,729, forward strand.
CCTGCAGCCCGCGCGTCAGCGCCCCCAGCGGAAACAGCCGCGTGCGGTGCAGCCGCTCGGCGCGCGCGCGCAGCATGTCGACCAGGCCCGGTTCGTCCAGCACGGGGTCGGTATCGGGCGGGCACACCAGGCTGGTCACGCCACCGGCGACGGCGGCAGCGGTTTCGCTCTCGAGCATGCCCGCATGCTCGTGGCCGGGCTCGCCCAGGCGGGCGCACAAGTCCACCAGTCCGGGCAATACCCAGCAGCCGCGGGCGTCGAGCACGCGGTTGGGGTGGAAGTCCGCAGGCACCTGACCGATGCCGATGATGCGCCCAGCAGCGATGGCCACGTCGGCCACCCGGTCGGTGCCGCTGGCGGGATCGATGACGCGGCCGTCTCGGATGAGGAGTTTCATGCTTCGTTCCCCGCGATGATGCCCATGACCGCCATGCGCACCGCCACGCCAAAGGTCACCTGCGGCAGCACCACGCTTTGCGCGCCATCGACGACGCTGGAGTCGATCTCGACCCCACGGTTGACCGGCCCCGGGTGCATGACGATGGCATCGGGCTTGGCCCAGCGCAGCCGCTCGGGCGTGAGGCCAAAGCGCTGGTGAAACTCTTGGCTGGAGGGCAGCAAAGCGCCGCTCATGCGCTCGTTTTGCAGCCGCAGCGCGATGACGACGTCACAGTCACGGATGCCCTCTTCCAGCGAATGGCACACGCGCACGCCCAGGTGCGCCAAGTCGCTGGGTACCAGCGTGCGCGGGCCCACCACACGCACGTCCGGGCAGCCCAGGGTGGTGAGCGCGTGGATGTCGGAGCGCGCCACGCGCGAGTGCAGCACGTCGCCCACGATGGCCACCGACAGACGGGTGAAGTCACCCTTGTAGTGGCGGATGGTGTACATGTCCAGCAGGCCCTGTGTGGGGTGGGCGTGGCGGCCATCACCGGCATTGATGACGTGCACGTGCGGTGCCACGTGCTGCGCGATCAGGTACGGCGCGCCCGACTCGCTGTGGCGCACGACGAAGATGTCAGCCGCCATCGCCGAGAGGTTGGCGATCGTGTCGAGCAGCGTCTCGCCCTTGGCGGTGGAGGAGCGCGCGATGTCGAGGTTGAACACGTCGGCCGACAGGCGGGTGGCCGCGATCTCGAACGTGGTGCGGGTGCGCGTGCTGTTTTCGAAAAAGAGGTTGAACACGCTCTTGCCGCGCAGCAGGGGGACTTTTTTGACCTCGCGGTCGTTGACGCTGACGAACTGCGCGGCCGTGTCCAGGATGTGCAGCAGGATGTCGCGCGGCAGCCCTTCGGTGGAGAGCAGATGGATGAGCTCGCCGTGGCGGTTGAGTTGGGGATTGCGCGTCATGGCGTGGGGGCTCCGGCAGATTTAGCCCAGGCGCGGCGGGGTGCGTTCGAGCAGGGCGAAGGAGAAGCGCCCGCCGCCGTCGCGCACCAGCTCGAACGACTGGTGCGCGGGCAGCGGCAGGCGCACGGCAGCGGCGTCGGCTGCCACCGGTAGCTCGCGCCCACCGCGGTCGACCAGCACCGCCAGCCGCACGCTGGCCGGGCGGCCATAGTCGAACAGCTCGTTGAGCACGGCGCGCAGCGTGCGGCCGGTGTAGAGCACGTCGTCGATGAGCAGCACGTGCGCACCTTCGACCTCGAACGGCAGGCGCGTCTGCGCGGTGCTGGCCGCCAGCCCGCGCTGCGCGTAGTCGTCGCGGTGCAGGGTGGCGACGATGACACCTGGCTCGCCGGGCAAGCCCAGCTCGCGGTGCAGCCGCTCGGCCAGCCATGCGCCGCCCGAGGCCACGCCCACCAGGTGGGTGGGTTGTGGCCCGGCGGCCAGCAAGGCCTGCACCGCGCGGCGCAACTCGGCATACAGGGCCTCGGCATCCAGCGGCAGCCGCCCGTCGGTCGGCGCGGCGTCCCGCCCCCCGTCGTGGGTCATGGCAGACTCCTCAAATACTGCTCCAAAATGATGCACGCGGCAGCGGCATCGGCGTCTTTGGCACCCAGCGCGTGGGCTTCGGTGCTGCTGTAGCGTTCGTCCACTTCCACCACGGGCAGACCGGTGCGGCCGTGCAACTGGCGCGCAAAGCGCTGCGCGCGCTGCGTGTGCGCGTGCGCCGCGCCGTCGGGATGGTACGGCACGCCCACCACCAGGGCGTCCGGCTGCCATTGGGCGATCGCCGCCAGCAGGCGCTGCCAGCGCGCGTCGCCCTGGGCGTCCACCGTGGGCAAGGGCGTGGCGGTGCGCGTGATGGCGTTGCCGCTGGCCATGCCGACGCGACGCTCGCCCCAGTCGAACGCCAAAAAACTCTGTGCGCCCGCGCGCACCACGCCCCAGGTCGTCATGCCCGCCCAGCGCCCGGTGCCAGCATCCACGGCTGCAGGCCCAGCAGGCCCATCGCCCGCTCGTAGCGCTGCTCGATGGGCACCTCGAACAGCAGCGCCGGGTCGGCCGGCACCGTCAGCCAGGCGTTGTCGCCCAATTCGGATTCGAGCTGCCCCTCGCCCCAGGACGAATATCCCAGCGCCACCAGCATCTGCCGCGGCCCGGCGCCGGCGGCGACGGCTTCGAGCACGTCGCGCGAGGTGGTCAGCTCCAGCCCTGCCCCGTCGATGCGCAGCGACGAGGCATAGGCACTGGCGCGTGGCGGCGGGGCCGCCGGGTCGCGGGCGGAAGATCCCGACACCTCGTCGGGCGCCTCGTCGGCTGCCCCCGCTGCCTGCAACAACGACGGCAAAGCCGACGTCGGCGCGGGCACGGCCTGCGTCGCAGGGGGGTTGACCGAGCCCACGGGCTCGGGCTCGCCCATGTGCTCGTGCAGCACGAAGCCACGCTCGGTCTGCAGCGGCCCGCCTCGCAGCACGGGCATGCCCGACCATTCGGGGCGGCCCAGCGGCAGCTCCAGCCGCTCGAACAGGTCGTCGAGCGCAATGCCCGTGGGTTTGTTGATGATGAGGCCCAGCGCGCCGCGCGGCGTATGCTCGCAAACATAGACGACACTGCGGCCGAACAGCTCATCGTTCAGCCCGGGCATGGCGATCAAGAAATGATGCGTCAGGTTGACGGGGGCAGAATCCGAGCTCATGGCATCGATTCTACGCGCGCACCCCCATGAACCCTGACCGCAAACCGTACGACCGTGGCCTGATGTGGTTTCGCCGTGACCTGCGCACGGCCGACAACGCGGCGCTGTGCCACGCCCTGCAACAATGCCGGCGCGTGTGGGCGGTGTTCGTGTTCGACACCGACATCCTGCAGCCGCTGCTGGAGCGAGGGCTGCACGCCGACCGGCGGGTGGAGTTTATCCATGAGAGCCTGATCGACCTGGACGAGCAGCTGCGGGCGCTCGGCCGCGCCAATGGCGTGGAGGGGGTCGGGCTGATCGTGCGGCATGGCCCGGCGCGGCAGGACATCCCGCGCCTGGCCGCCGAGCTGGGCGTGCAGGCGGTCTTTGCCAACCACGACGACGAGCCCTACGCCCGCACCCGCGACGCGCAGGTGCTGGGGGCGCTGGCGCACCAGGGGGTGGTGCTGCACACGGTCAAAGATCACGTGATCTTCGAGCGGCGCGAGGTGTTGACCGCCAACGGGCAGCCTTTCACGGTCTTTACCCCGTACAAAAACGCGTGGTTCAAAGCGTTGACCGACGCGCACCTGCAGCCCCACCCGGTGGAACGCCACGCCGACGCGCTGGCCCCCTGCCCGCCCACACACCCGCCGGGCGTGCCCAGCCTGGCGTCGATTGGGTTTGCGCCCACCAACCTGCGCGCACTCAAGGTGCGCACCGGCAGCCGCGGTGCGCGCGCGCTGTGGGAGGACTTCCTGGAGCGCATCGACCACTACCACCAGGCGCGCGACTACCCCGCCATCAAGGGGCCCAGCTATCTGAGCGTGCATTTGCGCTTTGGCACGATCAGCATCCGCGAGGTGGCCGGCACCGCCTACCGCCTGCACCGGCAGGGCCGCGCCGGCGCCACCGCCTGGCTCAACGAGCTGATCTGGCGCGACTTTTACCACCAGATCCTGGCGAATTTTCCGCACGTCGGCGAGGGCAAGGCCTTCAAGCCCGCCTACGACGCCATCCACTGGGAGCGGGGCCGCCACGCCGAGGCACTGTTTGCCGCCTGGTGTGAGGGCCGCACCGGCTATCCGCTGGTGGACGCAGCCATGCACCAAATCAACCAGACCGGCTATATGCACAACCGGCTGCGCATGGTGGTGGCGAGCTTTCTGACCAAGGACCTGGGGCTGGACTGGCGCTGGGGCGAACGCTACTTCGCCGATCGTTTGATCGACTTCGACCTGGCCGCCAACAACGGCGGATGGCAGTGGGCCGCGTCCAGCGGGTGCGACGCGCAGCCGTACTTTCGCATCTTCAATCCCGTCGCCCAGAGCGAAAAGTTCGACCCGGACGGCAAATTCATCCGCCGCTACTTGCCGGTGTTGGCGGCGCTACCCACCCCAGCACTGCACGCACCCTGGCGCGCGAGTGCCGCCGATCTGGCGGCCGCCGGCGTGGTGATCGGGCGCGACTACCCGGCGCCGATCGTCGACCATGCGCAGGCGCGGCTGCGCACGCTGGAGCGCTACGCGGTGGTCAAATCGGAACCATCTCGAAATCTTCCTTACGCGCGCCGCACTCGGGACAGGTCCAGTTGACGGGCACGTCCTCCCAGCGGGTGCCGGGGGGGATGCCGTGCTCGGGGTCGCCTGCGGCCTCGTCGTAGATCCAGCCGCAGATCAAGCACATCCAGGTTCGGGTCGGGGTCGTCATGGCAGCGTCGGCACGAGGGGTCCAAGTAGAATGGAACCATTGTAGCCACGACCCCGGCGCGCTTTGCGACCTCGGTCGACCGACGTCCGATGCCCATGTCCCCAGAAACCCCCGCTGCTCGCGATACCCCGGCGCGGCCGCCGTGCGTGCTGTGCTTCAATGCCAGCGACCCCAGCGGCGCCGGCGGCCTGGGCGCCGACATCGGGGCGCTGGCCAGCGCCTCGTGTCACGTGCTGCCGGTGACCACCAGCGTCTGGCTGCGCGACACGCGCCACCTGCACGGCCACCACGCGCTAGACGCCGAATGGATCGACGACCAGGCGCGCGCCGTGCTGGAGGATATGCCGGTGGCAGCGATCAAGGTCGGCTTTGGTGGCAGCCCCGAAGGTCTGTCGGCCATCGGCAGCATCCTGAGCGACTACGACGACGTGCCCGTGGTGACCTACCTGCCCGAGCTGGCATGGCTGTCGGACGGCGAGCGCGAGGCCTATCTGGAAGCGTGCGAGGAGCTGGTGCTGCCCCAGACCGACGTGCTGGTGGGCAACCATCACACGCTGGCGCGCTGGCTGTTGCCTGACTGGGAGGACGAGCGAGCGCCGGGCGCGCGCGACATCGCCCGCGCCGCCGCCGCCCATGGCGTCAGCGTCACCCTGGTCACGGGCATGGTGCACGACAACGGCATCGACAACCACCTGGCGTCGCCCGAGGTCGTGCTGGCGCAGGCGCGCTTCGAGCGCATCGAGGCCACCTTCATTGGCGCGGGCGACACGCTGTCCGCCGCGCTGACCGCGCTGCTGGCGCACGGCAGCGACCTGTCGCAGGCCGGCGCGGAGGCGCTCACCTACCTGGACCAGACGTTGGCCAACGGCTTTCAGCCGGGCATGGGGCACGCCGTGCCCGACCGTCTGTTCTGGGCCGACGACGATACTGACAACCCCAACGACACCCCCGAAGAGCCATGACCGACCGCAACGCCACGCTGTTCGAGCGCGCCAAGACCGTCATCCCGGGCGGGGTCAATTCGCCCGTGCGCGCCTTCAAGGCCGTGGGCGGCACTCCCCGCTTCATCACCCGCGCCCAGGGCGCCTACCTGTGGGACGCCAACGACCAGCGCTACATCGACTACATCGGCTCGTGGGGCCCGATGATCCTGGGTCACGGCCACCCGGAGGTGGTGCAGGCGGTGCAGGCGGCGATCGCCGAAGGGTTTTCGTTCGGGGCCCCGACCGAGCGCGAGATCGAACTGGCCGAGGCCATCCGGCGCCTGCTGCCCAGCCTGGAAATGGTGCGGCTGGTCAGCTCCGGCACCGAGGCCGGCATGAGCGCCATTCGACTGGCGCGCGGTGCCACCGGCCGGCCCAAGATCATCAAATTCGAAGGCTGCTACCACGGCCACGCCGACGCGCTGCTGGTCAAGGCCGGCTCGGGGCTGGCCACCTTCGGTCACCCCACGAGCGCCGGCGTGCCGCCCGAGGTGGTGCAGCACACGCTGGTGCTGGAGTACAACAACATCGCGCAGCTGGAAGCGGCCTTTGCCGAGCACGGCGAGCAGATCGCGGCGCTGATGATCGAGCCGATCGCGGGCAACATGAACTTCGTGCGCGCCAGCGTCCCGTTCATGCGCCGCTGCCGCGAGCTGTGCACCGAGCACGGCGCACTGCTGGTGTTCGACGAAGTGATGACGGGCTTTCGCGTGGCGCTGGGCGGAGCGCAAAGCGTCTATGCACGCCACATCCCCGGCTTCGAGCCGGATATGACCGTCATGGGCAAGGTCATCGGCGGCGGTATGCCGCTGGCGGCCTTCGGCGGCAAGCGCGCGGTCATGGAGCAGCTCGCCCCGCTGGGGCCGGTGTACCAGGCTGGCACGCTGTCGGGCAACCCGGTGGCCACCGCCTGCGGGCTGGCGACGCTGCGGCTGATCGAGCAGCCGGGCTTTTTCGATCGGCTGGCCGCGCAAACACGGGCGCTGGTCGATGGGCTGTGCGCCGAGGCCCAGCGCGCGGGCGTCCCGTTCAGCGCCGACAGCGAAGGCGGGATGTTTGGCTTTTTCTTCTTGCCCGAGCTGCCGCAGAACTACGCGCAGGTCATGACCAGCGACGCCGCGCGCTTCAACCGCTTCTTCCATGGCATGCTCGAGCGCGGCGTCTATTTCGCCCCCGCGCTGTACGAGGCGGGCTTCGTCAGCGCGGCGCACAGCGACGCCGACATCGACGCCACGCTGCAGGCGGCGCGGGCGGTGTTGGCCCAGCTCTGACACCGGGGCTGCTGCCCCGCTGTCCGGCCATCACACCAGCCGCGCCAGCAACGCCCCGTCGGCGGGTGCGCCCAGCGGCACCCACACGCGCAGCGGGTTGCCCGCCGCCACCTCGATCGGCTGGCCGTTGCCATCCTGCATGGCCGACAGGGTCAACGTGCGGTTGCCCGCGGGGTGGATCACCTCCAGCCGGTCGCCGACGGCAAAGCGGTTTTTCGTCTCCACCTCGGCCCAACCGTCGGCGCGCACGCCGATCACATCCCCCACGTACTGCGCACGCGTGGGTGCGGAGTGGCCGCTGAGGTAGTTCTGGTAGTCCTGCGCCGGTCGGCGCTCGAGCAACCCGCTCGTGTAGCCACGGCTGGCCAGTCCCTCCAGCTCCCGCAGCAGCTCGGGGTTGAAAGGCCGACCCGCCACCGCGTCGTCGATGGCGCGCCGGTACACCTGGGCTGTGCGCGCCACGTAGTACACACTTTTGGTGCGGCCCTCGATCTTGAGCGAGTCCACCCCGATGCGCACCAGCCGCTCGACGTATTCGACCGCGCGCAGATCGCGGCTGTTGAGGATGTAGGTGCCGTGCTCGTCCTCCATGATGGGCATGAGCTCGCCCGGGCGCTGGCTCTCTTGCAGCAGCCACACCCGGTCGGCCAGGGGGTGGCGCCGTCCATCGCCGGTGGTGGCGGGCCGCGCTTCGGCGTCGGCCTGCTCGCGCGCCCAGTCGAAGTCCGTCCCCAGCGGTTGCGGGTCGGGCGCATCGCTGCCGCACCCGCTGCCACACCCGGCCCCCGTGGCCATCGCCTGTACGTCACCGGTCTCGGTCGGCTGCGCGGCGTGGGTGGTGTACGACCAGCGGCAGGCGTTGGTACAGGTGCCTTGGTTGGGATCGCGGCGGTTGAAATACCCCGACAGCAGGCAGCGCCCCGAGTAGGCAATGCACAGCGCGCCATGCACGAACACCTCCAGCTCCACGTCGGGGCAGGCGTCGCGAATCTGCGCCACCTCATCCAGGCTGAGCTCGCGCGACAGAATGATGCGCGATACCCCCGCGCGCTGCCAAAACTTGACCGCCGCCCAGTTGGTGGTGTTGGCCTGCACCGACAGGTGGATGGGGATCTCGGGCCAGCGGCCGCGCTCCATCTCCTCGCGCACCAGCATGATCAAGCCCGCATCGGCCATGATGAGGGCGTCCGGCCGCAGCTCGACCACCGGCGCCAAATCGCGCAGGTAGGTGCGCACCTTGTCGTTGTGCGCAATCAGGTTGCTGGTGACGAAGAGTTTTTTGCCGCGCGCGTGGGCCTCGGCGATGCCCTGTGCGAGCTGCTCCAAGCGGAATTCGTTGTTGCGCGCGCGCAAAGAGTAGCGCGGCTGGCCGGCGTAGACCGCGTCGGCCCCGAAGTCGAAGGCGGCCCGCAGATGGCGCAAGGAGCCCGCAGGCAAGAGCAATTCAGGGGCGTTCATAAGGCGTATTGTCGCCGCACGAGCCCCGCGACCTCGGCCGCTCGGTACACCATAGACAGAGGCTCATGGAATGAGCTCGACCGGCA
>DYIC01000103.1 GCA_020723845.1 Hydrogenophaga sp.
AGATAGTCCAACTGGTCGGCGCGGCGGATGAACTGCCCGGCGGGAAAGCGCCGGTGGGCCAGGTGCTCGAAAAAGACGTCGTCCGGCACCAGCCCCGGCACGGCGACCACCTGCCAGCCGGTGTGGCGCATCAGCACCTCGGACAGGCGCTCGAAGTCCGGGATGCGGTCCGGCTCGATGGGCAGGCGGCGCATGCCGTCGACGAAGGCGTCGCACGCCCGGCCGGGCAGCAGGGCCATCTGGCGCTGGTACAGCGTGGCCCAGGTGGCGTGTTCCTGCGGGGTGTAGGCGGCCCAGTTTTGCGGGATGGTCCAGTCCGGGCTGTCCGGGCGTCCGGCCTCGCCGGCGGCCAGGCCGTGCAGGACGGTGTCAGCGGTTGCGCTCATCGATCGCCCCCATGGCCGGGGCGGTGGCATCGACCCAGTGCGCAAACGCGATGTCGCGCTCGGTCAGCCCCCCGGCATCGTGCGTGGAAAACAGGATGTCCACCCGGTTGTAGACGTTGAACCACTCCGGATGGTGGTCGCGGCGCTCGGCCTCCAGGGCGGCGCGTGTCATGAAGCCGAAGGCCGCGTTGAAGTCCGCAAAGCGCAGCGTCCGGCGGATGGCGTGCCGTTCGGCGTCGAACGTCCAGGCGGGCAACTGCGCAAGGGCGGCTTGCAGGGCGGGGCCTTCGAGCTTGGTCATGGTGGCTTTCCTTCTGGGGGGTCAGGCCGCGGCGGTCTCCACCTTGAGGGTGCCGCGGCGGATCTGGTCGCGCTCCAGGCTTTCGAACAGGGCCTTGAAGTTGCCTTCGCCAAAGCCCTCGTCGTTCTTGCGCTGGATGAATTCGAAGAACACCGGCCCGAGCAGCGGCTGGCTGAAGATCTGCAGCAGCAGGCGCTTGTCGCCCCCGGCGGTCGAGCCGTCGAGCAGAATGCCGCGTGCCTGCAGCTCAGCCACCGGCTCGCCATGGCCGGGCAGGCGCTCTTCCAGCATCTCGTAATAAATGTCGTTGGGCGCGGTCATCAGCGGCACGCCGGCCATCTGCAGGGCGTCCACGCTGGCCAGCAGGTCGTCCGTCAGCAGGGCGATGTGCTGGATGCCTTCGCCGTTGAACTGCATCAGGAACTCCTCGATCTGGCCGTTGCCGCCGGAGCCCCCTTCCTCGTTGAGCGGGATGCGGATCAGGCCGTCCGGCGCAGTCATGGCGCGGCTCTTGAGGCCCGTGTACTCGCCTTGGATGTCGAAGTAGCGGATCTCGCGGAAGTTGAACAGGCGCTCGTAAAACTGTGCCCAGTAGGCCATGCGCCCGCGGTAGACGTTGTGCGTGAGGTGGTCGATGACCTGAAAGCCATGCCCCACGGGGTGGCGGCTGGCCGGGTCCTCGAAGCCGGGCAGGAACTCGAAGTCGATGTCGTAGATGCTCTTGCCGTCCTCGTAGCGGTCGATCAGGTACAGCGGCGCGCCGCCGATGCCTTTGATCGCCGGCAGGCGCAGCTCCATCGGGCCGGTGGGGATGTCGATGGGTTGCGCGCCCAGCTCCAGCGCGCGGTAGTAGGCCTTGTGGGCGTCCTTCACGCGGAACGCCAGCCCGCAGGCGCTGGGCCCGTGCTCCTGCGCAAAGTAATCGGCCAGGCTGCGCGGCTCGCGGTTGATGATGAAGTTGATCTGCCCCTGGCGCCAGAGCTCGACGTCTTTGGAGCGGTGGCGCGCGATGCGGGTGAAGCCCAGCGCCTGAAACAGCGGCTCCAGCACGTTGGGGGTGGGCGCGGCAAATTCGACGAACTCGAATCCGCACAGACCCATGGGGTTGTCGAA
>DYIC01000045.1:0-18089 GCA_020723845.1 Hydrogenophaga sp.
TGGCCCGTACCGCGCCGCGAGCCGCGCGCGCCGCTGTACCCGGCCGAGGAGCTCTACGGCATCATCCCCACCGATACGCGCAAGCCGTTCGACGTGCGCGAGGTCATCGCGCGTCTTGTGGACGCCTCTGAGTTTCACGAATTCAAGGCCCGCTACGGCACGACGTTGGTGTGCGGATTCGCGCACCTCGAAGGGATGCCAGTGGGCATCGTCGCCAACAACGGCATTTTGTTTGCCGAAAGCGCCGACAAGGGCGCGCACTTCATCGAACTGTGCTGCCAGCGCAAGGTGCCGCTGGTGTTCCTGCAGAACATCACCGGCTTCATGGTCGGCCGCAAGTACGAGAACGCCGGCATCGCGCGTGCGGGCGCCAAGATGGTGACGGCGGTGGCGTGCGCGCAAGTGCCCAAGTTCACCGTGATCATCGGCGGCTCGTTCGGCGCGGGCAACTACGGCATGTGCGGGCGGGCGTACTCGCCCCGCTTCCTCTGGATGTGGCCCAACGCGCGCATCAGCGTCATGGGGGGCGAGCAAGCGGCCAGCGTACTGGCCACGGTCAAGCGCGACGGCATCGAAGCCAAGGGTGGCACCTGGAGCGCCGAGGAGGAAGAAGCGTTCAAGGTGCCGATCCGCGCGCAGTACGAGCGCCAAGGCCACCCTTACTACGCTACCGCGCGCTTGTGGGATGACGGCGTCATCGACCCGGCCGACACGCGTCGCGTGCTGGCACTGGGCCTGTCGGCGGCGATGAACGCGCCGATTCCCGATACACGCTTTGGCGTGTTCCGCATGTGAGGGGGCAACCATGGCCAACGTGACCATCACCGTCGACGGCCCGCGCGCCACCGTCACCCTGACCCGGCCCGATGTGCGCAATGCCTTCAACGACGACGTGATCGCCGAGTTGACCACGGCGTTTCAAACGTTGGGCGCGCGCGCGGACGTGCGCGCCATCGTGTTGGCGGCCGAGGGCCCAGCGTTTTGCGCCGGGGCGGACCTGAACTGGATGCGCCGCATGGCCGACTACAGCCGGGAGGAGAATCTGGCCGACGCCCGCCGCTTGGCCGCCATGCTGCGCACCATCCACGACTGCCCCAAGCCGACCGTGGCACGGGTGCAGGGCGATGCCTATGCCGGCGGCGTCGGGCTGGTGGCGGTGTGCGACATCGCACTGGCGGTGGAGACGGCGGGTTTTTGCCTGAGTGAGGTCAAGCTGGGGCTGATCCCGGCCACCATTGGCCCTTACGTCGTGCGTGCGATGGGTGTGCGGGCGGCGCAACGCTATTTTTTGACCGCCGAACGCTTCGATGCGGCCGAGGCACGGCGCATCGGCCTGGTGCACGAGGTGGTGTCGCCCGACGCGCTCGATGCGCGTGTGGACGCCCTCGTGCGCTCGCTGTGCAGCGCGGGGCCGTGCGCGCTGGCGGCGGCCAAGCGGCTCGTGCACGAGGTGGCCGAGGCACCGCTGGATGACGCGCTGGTGGCCCGCACCGTCGAGGCCATCGCCGACATCCGTGCCAGCGCCGAGGGGCGCGAGGGCGTCCAGTCGTTTTTGCACAAGCGCAAGCCCCAGTGGCTGGTGTGACGGAGTGGTTGTTCTCATGTTCCAAAAAATTCTGATCGCCAACCGTGGGGAGATCGCCTGCCGCGTCGCGGCCACGGCGCGCCGCCTGGGCATCCGCACCGTCGCCGTGTACTCCGAAGCGGACGCGCAGGCGCGCCACGTGGCGGCCTGCGACGAGGCGGTGTGCATCGGCGGCGCGGCCCCTGCCGACAGCTACCTGCGTGGCGAGCGCATCATCGCCGCCGCACTCGCCACCGGTGCCCAGGCCATCCACCCGGGCTACGGCTTCCTCAGTGAAAACGACCGCTTCGCGCAGGCGTGCGCCGACGCGGGGCTGGTGTTCATCGGCCCGCCCCCGTCGGCGATCGCCGCCATGGGGCTGAAGGCCGAGTCCAAGCGCTTGATGGAGGCGGCGGGCGTGCCCCTGGTGCCGGGCTACCACGGCAGCGAGCAAGACGCCCGCGTGCTCAAGGCCGAGGCGGACCGCATCGGCTACCCCGTGCTCATCAAGGCCAGCGCCGGCGGCGGCGGCAAAGGCATGCGGCGCGTGGAGGCGCCCGAGGCGTTCGACGAGGCACTGGCCGCCTGCCAGCGCGAGGCGCTCGCCAGCTTCGGCAACGCCGCGGTGCTGATCGAAAAGTACGTGCAGCGCCCACGCCACATTGAGATTCAGGTGTTTGCCGACACGCACGGCAACGCGGTGTACCTGTTCGAGCGCGACTGCTCGGTGCAGCGTCGCCACCAGAAGGTGTTGGAGGAGGCCCCGGCGCCAGGGCTCGCGCCCGCGCTGCGCCAGCAAATGGGGCTAGCGGCAGTGGCCGCGGCGCGCGCGGTGGGCTATGTGGGTGCGGGAACGGTCGAATTCATCGTCGAGCAACCGCTGGGCTACGACCACCCCGAGGCGATGCGCTTTTACTTCATGGAGATGAACACGCGGCTGCAGGTGGAGCACCCGGTGACCGAGGCGATCACAGGGCTGGACCTGGTGGAGTGGCAGCTGCGCGTGGCCGCCGGCGAGCCGTTGCCGCTGACCCAAGAGGCGCTGACCCTGCGTGGGCATGCCATCGAGGCGCGCATCTGCGCCGAAAACCCCGACAACCAGTTTTTGCCCGCGACGGGGCGCCTGGCCGTCTACCGCAAACCGGCGTGCAGCGCCTTCACGGTGGCGGACGTGCGCATCGACGATGGCGTGGCCGAGGGCGACACCATCAGCCCGCACTACGACTCGATGATCGCCAAGCTGATCGTGCGCGGGGAGTCGCGCGCACAGGCGCTGGCGCGGTTGGACGAGGCGCTGGCGCGCCTGCACATCGTGGGCGTGGCCAACAACGTGGCGTTCTTGCGCCGGGTGGTGCGCAGCGCGTCGTTTGCGCAGGCGCATCTGGACACCGCGCTCATCGAGCGCGAGCAAGCGGTGTTGTTTGGCGTGTCGGCCCTGTCGCGCGAAGCGGCGGTCGCCATTGCAGCCGCCCACACGCTGCAGGCTTGGCAAGCGCAGGCCGATGCTGATCCGTGGAGCGCGGGCGATGGCTTTGCCAGCCACGGCGTGCGCACGCGCACCCTGACGTTCCGCTGGGGCGACGAGTCGCTGGACGTGCGACTGTCGTGGCCGCGCGGGGTTGGGTGCGTGCTTCGCATCGGGGACGGTGAAGCCGCCCTGGAAGGCCCGCTGCGCTGGCAGCCCAACCCCGGTGGCGACTGGGCGCTGGGCGTGCAGTGGGCTGGGCACGCGTGGCGCGCCACCGTGTACGCCGATGGCGAACGTGTGCACGTGTTCACGCCCGACGGTGCGGTGGCGCTGGTGGCGGTCGATCGGTTGGCGCACGCGGGTGACGCGGCCAGCGAAGGCGGGCGGCTGACCGCACCCATGCCAGGCAAGGTGGTGCGCTTTGCGGTGCAGCCGGGCGAGGCGGTCAAGCGGGGCCAGCCACTGGCGGTGCTGGAAGCCATGAAAATGGAGCACACCATTGCCGCCCCTGCTGACGGCGTGGTCGAGGCGTTGCTGTACGCTCCGGGTGACCAAGTGGCCGAGGGAGCCGACTTGTTGCGGATGCGCACACCATGAGTACGACCAACTACCCCAGCCGCGTGCGTCTGATCGACGTCGGCCCGCGCGACGGCCTGCAAAACGAAGCCCAACCCGTGCCCACCGAGGTCAAAGTCGAGCTCGTGCACCGCCTGCAGGCCGCGGGGCTGCGCGAGATCGAAGTCACCAGCTACGTCAGCCCGAAGTGGGTGCCGCAGATGGCGGACAACCACGCCGTCATGCAAGGCATCCAGCGCCAGCCCGGGGTGCGCTACTCGGTGCTCACGCCCAACCTCAAAGGGTTGGAAGCGGCGCTACGGGATCGGCCCGATGAGATTGTGGTGTTTGGTGCTGCCAGCGAGGCGTTCAGCCGCCGCAACATCAACTGCAGCATCGCCGAGAGCATCGAGCGTTTTGCCCCTGTGGTCGAGGCCGCGCGCAATGCCGGCATCGCCGTGCGCGGGGCCATGAGCTGCACCGTGGGCTGCCCCTACGAGGGCGACATCCCCCCGCAGCGGGTGGGCGAGTTGGCCGCTCGCATGAAGGCCATCGGCGTGCAACGGGTGGACGTGGCCGACACCATCGGCGTGGGCACGCCCCTGAAGGTGCAGCGCGCGATCGAAGCCACGCTGGCGCACTACGACATCGACCACATCAGCGGCCACTTCCACGACACCTATGGACAGGCGTTGGCCAACACGCTGGCGGCGCTGCAAATGGGGGTGTGGAATTTTCAAACGTCGGTGGCGGGGCTGGGCGGCTGCCCGTACGCGCCTGGTGCGACTGGCAACGTCGCCACCGAGGACGTGGTGTACCTGCTGCACGGGCTGGGCATCGAGACTGGCATCGATCTGGGCGCGCTGGCCGAGACCGGGGCCTGGATCAGCGAGCGCTTGGGCCGTCCCACGGCGTCGCGCGCGGGGCGGGCGCTGCGGGCGCGGGGGTGCTCATGAGCGCATCGACCCCGCCTCGGGCGCGCCTGTCGTTGGCCGACGCCCTGCGCCGCCAGCCCCCGGGGGCGCCGGTGCCGTCGCCTTGTATTGGGGTCTGCCGCATCGACGAGGCCACCGGTTGGTGTGCCGGCTGCTGGCGCACGCTCGACGAGATCGCTGGCTGGGGTACGAGCGACGATGTCACTCGCCGGCGCATCTGGCAGGCCATCGAGGCGCGGCAGGCCACCGGCGTCGGCTAAGATGTCATGACCGTCACTTCGCAGGAGGCATGATCCATGTTCAAGAAAATCCTCGTTCCCGTCGATGGCTCGGCCCTGTCGCACGCCGCGGGCACGCTGGCGGCCGATTTGGCCAAGCAGCACGGCGCCGAGATCGTGGGCGTGTATGTGATCGACCCGTTCCCCTACATCGGTATCGGTGACGCATCGGCCATTGGGCTGCAGGCGTATCTGGCCGAGGCGCAGGCCGCCGCCACGCGGGCGCTGGACGACCTCAAGCAAGTCTGTGCCGAGCGCGGCGTGCCGTTTGCCGGCGACACCATCGAGCGCAACGTCACCTACGAAGGGATACTGGAAACCGCAGAGGCCGAGGGCTGCGACCTGATCGTCATGGGCTCGCACGGCCGCAAGGGCGTGCAGGCGCTCATTCTGGGCAGCGTAGCCCAGAAAGTGCTCACGTACGCCAAGGTGCCGGTGCTGATCGTCAAACCGAGCGCCACTTGATCGAGCAGCCGATGCTGGCCACCTGATCGCGCGGCCCCTGGCCGGTCTGTGCGATCAGGCGCATTGCATCCAACAGATCGCACGGCGTGCCGGGCGGCGCGGCCTCCTTGCGCGACGCGTCGAAGCGACCCCGGTATTGCAGCTCGTCCTGGGCGTTGAAGCCAAAGAAGTCCGGCGTGCAGACTGCGCCCCAAGCGCGCGCCACCTCCTGCGTCTCGTCGTACAGGTAGGGGAACGGAAAGCCCCGCTCCTGCGCAACGCGCTGCATGTGTTCGAACGAATCCTCGGGGTAAGCCGCGGGGTCGTTGGACGAGATCGCAGCCACCCCGATGCCCATGTCGAGCAGCGTGCGCGTCACGGGCACCAGCCGCGGCAGAATCGCCTGTACGTATGGGCAGTGGTTGCAGATGAACATCACCAGCGTCCCTTTGGGGCCGCGGATGTCCTCGTAACGGTAGCGGCGTCCGTCGGTGGCGGGCAGGTCGAAGCCAGGGGCTTTCCAGCCAAAGTCGCAAACGGGTGGGATGGCAGCCATCGGTGTTGCTCCTTGTGTCGTTTCGGTGGTAACGATGGTAATCTAAGGAACCGCTAAACGAACCCCGCCTGCTCGTCTCGAGCGCAGCCGCGCCGGCGGGTTGCACAGAGGTGGGGCCGCAGGCGGCGGCGGGGATGTGGTCATGAGGGGTAGAAAGCGGTCGATTTCTGCCTCTTCTGAGCGCCCTCGGCCCTGATTATGTGTGCAGTGGCATCGGGGGCGTGTCCTCGCGCGTCAGGTCGATGCTGACAAAGCGGCGGATGGCCTGCCTGTCGTACACCGCGTCCTCGATTCCCTGATTCACAGCCCAAAGCCCTACGGCTTCGATCTCGGCCAGAAAGCGCTCGCGCGGGGTGGGCGTCTTCTTGGAGAAGTACTCGAGTTCAGCAAAGCTCGTCGGGGTTAGCACAGGGCGGGTTTGTTGGCTGGGTGGGAGAGAGTGCGTCGATGTGATGGTGCCCGGTCTTGGCAAGGGTGGGGATTGAGGCAGCGGCTCCTCTGGGAGCCGTGTGAGTGCACCTCGGGTGTGTAAAACCCGCGGTCGGCTGGCGTCGGGCTCTCTCCCTACAATGCAGGGCTCTCCATCCATCCCGAGGGCCGTGGTCGATGAAAGTCGTGGCAGGTGCAGACGCTAGCGCAGTCGATGCCGAGGCAACCACGCCAGCGGGCGTCATCCGCATCCGCGGCGCGCGACAGCACAATCTGCGCAACCTCGACCTGGACATCCGCACCGGTGAGCTGACGGTGGTGACCGGCCCCAGCGGCTCGGGCAAATCCAGCCTGGTGTTCGACACGCTGTTTGCCGAAGGGCAGCGCCGCTACGTGGAGACGTTCTCGGCCTACGCGCGGCAGTTTTTGGACCGCATGGACCGTCCGGCGGTGGACCACATCGACGGCGTGCCGCCAGCGATCGCCATCGACCAGACCAACCCGGTGCGCTCGTCGCGCTCCACGGTCGGGACGATGACCGAGCTCAACGACCACCTGAAACTGCTGTTTGCGCGCGCGGCCCAGTTGTTCGACCGGGTGACGGCGCTGCCCGTGCGCCACGACACGGTGGAGACGATCGTGGCCGACCTGCGGGCGCGCGCGGCGGCGGCGGGCGATCCGCGGCTGGTGGTGACGTTTGCCGTCGAACTCCCGGCCAGCACGTCGGATGAGGACGTGCAGCAGTGGCTCTCGGCCAGTGGCTACACGCGCGTGCAGGCGCAGCAGGTAGTGGGCGAGCGGCGGCGGCTGGATGTGGTGGCGGACCGCTTTCGCCTGGGCAGTGCCGACCCCGCGCGCGTGGCCGAGGCGGTGGAGGTTGCCCTGCGCCGCGGCGGCGGTCGCGTGACGGTGTATGCGTTGGCCGAGGGCGAGGCTGAACCGGCCCTGTGGCGGTATTCCACCGGCCTGCACTGCCCGGAGAGCGACATCCGCTACGCCGATCCGCGGCCGTCGCTGTTTTCGTTCAACTCGCCGGCGGGCGCCTGCGACACCTGTCGCGGCTTTGGGCGCGTCATTGGCGTGGACTGGGGGCTGGTGATTCCCGACCCCAAGCTGACACTGCGCGCCGGTGCCATCAAGCCGATCCAGACCCCCGCGTTTCGGGAGTGTCAGGACGATCTGTTGCGCCACGCAGAGGCAGCGGGCATCCCGCGCGACACCCCGTGGTACCAGTTGTCGCCCGCGCAGCAGCAGTGGGTGCTGGAGGGCTCGCCGCATTGGTCGGGTGACTGGCAGCGCCAGTGGTACGGCATCCGCCGCTTCTTCGACTATCTGGAGAGCAAGGCGTACAAGATGCACATCCGGGTGCTGCTGTCCAAATACCGCAGCTACACCGAATGCCCGGATTGTGGTGGCGCACGACTCAAAACCGAGAGCCTGTTGTGGCGGCTGGGCACGCGGGAAGACGCCGACGCCGTGTTGCCCCCCGAGCAGCGCTTTCGCCCCCGCGGCGTGGCATGGACGGATGCGCAGCTGCAGGTGCTGCCTGGGTTGTGCCTGCACGACCTGATGCGGCTGCCGCTGACGCGGCTGCGCCAGTTCGTCGAGCGGTTGCGGGCGCGCGTGGCCGAACTGCCCGCGGGCGAACGCCAGGCGCAAGGGCTGCTGCTCGACGAGATCGCCACCCGGTTGCGCTACCTGTGCGAAGTGGGGCTGGGCTACCTGACGTTGGATCGGCAAAGTCGCACGCTCTCGGGCGGCGAGGTGCAGCGCATCAACCTCACCACGGCGCTGGGTACTTCGCTGGTCAACACGCTGTTCGTGCTCGATGAACCCTCGATCGGCTTGCACCCGCGCGACATGGCGCGCATCAACCAGGCGATGGCGCGGCTGCGCGACGCGGGCAACACGCTGGTGGTGGTGGAGCACGACCCAGCGGTCATGGTGGCCGCCGACCGCATCCTGGACATGGGGCCCGGCCCCGGCGAGCGCGGCGGGCGCATCGTCTTCGACGGCCCGCCGGATGCGCTGCGCCGTGCCGATACGCTCACTGGGCAGTACTTGTCGGGGCGACGCCAGATCGGCTTCGGCGTCAAGCGCCGCGTTACCGAATCGACCCCGCGCCTCATCGTCGAAGGCGCGCGCGAGCACAACCTGCGCGGCATCGACGTCGCGTTCCCCTTGCAACGGCTGGTCGTGGTCACGGGGGTCAGCGGCTCGGGCAAGTCGACGCTGGTGCAAGACATCCTGGCACCGGCGCTGCTGCGTCACTTCGGCCAGCCCACCGAGGCCCCTGGCGCGCACGAGCGACTGCTCGGCGCCGACCATCTGGAGGGCGTGGTTTTCGTCGACCAGACGCCGATCGGCAAAACGGCGCGCTCCAACCCGGTCAGCTATGTGGGCGCGTGGGACGCCATCCGCACCCTGTTCGCGCAGACGCCACTGGCGCAGCAGCGCGGCTACACGGCGGCCAAATTCAGCTTCAACAGCGGCGACGGGCGTTGCCCGACTTGCGGCGGCTCGGGCTTCGAGCACGTGGAGATGCAATTTCTATCTGACGTGTACCTGCGCTGCCCTGACTGCCACGGGCGGCGCTACCGCCCCGAAGTGCTGGAGGTGACCATCGAGCGCGGTGGGCGCTGGCTGAGCGTGGCCGACGTGCTGGAGCTGACCGTGGCCGAAGCGGTGCAGTGTTTCGCCGCCGACCGCGAGGTGATACGGGTGTTGCAGCCACTGCAGGACGTGGGGCTGGAGTACCTGCGCCTGGGCCAGCCGGTGCCGACGCTCTCGGGCGGCGAGGCGCAGCGCCTCAAGCTCGCAGGCCATCTGGCTGCCGCGACACCCCAGGCGCCCAAGCGCGGCGCGCGCCGCGGCGTGCCGGTCGGCGACCCCGGCGCTCCCTGGGCGGACAAGACGGGGCGCGCGCGCGGCATGCTGTTTTTGTTCGACGAGCCGACCACGGGTCTGCACTTCGACGATATCGCCAAACTGATGCGCGCGCTGCGCAAGCTGCTGGAGGCCGGGCATTCGCTGGTGGTCATCGAGCACAACCTGGACGTGATCCGGGCGGCCGACTGGGTCATCGACTTGGGGCCGGAAGGCGGTGATGAAGGGGGCACGGTCGTGTTCGCCGGTACGCCCGAGGAGCTGCGCCAGCACCCCAGCAGCCACACCGCGGCCGCGTTGCGCGAGTACGCCCAGGCCATCGGCGAGGCGGCGGCCGCGGGTGAGCCGCGTCCCGCCGCTGCGGCCCCCGTGGCGCGCCCCGCGGCGCCGCCCGATGCGATCCGCATCGTGCACGCGCGCGAACACAACCTGCGCGACCTGTCGGTGGACATTCCGCACGGGCGCTTCACCGTCATCACCGGCGTCAGTGGTTCGGGCAAATCGACGCTGGCGTTCGACATTCTGTTCAACGAGGGGCAGCGCCGCTACCTGGAGAGCCTCAACGCCTATGCGCGCAGCATCGTGCAACCGGCGGGCCGCCCGGAGGTGGACGCCGTCTGGGGCATCCCCCCCACGGTGGCGATCGAGCAGCGCCTCTCGCGCGGGGGGCGCAAGTCCACGGTCGGCACGGTGACCGAGGTCTGGCACTATCTGCGGCTGCTGTATGTCAAGCTGGGGGTGCAGCACTGCGTGCACGATGGTGCGCCGGTGCAGCCGCAGACGCCCGAGCGCATCGTCGCCCAGTGGCTGCAGCGCTATCGGGGGCGCACCCTCAGCGTGCTGGCACCACTGGTCGTCCACCGCAAAGGGGTGTACACCGAATGGGCGGAGTGGGCCGCGCAGCGTGGCTACCCACAGTTGCGCGTCGATGGACAGATGCTGCCCACACAGGGCTTTCCGCGCCTGGACCGCTACAAAGAGCACACGCTGGAGCTGCCGGTGGCGACGCTGCGCGTGACACCGGCGGCGGAGGCGGATCTCCGCCAGGCCCTTGCGCAGGCGCTACAGCATGGCAAGGGGGTGGTGCACGCCCTGGCCGAAGGGGATGCCGAGGCCGCGGTGTACTCTACCCAGCGCGCCTGCCCGGTGTGTGGCACCAGCTACCCAGAGCTGGACCCGCGCTTGTTTTCGTACAACAGCCCGCATGGTTGGTGCCCGGATTGCGTGGGTACCGGGGTGCAGCTCACGCGCGAGCAGCGCCGCGCGCTCGACGACCGCACGCGCGACGACGCGCGCGGGCGCGAGCACACCTTTGCCGAGCCCGAGCTGGACGATCTGGGCGACGAGCCGTGCGCCACCTGCGGTGGTACCCGCCTCAACCCCATCGCGCGCGCGGTGCGCTTCCGCGATCGCCCCATCACCGACATCGCGCGCTGGAGCGTCGATGAGGTGTTGGCCTGGGTGCGTACACTGCGCGCGCCCGACGCCCTCAGCGGGCGCGAGGCCGACATCGCCCGCGATCTGTTGCCCGAAATCGAAAGCCGCCTGCGCTTTTTGCAGCAGGTGGGGCTGGGCTATCTGACCCTCGACCGTGGCGCGCCCACGTTGTCGGGTGGCGAGGCGCAGCGCATCCGGCTGGCGGCGCAGCTGGGCTCCAACCTGCAGGGCGTGTGCTACGTGCTCGACGAACCCACCATTGGGCTGCATCCGCGCGACAACCGCATCCTGCTCGACGCGTTGCACGCCTTGCGTCAGCATGGCAACACGCTGGTGGTGGTGGAGCACGACGAGGACACGATCCGCCGCGCCGATCACCTGATCGACATCGGCCCCGGTGCCGGGCGCCGCGGGGGGCGGGTGGTGGCACAAGGCGGCGTCGACGACCTGATGCGCACGCCCGAGTCGCAGACCGGCCGCTATTTGGCGCAGGCGATGCGCCACCCGCTGCAGCCGCGCCGCCCCGTGACCGACGACGCCTCGGCGCTGTGGGTGCGCCGGGCACAGCGCCACAATCTGCAGGGGATCGACGTGCGCGTGCCGCTGCACCGGCTGGTGGCCGTCACCGGCGTGAGCGGCTCGGGCAAATCCACGCTGGCGCGCGACGTGCTGCTGGCCAACGTGGCGGCGGCGCTGGCCGCGCCCCGGCGCAGCCGCGCGCTGCGCTGGAGCGGCTGTGCGCGCATCGATGGTGTGCAGGTCATCGACCGCGTGCTGGAGGTGGACCAGACCCCGATCGGCAAAACGCCGCGCTCGTGTCCGGCCACCTACGTCGGTTTTTGGGATGCGATTCGCAAGCTCTATGCCGAAACGCTGGAGGCCAAGGCCCGTGGCTATGGTCCCGGGCGCTTTTCCTTCAACACCGGCGATGGCCGCTGCCCGGTGTGCGAGGGGCAGGGGGTGCGCACGATCGAAATGAGCTTCCTGCCCGACGTCAAGGTGCCGTGCGAGGCCTGCGGCGGGGCGCGCTTCAACCCCGAGACGCTGGCCGTGACCTGGCGCGGCCGGTCCATCGGCGAGGTGCTGGCCATGTCCGTGGACGAGGCGGTGGACTTCTTTGCCTCCATGCCCGCGATCGCGCACCCGCTGCACCTGCTACAAGACGTGGGACTGGGTTATTTGACGCTCGGGCAGCCGAGCCCGACGCTGTCCGGTGGCGAGGCGCAGCGCATCAAGCTGGTGACGGAGCTGAGCAAGGTGCGCGATGACGTTGGCCGGCGCGGGCAAAAAGCGCCGCACACGCTATACGTGCTGGACGAGCCGACCGTGGGCCTGCACATGGCCGACGTGGACAAGCTCATCCGGGTGCTGCACCGGCTGGTCGATGGCGGGCATAGCGTCGTCGTCATCGAGCACGACCTGGACCTGATCGCGGAGGCGGATTGGGTCATCGACCTGGGTCCCGAGGGCGGGGCGGGTGGCGGCCGTGTGGTGGGCGAGGGTACCCCCGAGGACCTGGTGTGCCAAGGCACGCACACGGGGCAGGCGCTGGCCGCCGTGCTGGCACGGGGGGATACGTGAAGCCGACTGCGGTCACGCCGGCGCGCGTGGTGTGGATCGAACCCGACGCGCCACCCAAACCCGCCTGGGGCCAGCCCTGTAACGGCTGCGGTGTGTGCTGTCTGCTCGAGCCGTGTCCGGTCGGCATCGTGCTGAGTCGCCGCCGGTGCGGAGCGTGCGTGGCGCTGCGCTGGGTGGCGACCGAGCGGCGCTACCGCTGCGGGGTGCTGCACGACCCGGGCGCGTTGCTGGGCTGGGGGGACGGACGTATCGGGCGCTGGCTGACGGCGCGCGCGCAGCCATGGCTGGCGCGCTGGATCGCCGCGGGCAGCGGGTGCGACTGCGACGCCGCGGTCGAAAACCCGTCTCCGAGTTGATCCGCGTCAACACGGGCGTCGTGGTGCCAGCACACCATTCGAAGATTCGAATGGATCGATGGTGTCATCATGATCGACTGGACCGCGTGGATCGAGCGCTGGGGCGAGGCGGGGATATTGGCCGCTGGGGGCTTGGTGCTGGGCTTGGGGTTTGGGTTTTTCGGGCAGCGCTCCAAGTTTTGCCTGCGCGCAGCGGTCATCGAGTTTTGGCATCGGCGCTTTGGTGACAAGTTGGCGGTGTGGTTACTGGCGTTTTCGACGGCCGTCGTGGCGGTGCAGTCCGCCGTGCTGCTGGGCTGGCTGGACGTCAGCAGCGCGCGCCAGCTGGCCACCCGTGGCAGCCTGTCGGGTGCGGTCATTGGCGGCCTGCTGTTCGGGCTGGGCATGGTGATGACGCGCGGCTGCGCCAGCCGCTTGCTCGTGCTGTCGGCCAACGGCAACTTGCGCGCCTTGCTGTCGGGATTGATCTTCGCGGTCACCGCGCAGGCCTCGCTGGGCGGGGTGCTGGCCCCGTGGCGCGAGGCCGTCGGCAGTTGGTGGGTCGTCGAGGGCGGGCCATCACGCGATGTGCTGGCTTGGTTGGGTGGCGGGCCCTGGTTGGGGTTGCTACTCGGGTTGGTGTGGGCGGCTGCCGCCTTGTTTTTTGCCGTGCGCAGCGGCTGGGGGTTCTGGAAGTGGTTCGGTGGGGCCGCCACGGGCCTGATGGTCGCGCTGGCCTGGGTTTTTAGCTACCAGGTCATGACGCACTCGTTCGAGCCGGTGCAGATCCAGGGCATGACCTTCAGCGGCCCATCGGCCGAATGGCTCATGCGCGTGTTGGCCGAGCCCAACAAACCCTGGACCTTCGGGCTGGGGCTGATGCCGGGCGTCTTTCTGGGTTCGCTGGCCGGGGCGCTGGTCGGGCGTGAGTGGAAGTTGGAGGGCTTCGGCGGCGCCTATACCATGCCGCGCTACATCGTCGGCGCGGTGCTGATGGGCTTTGGCTCCATGCTGGCCGGTGGCTGTGCGGTCGGCGCGGGCATGACGGGCGGATCGATCTTTGCCCTGACGGCCTGGTTGACGCTCCTCGGCATGTGGGTTGGGGGCGGAATCGCCGATCGCCTGATCGACCGTCCCCAGCCCCGGGAGATGATGCCCACCGCCGGTGCTTTGGGCGACCTAGCCCGCGCGCCCTGACGTGCGCGCCCGCGCCAGCAGCACCAGACACACCAGTGCCACCGCGGTGAGCAGCGCCGGAAAGCCCACGCGCGGCGCCCACTGCAGGGCTGCGCCCGCCAGCGACGGCGCCAGCACCCCGCCCAGCGTGTAGGCCATGACCAGCACGGCGGTGCTGTTGACCAGTGTGACGCCGCGTTCGCGCGCGCCGATGTCGATCATGGCCAGCGTGTACAAGCAACCCCCAGCGCCGCCCCATAGAAAGGCTACCGGCCACGCCAGCCAAGGCGTGCCCGCCACCCAGGGGATGATCAGGGTGGCCACCAGCGTGACGGCCGCGCACACCCGCATCAGCTGCAGCCGGGCACCGCCCGCGCCGCCGCGCCGCCCGGGCCTACGCCCCATCCGGTCGGCCAGTGCCCCGGCGGGCAGCATCCACATCGCGCTGCCGAGTCCACTGGCAGACACCAGCAGCGCCGCCGCGGCCGCCCCCAGCCCCAGCGCCACGCCGTACAGGGGCAGGATCGAGGTCAGTCCGCTTTCGAAAAAACCGCCGCAAAAACCCGCCGCCATGATGACGGGGTGCGCCCGCAGCGCCGCCCACACGCCACGCCAGCCCACGTGGGCGTCGTGCGCGTCGGGCTCGGGCGGCAGCGGGGGCACCCGCAGCGCCCAGCCCAGCCCCACGGCCAGCAGCGCCACCGATAGCCACAATGCCTGCGGGCTGGACGGCCCGACGGCGGCCAGCAGCAAAGGCCCGATGACGAAGGTCGCCCCCACCATGGTCTCGAACAGGCCCACCGCTCGCCCGCGCAGGTGAGGCGGGGCGAACTCGGCCACCAGCGCTTCGGCCAACACCCAGCGCAGCCCGGACGCCATGCCTGCGAGCATCTTGAGGCCAAACCACAACGCCAGCGCTGCCGAGCCCTCCAGCGGCAACCCGTAGCCGATGCCCGCCACCACTGGCACGGCGCCCGACAGCCACAGCGCACGCCGCCGCCCAAGTGCGCGCGTCAGCGCCGAGGCAAACGGCGTCACCAGCAAAATGCCCACCCAGGCGCTGGCCGCGAACAGGCCGATGAGCGCCGTGGGGGCTTGCTGCTCGCTCAGGCGCAGAATCAGCCACGGCGTGAGCATGAAATAGCCCACCAGCTCGAAAAAGGTGGAACCGAAAATCGCGATCAGCCCGCGTGGTGACGGTGACGCGGCCGAAGCCGGGGACACAAGGGACATGTCGATGGCAGTGTGGGGCAGTCGTGGGGAAGGGGGCTTGGCAGCAAACGATGGGATTCTGTACAATTGCGGGTTCGGCGCTTTGGCGTCGAGTGTATCTGTCCTCGTTGCCCGGGGCGAATCCGGGGCGTTGCGGGGCGTTTTCAGCAAAGAGGTAACCTATGTACGCGGTCATAAAAACCGGCGGCAAGCAGTATCGCGTGGCTGCCGGCGAAAAAATCAAAGTAGAACAGATCGCTGCGGACGTAGGCCAAGAGATCGTGATCGACCAGGTGTTGGCCGTGGGCAACGGCGCGGACATCCGGGTGGGCACCCCCTTGGTCAGCGGCGCAACGGTCACGGCCACGGTCGTGTCGCATGGTCGGGGTGAGAAGGTGCGCATCTTCAAGCTGCGTCGCCGCAAGCACTACCAAAAGCGCCAAGGCCACCGGCAAAACTTCACCGAGCTGCAAATCGGCTCGATCAACGTCTGACGAGGTGACCCACCATGGCACAGAAAAAAGGCGGCGGCTCCACCCGTAACGGCCGCGACTCCAAGCCCAAGATGCTGGGCGTGAAGGTGTATGGCGGCCAGGACGTCAGCGCCGGTGCGATCATCGTGCGCCAGCGCGGCACCCAGTTCCATCCCGGCACCGGCACCGGTATCGGCAAAGACCACACCATCTACGCCACCGTGGCGGGCAAGGTCGAGTTCGCCGTCAAGGGCGCGCTCAACCGCAAGGTGGTCAACGTCATTCCCGCCTGACGTGCCAGCGTGGCTTTAGGGCGCACGCCCTGCGGGCCACGGCGGGCCTCAGGTCATGTTCCGGCACGGGCCCGCGGTTGCGGGCCCTTGTCGTTTCGCGGTCGGCGCAGGAGTCGTCATGAAATTCGTCGATGAAGCCACGATCGACGTCGCCGCTGGCGACGGTGGCAACGGCTGCGCGTCGTTTCGCCACGAGAAGTTCAAGGAATTCGGCGGCCCCGACGGCGGCGACGGCGGCCGCGGCGGCCACGTCTGGGCCATTGCCGACGAAAACCTCAACACCTTGGTCGACTACCGCTACACGCGCCGCTTCGAGGCGCAGCGCGGCGAGCACGGCAAAGGCTCGGACATGTTTGGCGCCAAGGGCGAGGACATCGTGCTGCGCATGCCGGTCGGCACCGTCATCAGCGATGCCGAGACCGGCGAGGTGTTGTTCGAGCTGCTGCAGCCGGGGCAGAAGGTGCTGCTGGCCAAGGGTGGTGACGGCGGCTTTGGCAACCTGCACTTCAAGAGTTCCACGAATCGCGCGCCGCGTCAGAAGACGCTGGGGCGGCCCGGCGAGCGCCGCAGCCTCAAGCTCGAGCTCAAGGTGTTGGCTGACGTCGGACTGCTGGGCATGCCCAATGCGGGCAAATCGACCCTGATCGCGGCCGTCTCCAACGCGCGGCCCAAGATCGCCGACTACCCCTTCACCACCCTGCACCCGAACCTGGGTGTGGTGCGCGTCGGGCCCGAAAAGAGCTTCGTCATCGCCGACGTGCCCGGGCTGATCGAGGGCGCGGCCGAAGGCGCGGGGCTGGGGCATCAGTTCTTGCGCCACCTGCAGCGCACCCGGCTGCTGTTGCACATGGTCGACCTGGCGCCGTTCGACGACACGGTCGACCCGGTGGCGCAGGCGCGCGCCATCGTCGCGGAACTCAAAAAGTACGACCCCCAACTGGCGGCGAAGCCGCGCTGGCTGGTGCTCAACAAGCTCGACATGGTGCCGCCGGAGGAGCGCGAGGCGCGCGTGCGCGACTTCGTGCGCCGGTTGCGCTTCCGTGGCCCGGTGTTTACCATCTCGGCGCTCACGCGCGAAGGCTGCGAGCATCTCATGCTCAAGGTGTACGAGTATCTGGCCGCGCAGCGCGAAGCGCAGGCGCCGCCGGTCGAGGTCGATCCGCGCTTCGACGCCCATCGCCAGGACGCCGAGCCGACCCCGGCGCACGGCGACGACCCGCGTTTTCGCGCCTGAGGTTGCCGTCGTACTCTCTCCACGGATCGTTCACTGCTGCCTCACCGTTTGCCCGCGTTTGCCCGCCCCGATGATGCCGACCGCCCCCACCGCCGAAGCCGTGTCCGTTTCCCACGCCAGCCCGAACTCGCCGCAGGCGCACTCGGCCACCACGGGGCTCGCGCTGCCGCAGCGGGCCCCACAGGAGGTGCTGCGCGCGGCCCGCCGCATCGTCGTCAAGGTGGGCTCCAGCCTGGTCACCAACGAGGGGCGTGGCCTGGACGCGCAGGCCATCGGCCAGTGGTGCCGCCAGCTCGCGGCCCTGGTGCGCGACGGCCGCGAGGTCATCATGGTCAGCAGCGGGGCGATCGCCGAGGGCATGAAGCGCCTGGGCTGGGCCACGCGCCCCAAAGAAGTGCACGAGCTGCAGGCGGCGGCCGCGGTAGGGCAGATGGGGCTGGCCCAGATGTACGAGACGCAGCTGCGCGCCCACGGCGTGGGCAGCGCGCAGGTGCTGCTGACGCACGCCGACTTGGCCGACCGCGAGCGGTACCTGAACGCCCGCTCGACGCTGCTGACGCTGCTGCGGCTGGGGGTGGTGCCGGTCATCAACGAAAACGACACCGTCGTCAACGACGAAATCAAGTTTGGCGACAACGACACGCTGGGCGCGCTGGTGGCCAACCTGGTCGAGGCTGATCTGCTCATCATCCTGACCGATCAGCGTGGGCTGTACACCGCCGACCCGCGCAAGGACCCAACGGCGGCGTTTGTGGACGTGGCGCGGGCGGGCGACCCCGCGCTGGAAGCCATGGCCGGTGGTGCGGGCAGCCGCGTGGGCACGGGCGGCATGATCACCAAGATTCTGGCCGCCAAGCGTGCGGCGGGTTCGGGCGCGTCGACCGTGATTGCCTGGGGACGCGAGCCCGACGTGCTGCTGAGGCTGACGGCGGGTGAGCCGATCGGCACCTGTCTGGTCGCCGACATGCCCAAGCAGCAAGCGCGCAAGCAGTGGATGGCCGATCATTTGCAACTGCGCGGCGCCGTCACGGTCGATGCCGGTGCGGTGGCCAAGCTGGTGCACGAAGGCAAGAGCCTGTTGCCGATCGGCATGACGGCGGTGGAGGGCGACTTCCACCGCGGAGACGTGATCGCAGTGCGCGCGCCCGATGGACGCGAGATCGCGCGCGGACTGGCGAACTACGCGGCCGCCGAGGCGCGGCTGCTCTGCCGTCGTTCGTCGGCGGAGTTCGA
>DYIC01000045.1:18189-20193 GCA_020723845.1 Hydrogenophaga sp.
TCCGCGCCGCGCTGGTGCGGCAGCCGTCCGTCAGCGCTCGGGCTTGCCGTGACGCAGCGCGCGCAGCATGTCGGCCGGACGCCCGTTGGGCGTGGTGCCATCGCAAAAGCCACCGCGCGCCAGCGCCACCGCCGGGCGCGAGGCAAACTCACCCCCTAGGTTGCGCCACTCGGCGCCCGGGTTGGTGCGCCACTCGGTGGGCGGCCCCGGGTTCCAGTGCGCATACGTCTTGACCTGGGCGCTGGCGCAGCGTAGCCCCTCATACCAGGCGTTGAGGGCGCCGCTGGCGTTTTGCGCCACGATCACATAGCGGATGACGCCGTCCGGGCCCAGCGTGACCGATGCGGGATCGACGCCGAAGCGCAATTGGCTGTTGACCGAAACCTCGAACGGCACCAGCCCCTCGGTGCGCAGCGGTGGCGGTGGCGGCGTGTCGGCCTCGCGCCAGTCACGGTGGACGTCGCTGAGCCATTGCGCTGCCGCGCTGCCGCAGGTGGCGAGCCCAACCAGCACGGCCAGCCAGCGGCGTAGCGAGCCAGGCGCAGAAGCGAAGCGCGGATGCGGGGATCGAGGGAGTAAGCGCACGGTGTCAGGGAAGGGCGTGGTGGTCAGCGCCGCGAGGGCGCGCTCGGGAACGGAGCGGGAACCGAATCTCCCGCATCGGCGGCCGCCGGTTGCGGGTCGAAACTGGCACCCGGGGGCAGTTCCAGATGCGTGGGCATGGCCAGCTGGGGCGGCAGCGCCCGCGGGCGGCGCGCGCCATCGGCACCCTTGGGCGCGGGCCCGGCCCGGGGGCGCGCATTGGAGCGCAGGTAGCGGTTGCGGGGGCCGCGCGGATCGGCCCCGATCGGCCCCGGTGGTGGCAGGTAACGCGCCAGTTCCTGTAGCGCGCGCTGATAGACGTCGCGCTTGAACTCGATGACGCTGTCCAGCGGCACCCAGTAGTCGTTCCAGCGCCAGGCGTCGAACTCGGGGTGATCGGTGGCGCGCAGGTTCAGGTTCCAGTCGCCGCTGACGAGCCGCAGCAAAAACCAGATTTGCTTCTGTCCCCGGTAGTGGCCGCGCGATTCGCGGCGGATGTAGCGGTCCGGCACCTCGTAGCGCAACCAGTCGCGCGTGCGCGCGATGACGGCCACGTGCTCCGGGCGCAGTCCGATCTCCTCATGCAGTTCCCGGTACATGGCCTGTTCCGGGGTCTCGCCGCGGTCGATGCCGCCTTGCGGAAACTGCCAGGAGTGGGTGCGGATGCGCTTGCCCCAGAACACCTGGTTCTTGTGGTTGAGCAAGATGATGCCGACATTGGGCCTGAAGCCGTCTCTGTCAAGCATAATCGACCCCAATTCTTGAAACTGTCCCGATTATGCAACGCGGGTCGGGATTTGTGTTGATATGAAAGCCTCCCAGTTCCACATCGCCACCCTCAAGGAAGCCCCGGCCGATGCCGAGGTCGTCAGCCACCGCCTGATGCTGCGTGCCGGCATGATCAAAAAGCTCTCGGCCGGCATCTACACCTACATGCCCATGGGGCTGCGCGTCATCCGCAAGGTCGAGCGCATCGTGCGCGAGGAGATGGACCGTGCCGGCGCCATCGAGCTGACCATGCCCATCGTGCAGCCCGCCGAGCTGTGGCAAGAGACCGGGCGCTTCGACAAAATGGGCCCGGAGCTGCTGCGCATCAAGGACCGGCACGAGCGTGACTTCGTCATCCAGCCCACCAGCGAAGAGGTGGTGACCGACATCGCGCGCCAGGAGCTGCGCAGCTACAAGCAGCTGCCCAAAAACTTCTATCAGATCCAGACCAAGTTTCGCGACGAACGGCGGCCGCGCTTTGGCCTGATGCGCGGGCGTGAGTTCATCATGAAGGACGCCTACAGCTTCGACCGCGATGCCGAGAGCGCGCAGCGCAGCTACCAGATCATGGCGCAGGCGTACCGGCGCATCTTCGACCGCTTCGGGCTGACGTACCGCGCCGTGGCCGCCGACAGCGGCGCCATCGGCGGCGAC
>DYIC01000046.1:0-14985 GCA_020723845.1 Hydrogenophaga sp.
CCGTACGTGGAGCTGGCCGAGCGGCTGATCGCCAAGGCCCCGGGCGACTTCGCCAAAAAGGCGTTTTTCCTGTCCACCGGCGCCGAGGCGGTGGAAAACGCGATCAAAATCGCCCGCGCCGCCACCGGGCGGCAGGCCGTCATCGCCTTTGGCGGTGGCTTCCATGGCCGCACGCTGCTGGGCATGGCGCTCACCGGCAAGGTGGCGCCCTACAAGGCGGGCTTCGGCCCCTTCCCGGCCGAGATCTACCACGCGGAGTTTCCCAATCCGCTGCACGGCATCTCGGTCGATGACGCGCTGCGCAGCCTGCACCACCTGTTCAAATACGACATCGAGCCCGAGCGTGTTGCGGCCATCATCCTCGAGCCCGTGCAGGGCGAAGGCGGCTTTTACGTCGCGCCGTTCGAGTTTGCACGCGCCTTGCGCGAGCTGTGCGACCGCCACGGCATCGTCCTCATCGCCGACGAGGTGCAAACCGGCGCGGGTCGCACCGGCACCTGGCTGGCATGCGAGCAATGGGGCGTGGCGCCCGACCTCATCACCATGGCCAAGAGCATGGCGGGCGGCTTTCCCATCGCCGCGGTCATCGGCAAGGCCGAGATCATGGACAAGCCCCTGCCCGGGGGGCTCGGCGGCACCTACGCCGGCCACCCGCTGGCTTGCGTGGCCGCGCTGGCGGTGCTCGACGTGTTCGAGGAAGAAAACTTGCTGGCCCGCTCGCGCGCCATCGGCGAGCGGCTGCGTGCGGGGCTGACGGCGCTCATGGGACAGCACCGCGAGATCCTGGACGTGCGCGGGCTGGGCGCCATGGTCGCCATCGAGCTGTTCGAAGACGGCGACATCAACCGCCCGGCGGCGGATCTGACCAAGCGCCTGTGCGCCGAAGCGCTGCAGCGCGGCTTGGTGCTGCTGTCGTGCGGCTTGTACGGCAACGTCATCCGCATTCTGGTGCCACTGACCGCCAGCGACGCACTGCTGGACGAGGGCCTGGCCATCATGGGCGAGGCGCTGAAGGCGGCAAAGAGGAGCGGTCAAAATCCGTGAAACAGGAAATCGAGCGCTGACGCGATGGCGTCATGGTGGTCGGCGAGATTGCCTACCCGCTGCCGCCGCACGCGGCGGGGTACGGCGGCCAACTTGGGAGTCTCCAGAACCACCGTGATGCCCCCGACATCGAAGACGGGCATCAGTCGCTCGGGTGGCGCCATACCACTCATGGTATCGAGCCGGCGCAAAGGGATCACCACCGTGGTGTGCAGTCCGTCCAGCAGATCATCGGCGCTCTCGCTCGCCGCGCACCACCTCGCGTAAGTACGCATCACAGAGCTGGTGGAGGCTGTGCACATGGTCGGCAATCCCGCAACCGAACCGGCCTTGGGGCGCGTCGCCCCGCTCACGCCCCCGAGATGGAACGGCCGCCGACTGGAGGCAACTCACCGCGACCCGGGTGCTGGCGAGCCATGTCCCCGGCGTGGGAACATTCCTCCAATAACCACGCCCTGAACACGCCCAGCGCGGCCCGTTCGGGGCCATCGGGTTGCACCCAATAATAAGCACGCTGCGCCTTGAGCGGCCGCGGGCAGGCCACGACCAGCGCACCGCTGGCCAATTCGTCCTGCACCAGCAGCGTGGGCATGAGGGCCACGCCCAGCCCCGCGATGGCGGCAGCCGCCTGCATGGAAAACAACTCGTAGCGGGGGCCTGCCATCGCGCGCGGCGCGTCCACGCCCTGCGCGTCAAACCACTGACGCCACGCCTCGGGTCGGGTGGCTTGCTGCAGCAGTGGCCAGTGGGCCAACACCTCGGGATCGACGCCTTCACCCACGTCGGCCCCCGCGGCTGCCAGCAGGCGCGGGCTGCACACGGGCAGCACATCCTCGTCCAGCAGGGGAGTGGCACGCGTGCCGGCCCATTGCTGCAACTGCTGCGGCGTGCCGGCCCAGATGGCCGCGTCCAGGCCACTGTCGGGGAACAGAAACGGGCGCGTGCGCGTCTCCAGGTGCACCAGCAAGTGGGGCTGACGTGCGGCAAGCCGCGGCAGGCGCGGGATCAGCCAGCGCGTGGCAAAGGTGGGGACGGTGGCCAGCGTGACGCTGTCGCCCTGCCCTTGGCGCCCCATCACGTCCACCACGTCGCGCTCCAGCGCATCCAGCCGTTCACGCACTTGGCGTGCGTAGTCTTCCCCCGCGGGGGTCAGCACCATGCCGTGCTGCGTGCGCCGAAACAGCCGCACGCCCAAAAACGCCTCCAGCGCCGCCACCTGGCGCGACACGGCCCCTTGGGTGAGCGCCAGTTCTTGCGCGGCGCGCGTGAAGCTTTGGTGGCGCGCAGCGGCCTCGAAGCATTGCAGGGCCTGAGTGGAGGGCAGGCGGCGACGCACAGTGGTCCTTTCAGATATGCGTTGAGATCATAACCGGCGCAGAAAAATTCGTTTGCGCGGGCGCGAGCCAGCCACTACCATGCCTTCGACTGGCGTGCGACACGCCCCCTCTTTTCATCACACCAAGGACACACCATGAGCCAACCCAAGGTTGCCTTCGACTGGGCCGACCCGTTTTTTCTGGACGATCAACTCACGCCCGATGAGCGCGCCGTGCGCGATGCGGCACGCACTTACTGCCAAGAGCGGCTGCTGCCACGTGTGCAAGAGGCGTTCCGGCACGAGAAAACCGACCGCGCAATCTTCAACGAAATGGGCGAAATCGGCCTGCTCGGCCCCACCATCCCCGAGCAGTACGGCGGCGCCGGGCTCAACTACGTGAGCTACGGTCTGATCGCGCGCGAAGTCGAGCGGGTGGACAGCGGCTACCGCAGCATGATGAGCGTGCAGTCTTCGCTGGTGATGGTGCCGATCCACGAATTCGGCACCGAGGCGCAGAAACAAAAATACCTGCCCAAACTGGCCACAGGCGAGTGGGTCGGCTGCTTTGGCCTGACCGAGCCCAACCACGGCAGCGACCCGGCTGGCATGATCACCCGCGCGCGCAAGGTGCCGGGTGGATACACGCTCACCGGCGCCAAGATGTGGATCACCAACAGCCCCATCGCCGACGTGTTCGTGGTCTGGGCCAAGGACGACGAGGGACAGATCCGTGGCTTCATCCTGGAAAAAGGCTGGAAGGGGTTGTCTGCCCCGGCGATTCACGGTAAGGTGGGCTTGCGCGCATCCATCACCGGCGAAATCGTGATGGACCAGGTCTTTTGCCCTGAGGAAAACGCCTTCCCCGGCGTGCGGGGGCTCAAGGGGCCGTTCACGTGCCTCAACAGCGCGCGCTACGGCATCGCCTGGGGCGCGCTGGGCGCAGCCGAGGACTGCTATCACCGCGCGCGGCAATATGTGCTGGATCGCCAGCAGTTCGGCCGGCCACTGGCCGCCAACCAGCTCATCCAGAAAAAGCTGGCCGACATGCTGACCGAAATCAGCCTGGGCCTGCAGGGCTGCCTGCGGCTGGGGCGCCTCAAGGACGAGGGCAAGGCGCCGGTGGAGCTGACGTCTATCCTCAAGCGCAACAGCTGCGGCAAGGCGCTCGACATCGCGCGCATGGCCCGCGACATGATGGGCGGCAACGGCATCAGCGACGAATACGGCGTGGCGCGCCACTTGGTGAATCTGGAAGTGGTCAACACCTACGAAGGCACGCACGACATCCACGCACTCATCCTGGGCCGCGCCATCACCGGTATCGCGGCATTTGCCAACTAAGGCCACCGCATGAACGCGCCCATTGCTGCCCCCTGCCCCGCCGCGGCACCCGGCACCGAGAACCGCCCCAACGCCACCCCACCCCGGCCTCTGGCGGGGGTGCGCGTGCTCGATTTGTCGCGCGTGCTGGCTGGACCGTGGGCGAGCCAGATCCTGGCCGACTATGGCGCCGATGTGCTCAAAGTCGAGCGCCCCGGCAGCGGCGACGACACCCGCACCTGGGGGCCGCCATGGTGGCAGCCCGACCCCGCCCAACCCGAACGGCGCCAGTCGGCCTACTTCATTTGCGCCAATCGCGGCAAGCGCTCGGTCACCATCGACCTGGCTACCCCAGAGGGCGCCGATCAGGTACGCACGCTGGCCCGCGAGACCGATGTGCTGATCGAAAACTACAAGGTCGGGCAACTGGCCAAGTATGGACTGGATGCCGCCAATCTACAGGCCGTCAACCCGCGGTTGATCTACTGCTCCATCACCGGCTACGGGCAAAACGGGCCGCTGGCGCACAAGGCGGGTTACGACTTTGCCATCCAGGCCGAGGGAGGATTGATGAGCATCACCGGCGAGCCCGACGGTGAACCACAGAAGGTGGGGGTGGCCGTGACCGACCTCATGACCGGGGTATATGCCGCCACCGCCATCCTGGCAGCGCTGGTCGAGCGCGACCGCACCGGCCGCGGCCGCGTGCTGGATGCGTCGCTGTTCGACGTGCAGGTGGCCATGCTGGCCAACCAGGCCAGCAACCAACTCATCGGGCAGCGCACACCACGGCGCATGGGCAATGCGCACCCCAACATCGTGCCGTACCAGGCCTTCCCCACGCGCGACGGGCATCTGGTGCTGGCCGTGGGCAACGACGGCCAGTTTCAACGCTTTTGCGACGTGGCGGGTCACCCAGACGTGGCGCAGGACCCGCGCTTTGCCACCAACCCGGCGCGGGTGGAACACCGCGCGCTGCTGGTGCCGCAAATCGCCGAGTGGACACGCCAGCGTGACACGGCCGACTGGGTACGCGCCCTCGACGCCGCGGGCGTACCGTGTGCCCCGATCAACGACATCGCGCAGGTCATGGCCCACCCCCACGTGCACGCACGCGAGCTGCTGCTGCCGGGCACCGCCGACCGCCCGCCGATGGTGGCGCACCCCATCCGGTTCGACGGCCAGCGTCCCACCGCCGATCGCGCGCCACCGGCACTGGGGACGGATGAGGCACGGTGGCGGTGACATGGGCCTGTACCGGCCCGCCATCCGACACAGCCTGGCAAGCCGTGTCACCCGCTGTACCGGTCTCACTGTGCACGACGCGCTACAGTAGTGGTTGACCACGGTTTTCGACGGAGACGACGATGGACATGAAAGCCACCCCGCTGGTACAGCTGCGGGATCCGAGCTTGCTCAAAACCGACGCGCTGATCGATGGCCATTGGGTGGCCGCACCCGAGCGCTTTGCCGTGACCGACCCCGCCACCGGGCAGGAGCTGGCGCGGGTAGCCAAGCTGGACCCGGGCGATGCCCAGCGTGCCATCGATGCGGCCAACGCGGCGTGGCCCGCGTGGCGGAGCAAGACGGCCAAGGAGCGCGCCAACATTCTGCGTCGATGGTACGACCTGCTGATGGCCCATCAGGACGATCTGGCGCGCATCATGACCGCTGAGCAGGGCAAACCCCTGCCCGAGGCCAAGGGCGAGGTGGCTTATGGCGCCAGCTTCGTCGAGTGGTTTGCCGAGGAGGCCAAGCGCGTCAACGGCGAAACCCTTCCCCCCTTCGACAACAACCGCCGCCTGTTGGTACTCAAGCAGCCCATCGGCGTGTGCGCGGCGATCACGCCCTGGAACTTTCCGCTGGCCATGATCACGCGCAAAGTCGCTCCAGCACTGGCGGCCGGCTGCACGGTGGTAATCAAACCGGCCGAGCAAACCCCGCTGACGGCACTGGCCGCTGCGGAGCTGGCGCTGCGCGCCGGCATCCCCGCGGGTGTGCTCAACGTGCTGACGAGCGATGGGCCGGGCAGCATCGCCATCGGTCGGGTGTTGTGCGACAGCGACGTGGTGCGGCACCTGAGCTTTACTGGTTCCACCGAAGTGGGCCGCATCCTCATGGCGCAAAGCGCCCCCACGGTCAAGAAGCTCTCGCTGGAACTGGGTGGCAATGCGCCCTTCATCGTGTTCGACGACGCGGACATCGACAGCGCGGTCGACGGTGCCTTCGCCAGCAAGTACCGCAACGCGGGGCAGACCTGCGTGTGCTCCAACCGCATCTACGTGCAGGAGGGGGTGTACGAGACCTTCGTGCACAAATTTGCCGCCAAGGTGGCCACGGCCAAGGTGGGCAACGGGTTCGACGAAGGCGTGAATCAGGGGCCGCTGATCGAGGAAGCCGCGGTAGAAAAAGTCCAACGGCACGTGGACGATGCGCTGGCCAAGGGCGGCCGCGTGCTCACCGGCGGCCACCGGCTGGGCGGTCTGTTTTATGCGCCAACGGTGGTGGCCGACGCCACGCCGGACATGCTGTGTGCGCGCGAGGAAACCTTTGGCCCCTTTGCGCCGGTGTTCAAGTTCCGCACCGAGGACGAAGTCATCCGCCTGGCCAATAACACCGAATACGGACTGGCGAGCTACTTCTACAGCCGCGACGTGGGGCGCATCTTCCGCGTGGCCGAGGCGCTGGAATATGGCATGGTCGGTGTCAACGTCGGCATCCTGGCCACCGAGCACGTTCCCTTCGGCGGCGTCAAACAATCGGGCCTAGGGCGTGAGGGATCGCACCACGGCATCGACGAGTACGTCGAGCTCAAGTACGTCTGCATCGGCGACGTGTTGAAGTAACCCCACACCGGGCGCGGCCGGGCCGCGCCTATGCCCTACAATAGAGGGTGACGCGGGCGTCGTTCAATGGTAGGACCTGAGCTTCCCAAGCTCAAGACGTGGGTTCGATTCCCATCGCCCGCTCCACACCCCCTTTTCTTTCGGCCGCTGCTACCCCGCTCGCCGGCGGTTGGCTGATCTGGCCGCCCCCTCTCCGGCCCTCTTTTCCTCCTGCCCCGACGTGTTCAAAAATCTGACGGTATTTCGGCTGGGCGGCGGTTTTGTCGCGCCACTGGAGGCGATGGAGCAGGCGCTGGCCACCCAGCCCTTCCACCCCTGTGGTCCCAACGAAATGCACAGCCAGGGCTGGGTGCCGCCGCGCGGGCAACCGCATGCGCCGCTGGTCGAATCGGTGGCCGGGCACCGCTTGATGCGCTTTCGCATCGAGAGCAAGCGCGTGCCGGCTGCCGTCGTCAAGCGCGAGCTGCAGGGGCGCTGCGCGCAGATCGAGGCCACCGAGGGGCGTCAGCCGGGCCGGCGCGAGCAGCGCGAGCTCAAAGAGCAAATCGTGCAGGCGCTGCTGCCGATGGCGTTTGCACAGACGGTGGATGTGCTGGTTTGGATGGATGTCGCGGCAGGCCGAGTGGCGCTCGACACCACGAGCACCAAACGCGTGGATGCGGTGGTGACGGCGCTGGTCAAGGCACTGGACGGACTGCGCGTGGAGCCGCTGCAGACCGCGCAAGCGCCCGCCACCGCCATGGCGGGCTGGCTCGCGTCGCCTGCCGACGATTGGCCGGCGCACTTCGCCCCGGGCCGCGAAGTCGAACTCAAAGCGGACGGCGACAGCCCGGCCGTGGTGCGCTACAGCCGCCACGTGCTCGACGGTGACGAGATGCAACGCCACCTGGCGCAGGGCAAACGCCCCACCCGCCTCGCGCTCGATTGGGACGGTCGCGTCAGCTTCGTGCTGACCGAGACCTGGCAACTGCGCCGCATCGCGTTTCAGGACGGCGTGTTCGAAGACAACGACGCCGCAGAGACCGATGGCTTCGACGGCGACGCGGCGATCGCCACGGGCGAATTGTCGGCGCTGCTCGGCGACCTGATCGCGGCGCTCGGTGGCACGCAGCCGCAGGAAATCACCCCTTGAGCACCTGCCCGTCGGCGTCGATGACACGCACGTCGATCGGGATGCCCTCGCGCACGCTCATCGAGACGGTACAGAATTCCTCGAATTGCCCGAGGATGCGGTCCAGGTGCTCGTAGGCCGCACCGGGGCGCTCCAGACGCAGATCCACCTGGATGTGCTGGATGCGCAGCCGGTTGGCGGCGTTGCGGCCCACGGTGGCGTGCGCGGTGGCACTCAGGCGCCCAGGCTCTTGCTTGAATTTGGACAACGCAAAGGTGAGGCTGGCACACAGGCAGTTGGCCACGGCAGCCAGCAGCAGGTGCTTGGGCGACGGGCCAGCGGACTGCCCCAACGGCGGGGGCTCGTCGCTGATCCAGCCGGGAGTACCCAGCCCGAAATCGATGTAGAATTGGTAGCCGTCGCGTCGAACGACGGTGACGGGGGTCGAGGTGTCCATATCGGGGTTTCTCCTAATAAAACGAGGGCACACGGTTTGCGTTTTGTCAAACCCTGTCAACTTTCTACACCACATCATACAAACTCCTGAGAGTATCTTTCGAATCAAGGAGACAACCGTCGTGGCCTCTTTCGATCGCGATCGTCGCGCCGCGCTTGCCCGCTTAGCGGCACTCGGGGCATTGGGCTTGGGTATGCAGACGGCACCCGCGCATGCCCAGCCTGCAACCACCAACGCCAAGGCCCGCATTGCCATCGTCGGCGCAGGCGCGGCCGGGCTGGCCAGCGCCTCGTATCTGCGCCGCCGGCTGCCCCAGGCCAGCATCACCCTCATCGACGCCCGCCGCGAACATTTCTACCAGCCGGGTTACACCCTGGTGGGCGCCGGCATCAAGCCGGCCAGTTATGTGGTGTCGACCACGCAGGAGTACGTCCCAGCGGGGGTGGACTGGGTGCAGGAGGCCGCGGCCGAAATCGACCCCGAATCCCGCCACGTCACCACGGCCAGCGGGCGGCGCATCGACTACGACTACCTGATCGTGGCCTGTGGGCTGGAGCTGGATTACGGTGCGATCGAGGGCATGGACACCGCCTGGATCGGGCGCGACGGCGTGGGCAGCGTCTACAACGGCCCGCAAGCGGCCGAGACGACGTGGCGCGCCATGGCCGCCTTTGCCCAGACGGGCGGCGTGGGGCTCTTCGGGCGCCCCCATACCGACATGAAGTGCGCTGGCGCGCCGCTGAAGTACACCTTCATCACCGACGACCGCCTGCGCCGCGCAGGTACACGCGGCAAGGCCGAGCTGCACTACTTGGCACCGCAGAAGGCGCTGTTCTCCGTGCCGATCGTCTCGGAGAAAGTGCGCATGCTGTTTCTGGACCGCGGCGTGCGCACCCACATGGAACACCAGTTGGTGAGTATCGACCTGGGCCGACGGCTGGCCACGTACCGCTCGCCCGCCGGCACCACCGAACTGCAGTACGACTTCATCCACGTGGTGCCGCCGATGCGCGCACCCGAAGTCGTGCGCAACAGCCCACTGCCGTGGCAAGATGGCCCGTTCGCCCGAGAGCGCTGGATGGAGGTGGACCGCGAAACGCTGCGCCACAAGCGCTACCCCAACGTGTTCGGGGTGGGTGACATCGCCGGTGTACCCAAGGGCAAGACGGCCGCCAGCGTCAAGTGGCAGGTTCCCGTGGCGGTGGATCACTTGGTGGGCGATCTGAGTGGCAAGCCATCGCAGGAAACGTACAACGGCTACACGTCGTGCCCGTTGATCACCCGGCTGGGCCGGGCGATGTTGATCGAGTTTGACTACCACGACAACCTATATCAGTCGTTCCCCGGCTTCATCGCGCCGCTGGAGGAGCTATGGGTGAGCTGGGTCATGAAGACGATGGCGCTCAAACCCACCTACATCAGCATGCTGCGCGGACGCGCCTGACGTCAACGTCCCCTTGGAGTGGCCAACCATGAAGAACTACGACCCCTGGGTGTTTCTTGCCGTCTTTCAGGAGATGCTGGGCCCGCTGCTGTGGATATTGCCACTGCTGGCCCTGGGCACCGTGGCGGGTTTCGTCTGGCTGTGGCGCCGCGAGGGCCGCATCGCCACGCGACGACTGGTGCTGGCGGAGCTGTTGGGTCTGCTCGGCGGCGGGCTCGCGCTCGTCATCATGGCGGCCGCGTCGTCGTCCGGCTTCACCGACGCGGCTGGCCCGGCCGACTGGTTTTTGATCCTGATCGTCTACGGCGTGGGGTTCGTGGGTACCACGCTGCTGACCTACACCATCATGGGTTGGCTCGCGGGCGGTCGTCGCCCGCAGAACGCGTGAGCCCTTCGCCCACGGACCTACACGCGGGGCGCTGCCTGCCTCAGCCGCCCCCGCGACGCATGACCAGGTCGAAGTGGCGCAAGAAGGCTTGACGCTCGTCCGCCGCCACCCGATCGAACCGAAACTGCACCGAGAGCCGCGGCAGACACAAGCGCGCGATGACCCGTGGTGGCAGGGGCTGCCACGTCAGCGTCAAACGGCCGGCGCCAACGTCCACGCACGCGCCGTCGTCGGTGCGGATCCACGGGTGCGGCCCCACGGCCATGGGCAGCCAGCGCAGCCACTCGTGCACCGTGCAGCCCATCTCGCGTTCGAAGGTCTCGTCACTGGCCGTATTCACCGGACTGGCCTACCAGGTCATCCCCCGGCAATCGGTGGCCACACGGCCACCACGTCACCGGCGGCCAAGGCGCGCTGTGCACGGTCGGCCGGTGGCACGAACACGCCGTTGACCAAGACCAGGTGCACCAGGCGCGGTGGCAGTTGGTAGCGCTCGATCAGGGCTTGCACCGTGCTGCCCTCGGGCACGTCGAGCTCGACCTGGTTGAAGCGTGCCCCGGCGGGCAAGTAGTCGCCCAGCGTGGCAAACAGTTTGAGGGTGATGCGCATCGGGTCGCCAACCTCAACGCCGCCGGGCATCGGCCGCCGCGCTCCAGTGCGCCTGCGCCTGCGCAGCCGCCAAATAGGCGGCCATGAACTGCGTGGGGTCGTGCATCAACTTGTCTTTCCATTCGCCCAGCCGCACACGCCCCTCGACCAAGCCACGCAAGGCGCCGATGTGCTGCGTCCAGCCCACGCTGTTGCAGCCCACCATCACGTCACCGTCGAAGCACAGGCTCAACACCTTGTGGTGCTGCGCATCGACGCGCTCCACGCGCTCGCCCCCCGGCACCCCCTGCCAGTTGCCAAAGCTGGCCGAAATCAGCCCCAGCGTGTCGAGCACGTTGATCTGGGTCACACCGCGCAACTCGGCGCGCTGCCCCACCATGTTGAGCGCGGCCACGCGCGCCTGCTCGGCCGCGTTGGGCTGGATGGCGCTCACGATGGTGGTGCCCGATATCTTGTCGAAGGCCTCGGCACAGTCGCCCGCGGCATAGATGCCGGAGACGTTGGTCTGCATCTGTTCGTCGGTCAGCACCCCCTGTAAGCAACGGATGCCGCTGTCTTGGAGAAATTCGATGGCGGGCTTGACCCCGGCGGCGATGATGACCAAGTCGGCGTCGATATGTTGCCCGTTGGACAGACGCACGCGCAGTGGCTCGGCGCGCTCGATGACCTCCAGCCGCGTGCTGGTATGCACCGCCACGCCTTTGGCCTCGCACCACTGGCGGATCATGCCGCCGGCAGCAGGCCCCATCATGCGCGGCACCATGCGGTCGCCCATCTCGACGATGGTCAGCGTCACGCCGCGCTGTTGCAGCGCCTCCATGATGATGCAGCCAATGAAGCCCGCCCCCAGCTGCAGCACGCGCGCCCCGGGCTGCGCGCGCGCCATGATGGCGCGCGCATCGGCGAGCGTCCAGCAGTGGTGCACGCCGGGCAGGTCGATGCCGCGAATCGACGGACGCACGGGGCGCGATCCGGTGGCGATCAGCAACCGATCGAACGGCAACGCCCACCCGTCGTCGAGCGTGACCGTGCGCGCTTGCGCATCGACCGACTTCGCCCGGGCGAACACGCGCTCGATGCCCAGCCGCTCGTAGTGGTCGGGCGCCTTGCGCAGATGGGTTCCCGCTTCGTCGATCTGCCCAATGAGCAGGTAGGGAATGGCCATGCGCGAGTACGGCGGCTCCGGCTCGTCGCCCACCAGGGTGATACGGTCTGCCGGCGCATGTTTGCGGATGGTCTCCGCGGCGATGACGCCGGCAGGACCCGCACCCAGAATGACGTGATGCGTCATGTCAATGCTCTCCACCAAGCGGTAAGCGGCCAGGCAGGCCGCTCGCACGTGCGGATGTGCTCGAGACGGTGCGCCCGATCACAGGCCCAACCGCGCCAGGGTTTCCGGCTTGGGCCGACCCTCGGCATCCCAGCCGCGCACCTCGTAGTACTTGGGCAGCATCTCCGGCAGCTTGTTGGTCAGCCCCTTGGCTGGGCCGGTCTTGGCGGGCTCGGTCAGCAGCCGCGGCGGCAGTGTGTCATCGCGGGCGGTAAAGCCCGCGGCGTTGTTGAAGGCGCGCTCCATGTTCCAGATGCGCTCACCGATGCGCTCGAGCTCCTGCACCGTGAACTCCTCGCCGCAGGCCGCCGCCACTTGTGGAGCCACGTCGGCCAGCGTCCAGGCAAAGCTGGTGAAGATGCAAATGCCCGCGGAGTCGAAGGCGGCGGTGGCGTCCTGAAAGGCTTTGACCAGCTCGGGCTTGCCCTCGGTGGTCAGCGGGTCGGTCTTGATGGGGATGCCCAACACTTCCGACGCCACCGTATAGCCGCGCAGGTGGCACGCGCCACGGTTGCTCGTGGCATAAGCCAGCCCCATGCCCTGGATGCCGCGGCTGTCGTAAGCGGGGAACTCCTGCCCCTTCACACTCATGGACAGCTCGGGGTGGCCGTACTTCTCGCACAGGCGCTTGGAGCCGAGTGCGATTTCTTTGCCGAAGCCCACGCCGTTGGCGGTCATATCGGCCAGCTCGCACAGCGCGCGCGCCGAGCCAAAGGGCGCTTCGATACCGATTTGCTCCTTGGTCAGCACGCCCAGTTCATAGAGCTCCATGACCGCACCGACGGTGGCGCCGAAGCTGATCGGGTCCATGCCCTGCTCGTTGCAGATAAGGTTGGCGTACTGCAGCGCCTCGAGGTCGTTGACGCCGTTGGCCGCGCCCAGCGCCCAGGCGGCTTCGTACTCCAGACCGCCGCTCGCACCCCAGTACTGCGGCTTGTTTTGCACGCTGAAGTGCGTCTCGTCGATTTTGCTGATGCGCCCGCAGGCGATGGTGCAGCCAAAGCAGGCCTGGTTGGTCACCAGGTGGGTTTTGCCATCGCTGGGCCGGGGCGTGAGCATCGCTTCGGCCGAGATGTCCTTGGCGCCTTCGAACTGCACGTCGCGGTGGTTGCGCGTGGGCAGCGCGCCGATTTCGTTGATGACGTTCATGAGCACCTGGGTGCCGTATTTGGGCAGGCCCTGGCCCGTGACGGCATTGTCGGCCAGCACCTTTTTGGCGGCGCGCGTGGCGGCCATGAAGGCCTTCGGGTCACGCACGTTGCCGACGCCCTTGGTGCCGCGCACCGCGATGGCCTTGAGGTTTTTGCTGCCGGCCACCGCACCCACGCCGGAGCGGCCGGCCGCACGGTGCAGGTCGTTGACCACGCAGGCAAAGAGGACTTGGTTTTCGCCGGCACGGCCGATGCTGGAGATGCGCAGCAGCGGATCTTGCAGGCTGGTCTTGAGAATTTCCTCGGTCTGCCACACGGACTTACCCCACAGGTGCGAGGCGTCGCGCAGCTCGGCCACGTCGTCGTTGATGTACAGGTACACGGGCTTGGGCGAGCGGCCCTCGAAGATGATCATGTCCCAGCCCGCCATCTTGAGCTCCGCCCCCCAGTAGCCACCAGAGTTGGAGCAGGCAATCGCCCCGGTCAGCGGCCCTTTGGTGATGACGGTGTAGCGCCCACCGGTGGAGGCCATGGTGCCCGTCAGCGGCCCGGTGGCCCAAATGATTTTGTTGTCGGGTGACAAGGGGTCGACCTTGGGGTCGACCTCCTCCACCAGGTATTTGCTGCCCAGCCCGCGCGAGCCCAAATACTGGCGCGCCCAGGTCATGTTCAGCGGCTCTGGCGTGCAAGTACCTGCGGTGAGGTTGACGCGAAGGATTTTTCCGGCCCAAGACATGTTCGTGCTCCTGCGAGGAAATCAGGCGGTGACTTGGTTGCCGAGCTTGTCGGCCCACTGCTTCATGCGCTCGATGCCGGTCCAGTTGGCATCGATGAAGGTGATGGCCCCCGTCGGGCAGGCCTCGGCGCACGCAGGCTGCCCACCGCAGAGGTCGCATTTCTGTACCTTGCCCGTGGCCTCGACGTAGTTGATGGTGCCAAACGGGCACGCGATGGTGCAGACCTTGCAGCCCACACACGTGGTCTCGTTGACGACCTTGGCGCCGGTGACTTTGTCCACCGTGATCGCCTCCACCGGACAGGCGTGTAGACACCACGCCTCATCGCATTGGGTGCAGGTGTAGGGAACCTTGCGCCCCGTGTGGTGAAAGTCAAATACCTTGATGCGCGACTTCGACGTGGCGTAGACGCCATAGTTTTCGAACGAGCACGCCATCTCGCATTGGAGACAGCCCGTGCATTTGCCGGGATCGATGTGCAGCACTTTTTGCATGCCTGGTCTCCTGGTCGGGGGCCTCGGGTGGGCCCTTGGTTAGAACTTGTCGGCTCGGTCATTGTTGAGCGAGAATGTCACGCGAGCTTCAGGGATAACCCCTAGCACGGCAGGGGCAGACGCGGAAATTCTCAAAATGCGACAGCCGCGCACCCCCAGGCAGATGGCAGAAGGAGACAGCCATGCATGACCCATCCAGGGCCTACCCGGCTCCTGCCAGCGACGGCGGCGCGGGCA
The DNA here is from genome assembly GCA_020723845.1 of Hydrogenophaga sp. Lineage (GTDB taxonomy): Bacteria > Pseudomonadota > Gammaproteobacteria > Burkholderiales > Burkholderiaceae_C > Tepidimonas. The sequence goes on from DYIC01000046.1 coordinate 14,487, forward strand.
GTGAGCGCTTGCTCGCCATCCGGCAGGCGCGCCGCACGCTGTTGCAAGCCACCGAGGCGGGCGTCGGCGTGCCCGGCATCGAACCGTGGATCGCCGCCTCGTGGCGCCGCTGTCTGGCGCGCGGCCAGCGCCCCCACGAGCGCGTGGTGTTCGACTGCGTCAGCCGCGCGGCTGTGCGTCGCGCGCTGGAAGCGAGCAGCGCGTTGCGGCAGACGGCGGGCCCCGTCATCGAGCGCACGCTGGGGCGGGCGATGGCGGACACGGGCTACTTCGCACTGCTGACCGACGCGCGCGGCATCGTGGTCGACGTGCAGGGCCCCGCGGACACTCGCAACCCGCATATCCACGCGATCGCCCGCATCGGTGTGGACCTCTCCGAGCAGGCCGTCGGCACCACAGCCATTGGCGCTGCTCTAACGGAGCTGACCCCTGTTTGGCTGCACCGGGGCGAACATTTTTTCGAGGACACGGCCGTCTACAGCTGTGCCGGGGCGCCGCT
>DYIC01000046.1:15085-20157 GCA_020723845.1 Hydrogenophaga sp.
GATTTGCGACACGGCGACACCGGTTGGCCGCACGCGCAGGCGGTATTCCCGCTGCCGGTCGCGGATCTGTTCGACACCGCGCGCCGCCAGCGGCCTGCGCTGGAACTGCCCACGTGCACCGGCCTGCGCGTGCTGGCCCTGGTGCAAAACGGGCGAGACGACGCGCTGCCGCTCAAGAGCCGGGAAGCCGCGATGATCCGCCACGCGGTGGCCGAGGCACGCGGCAACGTGGCCGAAGCCGCGCGCCGCCTGGGCATCAGCCGCGCCACGGTCTACCGCAAGCTGCAGCAGCGTTGACACCGAACCGCGGTCACTGGCCAGCGAGAGGGCGAAAGACCGACTGCCCCTGCAACCGGAAAGTGGCGATCGCCGCCTGCCCGTCGGGACCCCGCAACCAGTCCACGAAACGCTGGCCAGCCACCGCTTGCACATGTGGATGGCGCGCCGGGTGCACCACGATCACGCTGTACGGGTTGCGCAGACGCGCGTCGCCTTCCACCAACACCGCGAGCGCCCCCTGTTGCCGAAAACTCAGCCACGTGGCGCGGTCGCTCAGCGTGTAAGCGCCCAGCCCCGCTGCGATGTTGAGCGCCTGCCCCATGCCGCAGCCGCACGCGCGGTAGCGCGCCCCCGCCGGCGGCGAGACGCCAGCCAACGCCCACAGCCGTTGCTCCGCCCAGTGGGTGCCGCTTTGATCGCCGCGTGAGACGAAGCGCGCCTCCCCCGCCGCGGCCACGCGCCGCAGCGCCCCCAAGATGTCGCCCCCGCGCGCGCCAGCGGGGTCGTCGCGTGGGCCGACCAGAACGAAGTCGCTGACCATGACCTCGTGCCGCCGCAGCCCCCAGCCCTCGGCCATGAAGCGCGCTTCCGCCTCTGGGTCGTGCGCCACCACCACGTCGGCGTCGCCCCGGCGCGCCAAGTCCAGCGCCTGGCCGGTGCCCAACGCCACCACTTTCAGCTCGAGGCCGGTGGCTTGCCGCACGCGCGGCATCAGATAGGCCCAAAAGCCCGATTGCTCCAGGGACGTGGTGGACGCCACGACCAACGTCTGCGCCCTTGCCGTCACCATGATGGCCGCGAGCGCCCAGAGCAAGCCCAGCGCCCGCCAACCGCGCCACCCGCCGCCCCCACGTAACCCGCGTCGAGCACCCATCACGGCATCTCCGCCTGCAAAAAGGCCAAAGCCTCGCGAGAGTGCTGGCCCAAGCGTTGCGCATCGAAAAAGACGTCCACCGGCACGTCGGCACGAATGCGCCCTGCCTCTAGGTACACCACGCGGCTGGCCAAACGCCGCACCTGCCCCAGGTGATGGCTGCTAAAGACGAGAGTGCGGCCCTGTGCCGCCTGCTGGCCAGGGGCTGCCGGCGCCAGGTCCGCGGGCGCCGCGCCGGCGGCAAAGGCACGGATGAGCGCCTCCACCTCGGCACTGGCGTGGGGGTCCAAGCTGGCGGTGGGCTCGTCCAGCAGCCACACGTGCGGCTGCTGGGCCCAGGCGCGTGCCAGCGCCAAGCGCTGCTGCTGCCCGCCCGAGAGGGTGCGCGCAGGGCGATGCGCGCACCCGCCCAGGCCGACGGCGTGCAGGGCTTGCTGCGCCCGCTCGCGCGCCTGCCGCCACGGGCGGCCCTGCCACCACAGCGCCAGGGCCACGTTGTGCAGTGCGCTCATGCGCAGCAGATAGGGCTGTTGAAACACGAGCGCCACGCGCAAGTCCGGCGCGCGCCAGATTTGCCCCTGCTGCACCGGCAGCAGCCCCATGAGCACCCGCAACAGCGTGCTTTTGCCGCTGCCGTTGGCCCCCACGAGGGCGACGCGCTCGCCCACCTGCACCCGCAGGGTCACCCCGCTGAGGGCCGCTTGCGCCGCACGCCCCAGGCGCACGTGCACATCGTCCAGCGCCAGGCATGGGCTCATGCCAACCGCTCCCACGCCGCCGACGGCCCCGCCCAGCGTTGGCTGGCCTGCCGCAGCAACGCCACCAGCGCGTGCAGGCCCAGCACCACCACCAGCAATACCAGCCCCAGCCCCAGCGCCAGGGGCAAGTCCCCCTTGCTCGTCTCCAGCGCAATGGCCGTGGTCATCACGCGCGTGTGGCCCTCGATATTGCCGCCCACGATCATGACCGCGCCCACCTCGGCCACGGCGCGGGCAAAGGCAGCGATCACCACCATCAACAAGGCGACGCGCTCGTCCCACGCCAGCCACACGGCACGCGTGCCGACCCCGGCGCCCAAGGCGCGCAACTGCTCGCCATGGCGCTGCTCCACTTCTTGCACCACTTGGCGCGCCAGCCCCACCACCAACGGCAACACCAGCAGGGTCTGCGCCAGCACCATGGCCGGAAACGAGAACAACCAGCCCAAAAACCCCAGCGGCCCCGAGCGCGACAGCAACAGGTAGACCACCAGCCCCACCACCACCGAGGGCACTGCCATCAGCGTGTTGATACCGATGACGACGACGGCGCGGCCGCGAAAGCGCGCGACCCCCAACCAGGCCCCCAACGGCAAGCCGATGAGACATGCCAAGGCGCAGGCCGACGCGCTCACCGCCAGCGACCGCCCCACAATCTGCCACAACCGTGCATCGCCCGACCACAACCACTGCCAGGCGATACCCACACTCTCGGTCAACGCACCCATGGCCCGCATCCTAACAAGGATGGGGCGGTAGGTTGGAGCACCGCGTCAGAAGAGCTCGCGCTCGGCCTCCAGATAGGCCAGGCTGGTGTATTTGCCGATGTTGGACTCGAACCCCGCCATGGTGCGCGCGCGCGACGCCACGCGGGGGTCGCGCAGGACGAGTTCCTTGGCACGCTCCAGCGGCACGCCGTCCTTGACCGCCTGCACACACGGCTCCCAGATGCCGCGCAAAAACGTCCCGTAGTCCTTGAGCAACGTCTTGCTGCCGCGCCCGTGCCCCGGCCACCACAGCTGTTCACCGGCCGCCTGTTGCAGCGCGTCATAGTACTTGAATGTGCCGGGGTAAGATCCGTCGTCGATGTTGGCGATGCGGTTTTCCATCGCGATGTCGCCGACGTACGTGAAGCGATCGGGCACCACCTCCACGCACAAATCGGACGGCGTGTGCGCCTGGCCGTAGTGGTGCATGCGCAGCGTCACCTCGCCGAAGGTGAAGCTCTGGCCATGCTGCACGGGTCGGTTGGGCGGCACGACTTGCGTGCCCATGGTGGACTGGTTGGTCCAGCGCTCCATCAGGCTACGCCACAGGTTGCCCTCGGCACCGCGGATTTGCTCGATCGTGTGCGGCAGCGCGTAGATGGGCAGCGACTCGCCGTAGGTCTTGACGAATGCGTGGTTGCCCAGCCAGTGGTCACCGTGGTAGTGGCTGTTGAAAATCGCCACCACGGGTTTGTCCGTCACGGTGCGGATCATGCGGATGGCCATCTCGCCGTGCTGCAGCGAGCAGCCCGAGTCCAGCACCACCACACCCACGCGCGTGACCACGAACACCACGTTGGCCATGACGCCGCGGTTTTCTGGGGTGGGAAACCCATCACGGGCGTAGATCTGCCACACGTGCGGCGCGATTTGCTCCGGTTTGATATCCGGCACCGGCGGGCCTTCGATGAAATCCTGCAACTGCTGCGCGAACAGCCGCACCTCGGGCACGGCGGCCAACCCGGCGCCGACCATGCCCGCACCTGCGGTGAGCTGCAGCCAGCGCCGACGCGACAAACCATTCGAAGTCATGTTGCCTCCTTTTCAGCGAGCCCACGGTACGACTCGCCACGATGAGATAATAAGCATACAGCGATAGAAGGCAGCGGTCCACTGCCGCGCGTCTCTCGCGCGGCAGAGGGACGTTAGCGCCCGAAGGCGGAGGCCCCGCCCAACAATGTCCACAGCCCCAGGCCGGCGAAGATGGCGGCGGCCACCCCATGCACCCAGCGAATCGGTATCCGATCGGCCAGCCGATCGCCGACGAACACCGCAGGCACGTCGGCCAGCATCATGCCCAGCGTCGTGCCGACGACCACCAGTAACGGGGCGACATAGTGCACCGCCATCGCCACGGTGGCCACCTGGGTCTTGTCCCCCATCTCGGCCAGGAAAAACGCCACCGCCGTGGCACCAAACACACCGAGCCGTTGCGCGAAGGACACCTCGTCATCGTCCACCCGATCGGGGATCAGCGTCCAGACCGCCATGCCGATGAACGACAAGCCCAACACCCAACGCAGCACCGCCGGCGAAATGGACGCCACGATCCAAGCCCCCAGCGCCCCCGCCAACGCATGGTTGACCACCGTGGCCACCAAAATGCCCCAGACGATAGGCCACGGCCGCTTGAAGCGTGCCGCCAACAAAAACGCCAACAACTGGGTTTTGTCACCCATCTCCGCCAGGGCGACAACGCCCGTGGATACGAACAACGCTTCAAGCATGGGGGATTGCCACCCCTGGGGTGGCCAATCTGGGGAGTGAAGAAACGACGGGGCGGCCCGATCAATGGGCCTCGTTGGCAGGGTTCATGCGCTGGAGACGATCGTCGCGCTCACGCAATAACCAATAGACCACGCCGAGTGCGAGGGTCGCGCCGGCCAGCGCGGCAATCTTGCCCGGGCCGATATCGGGATCCAGAATGACGAACTTACGCGACAGCGCCAGCAACGCGATCAACACGACCGTCTTGACCTGGATGATGCTGTCACGCCGCAGCGCCACGCGGATGATGGAGTGCTTGAACTCCATCGCGATCAGCAGCGTCATGATCATGCCAAAGACCGTCTGGAACACCTTGTGGTCCAACGGATTGAAGGCATCGAGCACGAGCAGCGTAAAGACCACCTGCACCAACTGCAGCAGCGACACCACCACGATGACCGCGATCACCCCGGACAGCGCCAGCGCCACCACCTGCTCGAAGCGCTCGTAAAAACTCATGACGGCCCACTCGCGCCGGAAGGTCTCGAGGGGAGACTCGGGGGACTCTGGAAGATGGGGAGGCTTCATCGGCAGATCTGTCAGTGAACCCATGGGTGCCGCGCATTATCGCCGACGCGCGGGGGTGTGACCTGCCCCCGCCAGCCGTACCATGGTCAACGGGTAAAT
>DYIC01000104.1 GCA_020723845.1 Hydrogenophaga sp.
GCTTGATGACGCTGGATGACATCGCCGTGATCCTGGGGTGCAGCAAGCCCACCGCAAGTCAGCTTCGGTCGGGCACGTACCCGACCGACAACACCACGCTCAAGACGCGCTATGCGCGCCTCGTGGCGGTGGTGGAGGCGGCGCGGCGGGAGGCGGCGCTGGACCCGGAGGCGATCTGCCGGGCCTGCCCGCGCCAGGATTGCACGGGCTGCCGGGTGGCTGAAATCTGATGAGTGTGTTGAGGGCAATTTCACCTGCTGGCCGGCGGGTAGTTACTGGTAACGGAGATCAATCATGGCAAAAGAAGCGCAAGCGAAGGCAAGGGCAGCGAAGTCTGGGCTGCCCGACGGGGTGAAGATTGTCGATGGGCAGGAGCAGCCGCTCGATGCGGCGACGATCCACATACTCATGGAGGGGTGGAATATTAAACGTACCATTGATGATGCCAAGGCGAGGCTCGATGAAATCAACGCTCAGTTGATCAAGTCCCACGGCACCGGCTGTGCCTTGGTGGTGACGGGCATTTGCCGGGCGAGCCTCGCCGCGCGGCAGACGGTGAAGGTCGCCGATCCCGATCGTCTGGAGGCGGTGCTGGGTGATCGTTTTGACGACCTGGTGTCCGAGAGCGTGAGCTACAAGGCGGAGCAGAAGCTGATCGAGATGGCCTCTGATGCGGACGACCCGTTGCAGCCTGCCATCGCGGCCTGTCTGTCCATCACGGAAAGCCAGGCCGTGACCTGGCGTGCGGAGCGGTGAGATGGATGGGTTGCTCGAGCGCATCGAGCGCGGCATGACGACGCTCAAAGATGCGCAGGCCGTGGCTAGCATCGTGTCCCGTATGGCGTCGCGCATGGTCCGTTACGAAATCACTCTGCGATGGATAGCAGAGCATGGCCATGGAGAAGAGGCCATGCGTGCGCAGAGTGCTTTAGAGAATTCTGACGATGACGCATTGCTGATGTAAGTGAAAGGGGGGCATCGCCCCCCTTAGTTATCCCCAGCGCATGCTGGCGGATGCCGACCGTGGCGGTCGGCATCCACGAGCATGCACCAGAAGGAGGCGCCATGAAAACCACAACAGACCGTCGCCGCCTGCTGCTTGGGTTGGCCCACAAGGGCGCCGCGCAGCTTGGCATGGACGAGGAGAACCGGCGGGCGGCGCAGGCCGCCTTTGCCGGGCACGAGTCCCTCAAGGATTTCAGCGACCAACAGCTCATCGCCTGGTGCTGGGAGCTGAAGCGCCGCGGGGCGGATATTGGCATCCCGGCCCCGCCGCCCAAGGGCGGCGCGGGCTGGGGGCGACCCACGGATACGCAGTGGGCCGAGATCGAGCGGCTGGCGCTGCGGATGGGCTGGAGCGGGCTGGATGACGGCGCGCTGCGCGGCTTTGTGAGGCGCACATGCGACGTTGCCGATGTGCGCTTTCTGACGCGCGGGCAGGCCACAGCGGTGATTTCGGGGCTGCGGCGCTGGGTGGCGCAGCGCGAGCGCAGCGCCGGGCAGCGCGCGGTAGACCGCCGGGGGTGCACGGTATGAGGCTGCGCTGTCCGGTGTGCCACGCCGAGGCGGCACTGGAGGCCTGGGCCGAGGACGAGGCGGCGCGCGAGATGATGGGGCTTTTGTCCGGATTGGAGGCGACGTTAGGCCGGGCGCTGGTGGCGTATCTGGGGCTGTGGCGCTCGCCCAGCCGGGCGCTGGCGTGGGAGCGGGCGCTGCGGCTGGCGCGCGAGGTGCTGGCGCTGGAGCCGGATGCGGCGCGGCTGGCCGCGGCGCTCAG
>DYIC01000047.1:0-12519 GCA_020723845.1 Hydrogenophaga sp.
GGGCCGGACGGGCCCGTACCAAGTCGAAGGAGGCGTTATTCTGCCACGGCAGGGGCGACCGTTCGCTGTCAGCCCCGTCCCGTAGGATCGCGGGTGATGTCGGCGCGTGGCCGACCAGCGCGCTCATGGGCGCCAGCGGCTGCCTGATTCCGTTCGACTGCGACGCGTTCGCGCGTCACGCGCTCTACGCCCTGCTCGACGATGTGGCCGAGATTCGCGCCGACCATAACAGGCCGTTGAAAAAGTGCCAATCAAACACGCCGCATCCCCTGATTTCGACGCGTGTGGCGGCTTCAGAAGGAGTTGCGCGGCGATTTCGGCCGTCTCCAAGGCCCGTTTTGAGGTCATCTCGCCCATTTTGGGCGCACCTATCCCCGGACTCACGCATGATGCGCGTCCCACCAGCCACCGATGCTGCCTATGCGAACGAGGTTGTAGGTGGCAAAGCACAACAGCGCCTGGCCCGCGAGCTTGGCATGGCCAATGAGTTTGGTCTTGGCCAGTGCGTCCACGGTCTTGATCCAGCCGAAGGCCTCCTCGATGCGCTTGCGCACCTTCAGGCTGGTTTTGTAGCCCTCGTGCCGCTTGATGCAGCCGTCCACGGCCGAGTGCTTGTCCTTGGGCACCACGTGCGGCGTGACCTTGAGCCTTCGGCAGCCCGTAATGAACGCCTTGCAGTCGTAGCCCTTGTCGGCCCCCACTGTGACTCGTCGGTGCCGGTTGGGTCGGCGCCCGAGCATGGCCAGCGCCGCTTCTCGCTCAGCCTCGTCCAATCGAGTGCCGGTCATCCCGCGCGGCGATGTCGAACGCCCGGCAAGCGCAGCGAGGGGTAAGACGCCTCCCGCGACGCAACGAGGGCTTGCGACGATGGTTTGGAGTGAGGACGGTGGCATGACCTGAGACCTTGGCTGTAGGCGAGATGGACCGGCGCTCTAACGTAGAGGTAAGCGGATGGCGAAAGGCGAAGCGAAGCGCAGCTTTTCGCCAGTCCGCTTGACCGCCATGTTAGCAGGCCGTTGAAAAACTTCCAATCAAACACGCCGCACCCCCTGATTTCGACGCTTGGGGCAGCTTCAGAAGGAGTTGCGCGGCGATTTCGGCTGTCTCCCAGGCCCGTTTTGAGGCCATCTCGCCCATTTTGGGCGCACCTATCCCCGCACTCACGCATGATGCGCGTCCCACCAGCCACCGAGGCTGCCAGGTCTGGTAGCCCTCGTGCCGCCTGATGCGGCCGTCCACGGCCGAGTGTTTGTCCTTGGCGGCCACGTGCGGCGTGACCTTGAGCCTTCGGCAGCCCTTGATGAAGGCCTTGCAGTCGTCGCCCTTGTCGCCCGGGCTCTTCTTGAACAGGCGGGCATCGGCGTCCGTGGTGCTTTCGTGGGTTCGTCGCCGGCGAGCGGGCGGCACTTCGAGCAGCCTCTCCGGTGGCACCGAGGGTCGGCCCCGGCGGGAGTACACCGCCTCGAACTCGCGGTCCATCGTTGCCAGCAGCGCATCGACCACGCCGCGCAGCTTGCGCAAAGGGTGCGATGCAGGCACTCGCTCTTCGAGACTGATGTCACTGAACATCGTCCCCTGAAAGTCTTGGCTGCCTCCCACCGTCTTCGTGCGGGTTGTTCGCGGATCGCTCAGATGTTAGCACCCCACAGGGGCTCAGGGGGGATTTTTCAACGGCCTGATAACCCGGGGTTGCCCGTGCTCGAGCCTTTCGTGCCTGCGTCGGTCAAGGTGCGTGAGTCGCATGAGCGTGCCTGCCCGCTCATCCATCTGGACGCGCGACACCCGGTGACGCAGGCCTACGTCGCGCTATATGAGCGGCTGATACCCTCTGCGGACGGTGCGGGTTGATCCGTGTCCCCCATGGGGGCGCGCAGGTATCGGCTACAGTCGCGACCACGAAATCATCCCCGTGGTGGAGGGCTTTGCACATGTGGTGGGAATTGCTGATGTTCGTGGGCGGTCTGGTTGCGCTGGTGGCCGGGGCGGACTTGTTGGTGCGCGGCGCGTCCAAACTGGCGCTGTCGCTGGGGATTTCGCCGCTGGTGGTTGGGCTGACGGTGGTGGCGCTGGGCACCAGCGCGCCCGAGATGGCGGTCTCCACGGGCGCCGTGCTGTCCGGCCGTAACGATATTGCGGTGGGCAACGTGGTGGGCAGCAACATCTTCAATGTGTTGTTCATCCTGGGCATCAGCGCGCTCATCACGCCGCTCGTCGTCAACGTGCAGCTGATTCGGCAGGAAGTCCCGATCATGATCGGCGCTGCCTTGCTGCTGGTGGTGCTGGGCCTGGACGGCACGCTATCGGCGTGGGAGGGGATCGGCTTTCTGGTGCTGCTTGCTGCCTACGTGACGTTTTTGGTGTGGCAGTCGCGCCGCGCCACGGCGAGCGAGGTCGCCGAGTTCGACGCCGAGCTCACGCCACCCGACCCCAGCGCCTGGGATGGCAAGTGGCCGGTGCAGCTCGCGCTGATCGTCGCGGGGTTGGCGCTGCTGGTGCTGGGGTCGGACTGGTTGGTGAGTGCCGCGGTCGCAGCGGCCAAGGCGCTGGGGGTGAGTGACCTCGTGATCGGCCTGACGATCGTCGCTGCCGGCACCTCGCTGCCGGAGGTCGCGGCCTCGATTGCGGCGGCGCTCAAGGGCGAGCGCGACATCGCAGTGGGTAACGTGGTCGGCAGCAACACGTTCAACATTTTGGGCTGTCTGGGGTTGGGGGCTTCGGTCTCTGGCTCGGCGGGCTTGGTGCTGGCTCCATCGGTCATGGCGTTCGACCTGTGGGTGATGGTGGCCGTCTCGTTGGCGTGCCTGCCCGTGTTTTTGACCGGACGCGAGATCGCGCGCTGGGAAGGCGGGCTGTTCCTGGGCTACTACGTGGCCTATACCGCCTATCTGATCTTGGCGGCGCAGGCGCACGCGGCACTGCCGATGTTTTCGACGGTCATGCTCGGCTTCGTCGTGCCCCTGACCATCGTGGCGCTCATCACCAGCGTTTTGCGTGCCAGCCACGCGGGCTCGCGCTAATCCTCTGGGCGTGGCGCCGCGCGTTGCGGCACAATTCAGATACTAAAAATCGAACGTCCGTGCGGCGTTTGGGCGTCGTGGCGCGGATGACCGCCGCCGCGACGCGGGCACGACAACAGCAGAGGAGACCCGTCCCGATGCACCTGGCATCCTCTCACGCCACGAGCGCCCCCATCCATGGCGACTGGCGCGCTACGCTGCGCAGTGACTACACGCTGGCGGTACTGGCGTTGGGTGGGCTGGTAGCGGCGTTGTGGTTGGCACCCTTTGCGGTGTGGCGGGCGCTTACCGGCAATTGGGTGGCTGCGGTCAGCGACACGGTGCTGGCGCTGGCCATCGGGGGCGCCGCCGTGTATGCCTGGCGCACGGGCGACACGCGCTGGCCCGGGCGCATCATGGCCATCGCCATCGTGGGGGGCATCTGGGCGATCGGTGCTGCGGCGCAGTTTGCGGCCCTGTTCTGGGCGTACCCGGGGGTGCTGATGATGTTTTTTCTGGTTCCGGCGTCCGTGGCGGCGGTGCTGGGGGTGTTGGCCGTCGCCGGCGCCGCCATCCTGTCGTGGCCTGAACTCGGGGGGACACAGGGGCTGCCGTTTTTCATCATCACCAACGTCCTGACGGGGGTATTCGGCTATTTGGTTTCGCAGCAGGCGCACACGCGGATCACGCGCTGGCAGACGCTGAGCCTGATCGACCCTCTCACCGGCGTTGGCAACCGGCGGCTGTTGGAGGCGGAGTGCTCACAGGCGTTCACCGGCCAGCGCTCGGCCGGCACGCTTGCCGTGGTCGATCTGGACCACTTCAAGTCGATCAACGACCGCTTCGGACACGACAGGGGCGACGCCGTGCTGCGCGATACCGCATCCGTGGTGCAGTCGGCCTTGCGCAAGACGGACCGGTTGTACCGTTTCGGTGGCGAGGAGTTCGTCGTCTGGCTGGCCGAGACCGACGCGACGGCCGCGCTGTCGGTGCTGGAGCGTATACGCCAGCGGGTGCGCGAGCAGGTGCGGCTGGACGGCGAGCCCGTGACCTTTTCGGCGGGGGTGGCGGTTCATGCTCCGCCAGAGTCGTGGCAGGATGTCTTGGCGCGGGCGGATGCCGCGCTGTACCGCGCCAAACGGGAGGGGCGCGATCGCATCCTGCTCGCGGGTGCCGGGGACGCCCAGCCGGGGCAGTCCTGAGCGGCGCTGGGCGCGCTGCTCAGCCCGCGGGTGTGCGGTCGCTGCGGCGTCGGGTCGGTGCGTGATGTTCGTAGTAACGCGCTTTGTCTTCGTACATGGCGCGGTCGGCCGCCTGTAAGGCGGCCTCGAGCGAGCCGCCAGTGGGGCAGACTGCCAGTCCCATGGACAGCGACAACGTCCGCCCGGGATAGAACTGGTTGTTCAACTCCAAAACTTGCTGGATTTGGGCCTGTCCCTCCTGTGCGCCCGCCTCATCGCAGCCAGGGAGCAGAACGACGAATTCATCGCCCCCGATGCGCGCGGCCACCCCCGGCGCGTCCACGGCTTTGCCCAAGACCTCGCCGGCCCGACGCAGCAGCGCGTCGCCCGCTGCGTGGCCCAGATCATCATTGACCTCTTTGAGCCCGTTGACATCGATGGCCAACACGGCCACGGGCCATGGACCTTTGCGCGCCAACCGTGACAGTTCTTCGTTGAAGAAGGCTCGGTTTCGCAGCCGTGTCAGCACGTCGTGCTTGCCAAGATACTCCAGGTAGGCCTCGGCCTTTTTGCGGGCAGTGATGTCGACCAGCGAGACCAGCACCAGATCCCAGCAGTCCAGATGGTCTTCGAGCACGGCAAATTGCATATGCAAGTGCAGGGTGTCGCCAGCGAGCGAGTGGTTGATCACCTCGCGCTCCTGCGTGTAGCGGCCCGCCCACAACTCGTGCAGCTGCTCGGCGAAGGACTCGGTCATCTCGTCGCGAAAGATTTCGTGCAAACGGGCCAATAGAGTGGTTTTGTCGGGCGCACCGAAGAGTTTGAGCGTTTGGCGGTTGACGTCGATCACCCGGATTTCCTGCATGCACCGGGTCACGAACTCCGGGTGGACTTTCAAAAAGACGCGAAAGTCCTCGATACCACTGCGGCGCACTTCGTCGAGCAGCGCTTTGACGGCGGAGAAATCTTCCACCCACAGCGACACGGGGGATCGTTCGAACAGATCGCGGGCGTAGCGTTCGCTGGCGCTCAGGCTGTTTTCGGCGCGGATGCGCGCGGTGAGGTCTTCCAATGAGACCAACACCCGGTCCCACGTGGATTCGTGACCTGGCAAGATGCGCATGCGCACCAGTACGTCGAGCCGCTCGCCGTCGAGCGTGTAGTTGACCGTTTGGTTTTCCACCAGTGTTTGCCCGTTCCACAGTGGTAGTAGCTCGCGCACGACATGGTCACGCATCTCGTCGCGAAACACCTCGTGGAGCCGGCTGCACAACGTGGCTTGGTCAGGTGCCTTGAACAAGGCCAGTGTGCGCGGGTTGACCCGCAGCACACGCAGGCTGTGCATGCACGCTTGTATCCGTGCGGGATCTGCGGCCAGGTGCGCGGCCAAATCGGTGACCCCTTCGGCCCGCCAACGCTCGAACAGGCTGCGTAGCGCGCTAAAGTCTTCCAGCCACAACGATACCGGAGCAAGATCGAAAATGGCGTCGGAGTCGGTGTCGACCCATGGGGCGCTGGGCTCGGTGACGGGGTGTTGGCGCGGGTTCGCGGGTGGCATGGGCGGTGTGCGATGGGGCGGTACGCCATCCTAGGCGAAGGTTGCCCGTCTGTCGAGGGTCGGGCGCTGCTAGCATCGGCGCCATGGCGCGCGCATCGTCCCCAACCCGGGCCCGGCAGACGGATGCCGAGCGCGTCCCTGCGTCGGTGTCCGAATCCGGTGCCAAGGGGCGCCTGAGCGGGCCGCAGCGCGCGCTGCGTCGCTTGGGGCTGCTGCGCCCGATCGATTTGGCGTTGCATCTGCCCCTGCGCTACGAAGACCTGACGCGCGTGCAGCCACTGGCCGAGGCACGCGACGGCGACGAGGCCCTGATCGAGGGCGAGGTGCTGGCGTGCGAGATCCAGCCGCGCCCGCGCCGCCAGCTGGTGGCCACGCTCGCGGTCGCAGGCGGCGGGCGCTGCACGCTGCGCTTCTTTACGTTCTACCCCAGCCACCAGCGGGCGCTGGCGGTGGGCGCGCGGGTGCGTGCCCATGGCGAGTTGCGCGGTGGCTGGGCGGGCTGGACCATGGTGCACCCGCGCCTGCTGTCGGCCGACGCGCCGCTGTCCGATGGGCTGACACCGGTCTATCCCACGACGGCGGGCTTGCCCCAGGCCTATCTGCGCGCGGCGGTGGCGCGCGCGCTGCAGCAGGCCGACCTGAGCGAGACGGTACCCGCCGAGGCGCTGGCGGAGTTGCCGTCGTTGGGCCAACCGGCATGGTCGTTGCAGGCGGCGCTGGCGTTTTTGCACCAGCCCGACCCGCGCACTGGGCGCGCGGCGCTGGACGATCGCAGCCACCCAGCGTGGCAGCGCCTCAAGGCCGAGGAGCTGCTGGCGCAGCAGTTGGCGCAAGTGCAGGCGCGGCAGGCGCGTGACGCCTTGCGCGCGCCCGTGCTGCGCGCCCGCGAGGGAGGGTTGCCGCAGCAGTTGCAAGCCGCCCTGCCGTTTGCCTTGACCGGCGCCCAGCGGCGCGTGCTGGGCGACATCGCGGCCGACCTGGCCCGCCCCACGCCGATGCACCGCTTGTTGCAGGGCGACGTCGGCAGCGGCAAGACCGTGGTGGCCGCGCTGGCCGCCGCCATCGCCATCGACGCCGGCTGGCAGTGCGCCCTGATGGCGCCCACCGAAATCTTGGCCGAGCAGCACTTCGGCAAGATGGTGCAGTGGCTGGAGCCGCTGCTGGCGCCGCTAGGGCGCAGCGTGGCGTGGCTGACCGGCAGCCAGCCGCGGGCGCAGCGGCAGGCGATGCTCGAGCGCATCGCCGCGGGCGAGGCGGCGCTGGTCGTGGGCACGCACGCCGTCATCCAGGCGCAGGTCACCTTCGCTCGGCTGGGGCTGGCCGTCATCGACGAGCAGCACCGCTTCGGTGTCGCGCAGCGGCTGGCGCTGCGGCAAAAGTCGGCAGGCGCCAGTGGCGTCGAGCCACATCTGTTGATGATGAGCGCCACCCCGATCCCGCGCACGCTGGCCATGAGCGTGTACGCCGATCTCGATGTCTCGACCATCGACGAGCTGCCTCCGGGTCGCAGCCCGATCGTGACCAAGGTGCTGGCCGAGCGCCGACGCCCCGAAGTGATCGAGCGCATCCGTGCCCAGGTGGCGCAGGGGCGCCAGGTCTATTGGGTGTGCCCGCTGATCGAGGACAGCGAGGCGCTCGACCTGCGCGCGGCCACCGCGACCCACGCCGAGCTGACGAGCGCGCTGGCGGGCGTGCGCGGGCCGCACGGTGAGCCGGTACGCGTGGGCCTGCTGCACGCGCGCTTGCCCGTGGCGGAGAAAAAGGCCATCATGGCAGCGTTCGCCGCGGGCGAGCTGGCGGTACTGGTCAGCACCACCGTCATCGAGGTGGGGGTGGACGTGCCGAATGCGTCGTTGATGGTGATCGAGCACGCCGAGCGCTTCGGGCTGAGCCAGTTGCACCAGTTGCGCGGGCGGGTCGGACGCGGATCGGTCGCCTCCGTCTGCCTGCTGCTCTACAGCGCGGGCGAGGGGGGGCGCGTGAGCGAGGCCGCGCGCGAGCGCCTGCGCGCGATGGCCGAGACGCAAGACGGCTTCGAGATCGCGCGCCGCGACCTGGCCATCCGTGGGCCGGGCGAGTTTTTGGGTGCGCGCCAGTCCGGGGCGCCGCTGCTGCGCTTTGCCGACTTGCAGACCGACGAGCCGCTCATCGAGTGGGCGCGCCGCTGGGCGCCACGGCTGTGGGCTAGCGACCCGGCGCGGGCGCAGCGCCACCTGCAGCGTTGGTTGGGCGGCAAGATAGACTATCTGAAGGCATGAGCCGATAATTCGGCTTTGCCCTTCGGTTCTCGCCGAGAGTCGCTGACGGGGGCAGTCTGCTGGAGTGTGTGGCGCATGACCCTGACCGAACTCAAATACGTCGTCGCGGTGGCGCGAGAACGCCACTTCGGCCGGGCGGCCGAGGCTTGCTTCGTCTCGCAGCCGACGCTGTCGGTGGCCATCAAAAAGTTGGAAGAAGAGCTCGAGGTCAAGATCTTCGAGCGCAGCGCGAGCGAGGTCACGGTCACGCCGTTGGGCGAGGAAATCGTGCGCCAGGCGCAGGTGGTGCTGGAGCAGGCCGCCGCCATCAAGGAAATCGCCAAGCGCGGCAAAGACCCGCTGGCGGGGCCGCTGCGGCTGGGCCTGATCTACACCATCGCCCCGTACCTACTGCCCGATTTGGTGCGCCAAGTCATCGAGCGCGCGCGCCAGATGCCCCTCATCCTGCAGGAAAACTTCACCGCCCGGCTGCTGGAGCAGCTGCGTCTGGGCGAGCTGGACGCGGCCATCCTGGCCGAGCCGTTTCCGGAAGCCAACTTGGCGGTGGCGCCGTTGTACGACGAGCCGTTCGTCGCCGTCGTGCCGCGGGACCATCCGCTGGCGGCGCGCGCGTCCATCACGGCCGAGGAGCTCAAGCGCGAGACCATGTTGCTGCTGGGCAACGGGCATTGTTTTCGCGATCACGTGCTGCAGGTCTGCCCGGAGTTTGCGCGCTTTTCCGACCAGGCCGAGGGCATCCAGAAGAGCTTCGAGGGCTCGTCGCTGGAGACGATCAAGCACATGGTGGCCGCCGGCATGGGGGTCACGCTGGTGCCCCAGTTGTCGGTACCCAAGGGCGCGCTCGACCCCGCCACGCGCGAGACGCTGGCCGCCAGCGCTCCCGGCGACGCGGGCTACGTGCGCTACATCCCGTTTGCCGGCGAGCCGCCGACGCGGCGCGTCGTGCTGGCGTGGCGGCGCAGCTTTACGCGCTACGAAGCCATCGCCGCCTTGCGCAACGCCGTCTATGCCTGTGAGTTGCCCGGATGCAAGCGTCTGACCTGATGTCCCCGCCCCCACCGCCGGCCTGGCGCGCACGCCTGGCCTTGTACCTGGACTTGATCCGCTGGGACCGCCCGGCTGGCTGGCTGTTGCTGCTGTGGCCGACGCTGTCGGCGCTGTGGCTGGCGGCGGGCGGTTGGCCGGGCTGGCACCTGCTGGTGGTGTTCGTGGCGGGCACCATCCTGATGCGCAGCGCCGGCTGCTGCGTCAACGACGTGGCCGACCGCGAGTTCGACCGGTACGTCAAGCGTACCGCGCAACGCCCGGTCACCAGCGGGCGCATCAGCGCGCGCGAAGCGCTGGCGGTCGGTGCGGCATTGGCGCTGGTGGCCTTTGCCCTCGTGCTGACCACGAATCCGGTGGCGGTGGCCTGGTCGTTCGCGGCGCTGGCGGTGGCCGTCGTCTATCCCTACACCAAACGCTTTTTCTCCATGCCGCAGGCGGTGCTGGGGGTCGCCTTCAGCTTTGGCATTCCGATGGCGTTTGCCGCCGTGCGCGGCGAGGTGCCGCCACTGGCCTGGGGCCTGTTGCTGGCCAACGCCTTTTGGGTGCTGGCATATGACACCGAGTATGCGATGGTCGACCGCGACGACGACCTGCGCATCGGCATCCAGACGTCGGCCATCACCCTTGGGCGTTGGGACGTGGCGGCGGTGCTCGCGTTTTACGCCCTGCACCTGGTGCTGTGGGGGGCGTTGGTCTGGCCGCTGGCAGGCGGCCCGTGGTTGGCGCTGGCGCTGGCCGTCGCGGCGGCGCAGGTGGTGTGGCACGCCTGGCTGATTCGCGACCGCAGCCGCGAGGGGTGCTTCCGGGCCTTTCGCCTCAACCACTGGCTGGGCGCCACGCTGTTTGCGGGGGTGGTGTTGCCGTTGGCGCTGCGCTGATCGCCGCGCGGCTCGCTCAAGCGCCGTAGGCGTCGCCCAGCTCCTGTGCGCGCCGCCACGCCGCCTGCATCGCGGCGCCAAAAGCGCGCTTGACACCCGCTTCCTCCAATACCGCCAGGGCCGCGGCCGTCGTGCCGCCTTTGGAGGTGACGCGCTCGCGCAGCACCTCGGGTGGTTCGCCCGCTTGCCGCGCCAGTTGCGCGGCGCCGATGAAGGTACCGATGGCCAACTCCAGCGCCACGGCGGGGGGGAGCCCCATCGCGGCGCCCGACTCCCGCATGGCCTCCAGAAAATAAAACACATACGCGGGGCCGGAGCCCGACAGCGCCGTCACCGCGTCCAGCGCCGCTTCTTCATCCACCCAGACCCAGCGGCCCGTGCCCGCGAGCAGCGCTTCGGCCAGTGCGCGGTCTTCGGTCGTCACGCCCGGCAGCGCGTACACGCCTGTCATGCCCAGCCCCACCAGTGCCGCCGTGTTGGGCATGGTGCGCACGATGCGCTCGCTGTCCAGCCACGCTTGCATGCTGGTGCAACGGATGCCCGCCGCCACGCTCACGTGCAGCGCTCCATCCAGAAACGGGGCTGCCGCACGGGCGGCTTCGCGAAACGTCTGCGGCTTGATCGCCCAAACCACGAGCCGGCTGCCACCCAGCCGCGCATCGGCCGCCGCCAGGGTGGGCACGCCAAATCGCTCTTGCAGCCGAGCGCGCGCGTCCTCTCCTGGATCCACGACGGTGATGTCGGTCGCGTGGCAGCCGGCCTGTAGCAGCGCGCCCACGATCGCACTGGCCATGTTACCGCCGCCAATGAAGGCGATGCGCTGGCCGATCAGGGGGGAGGAGGAGGGGGTTGTGACGTCGAGGGCAGGTGCGTTCATGCCACCATTGTGGGGCAAAGTGTGGTGGCGGGGGTGGGGTGATGGCGGCCTCGCCGGGGGTGTTGACACGCGACGGAAAGCCTGCAACAATACACAGCTTCGCCCAGTTGGGTGAAGACCATCTGCCCACCGAAGCAGGGCGGCGGGGTTGCCAAGCAAGCCAGGTGCACCATTGTGCGCCGCTGTTGAGCCTCTGGTGTCAATCCCTCCCCTCGCAACGACGGGCCCAAGACTGATCGCTTCGGCCGCGGTGGCCGAAGGATTCAAGTTGGGACTTTCATCATGATCCAAACGCAAACTCGACTCGATGTTGCTGACAACACGGGTGCCAAATCCGTGATGTGCATCAAGGTGCTCGGCGGCTCCAAGCGCCGCTACGCCAGCGTGGGCGACATCATCAAGGTCAGCATCAAGGAAGCCGCGCCGCGTGGCCGCGTCAAGAAGGGCGAGGTCTACAACGCGGTCGTGGTGCGCACGGCCAAGGGTATCCGCCGGCCCGATGGCGCGCTCATCAAGTTCGACGGCAACGCCGCCGTTCTGCTCAACAACAAGCTGGAGCCGATCGGCACCCGCATCTTCGGCCCGGTCACGCGCGAGCTGCGTACCGAGCGCTTCATGAAGATCGTGTCCCTGGCGCCCGAAGTTCTCTGAGGAACCGTCATGAACAAGATCCGTACAGGCGACGAAGTCATCGTCATTGCGGGGCGCGACAAAGGCAAGCGTGGCCGCGTGCTGCGCCGTGCCGACGAGGAGCGCGTGGTCGTCGAGGGTGTCAACGTAGTCAAGAAGCACGTGCGCCCCAACCCGCTCAAGGGCGTGTCGGGTGGCATCGTCGAGAAGACCATGCCGATCCACCAGTCCAACGTCGCGATCTTCAACCCGGCCACCGGCAAGGCCGACCGCGTGGGTGTGAAGGTGCTGGCCGACGGCAAAAAGGTGCGCGTCTACAAGTCCAGCGGCGAAGAAATCAAGGTGGCATGACCATGGCACGTTTCCAACAACTCTATCGCGACAAGATCGCGCCGGCGCTCAAGGCGCAGTTTGGCTACCAGTCCGTCATGGAGGTGCCGCGCATCACCAAGATCACGCTCAACATGGGCGTGGGTGAGGCCGTGGCCGACAAGAAGGTGCTGGAAAACGCCGTCGCCGACCTGACCAAGATCGCGGGCCAAAAGCCCGTCGTCACCCGGGCGCGCAAAGCCATCGCGGGCTTCAAGATCCGCGAGGGTCAGCCCATCGGTTGCATGGTCACGCTGCGCGGTGCGCGCATGTACGAGTTTCTCGATCGCTTCGTCACCATCGCGCTGCCGCGCGTGCGTGACTTCCGCGGCATCTCGGGCCGGGCGTTCGATGGCCGTGGCAACTACAACATCGGCGTCAAAGAGCAGATCATCTTCCCCGAGATCGAGTACGACAAGGTCGATGCGGTGCGTGGGCTGAACATCAGCATCACGACGACGGCCAAGACCGACGAAGAGTGCAAGGCGCTGCTCGCCGGTTTCCGTTTTCCGTTCAAGAACTGAGGTGGCCCGTGGCTAAGCAAGCTTTGCTCCAGCGTGAACTCAAGCGCGACCGGCTGGTCGCCAAGTTCGCCAACAAATACAATGAGTTGAAGGCTATCGCCAAGGACGCCAAGCGTTCGGACGAGGAGCGTGACGCGGCCCGTGCCGCGCTGCAGAAGCTGCCCCGCAACGCGAACCCGACCCGCCAGCGCAACCGCTGCG
>DYIC01000047.1:12619-15639 GCA_020723845.1 Hydrogenophaga sp.
GCGCTGCAGAAGCTGCCCCGCAACGCGAACCCGACCCGCCAGCGCAACCGCTGCGAAATCACCGGTCGCCCGCGTGGCACGTTCAAGCAATTCGGTCTGGCCCGCACCAAGATTCGCGAGCTGGCCTTCGCCGGTGAGATCCCCGGTGTGACCAAGGCCAGCTGGTAAGGCGCGAAGGAGAACCCCAAATGAGCATGAGTGATCCGATCGCCGACATGCTGACCCGCATCCGCAACGCGCAGATGGTGGACAAGGCCGTCGTGACGATGCCGGCTTCGAAGCTGAAGACCGCCATCGCCCAAGTGTTGAAGGACGAGGGTTACATCGACGGCTTCCAGGTCAAGGAAGAGGGCGGCAAGAAAGAACTCGAGATTGCCCTCAAGTACTACGCGGGCCGTCCCGTCATCGAGCGCATCGAGCGCGTCAGCCGCCCCGGGCTGCGCGTGTACCGCGGTGCCAAGTCGATTCCCCAGGTCATGAACGGGTTGGGTGTGGCCATCGTCACCACACCCAAGGGCGTCATGACCGATCGCAAGGCGCGCGCGGCCGGTGTCGGCGGCGAAGTCTTGTGCGTCGTCGCCTGATGCGAGGCAGGAAGGAGCAACGAAGATGTCTCGTGTAGCGAAAGCCGCCATCGCCATTCCGCAGGGCGTCGAGGTGGCCATTGGTCAGGACAGCATTTCTGTCAAGGGTGCGCTCGGCACGCTGAGCCTGCCGTTGAACCCGCGCGTCACCGTCAAGCAAGACGCCGGCAAACTCACGTTTGCGCCGGCGGATGCGACGCGCGAATCCGATGCCCTCAGCGGCACGGTGCGCCAGCTCGTCAACAACATGGTCATCGGGGTCAGCAAAGGCTTCGAGCGCAAGTTGACGCTGGTGGGGGTGGGTTACAAGGCCGCGGCCCAGGGCAACAAACTCAACATCAACGTGGGCTACTCGCACCCGGTCGAAATCGAGATGCCGGCCGGCATCAAGGCCGAGACGCCGACGCCGACCGAAATCCTCATCAAGGGTGCCGATCGCCAGCGCGTGGGTCAGGTGGCTGCCGAAGTCCGTGCGGTGCGTCCCCCCGAGCCTTACAAGGGTAAGGGCATCCGTTACGCGGATGAGAAGGTCGTCATCAAAGAGACCAAGAAGAAGTAAGGACTGCGAACATGTTGACCAAAAAAGAACAGCGTTTGCGTCGCGCCCGTCAGACCCGCATCCGCATCGCGCAGCAGGGTGCCGTGCGCCTCGCGGTGCACCGCACCAACCTGCACATCTACGCCAACATCATCTCCCCCGACGGCGGGCGGGTGTTGGCGTCGGCCTCCACGCTGGAACCCGAGGTGCGTGCGCAGCTCGGCGGTGCCGGCAAGGGCGGCAACACCGCGGCGGCGGCCCTGATCGGCAAGCGCATTGCCGAGAAGGCCAAGGCGGCCGGCATCGAGAAGGTGGCGTTCGACCGCTCGGGCTTTGCCTACCACGGCCGTGTCAAGGCCCTGGCCGAGGCCGCGCGTGAAGCCGGCCTGCAATTCTGACGGAGCAGGTGACGCAAATGGCAAAAATGCAAGCTAACGTGAAGACCGAGGCCAACGACGACGGCCTGCGCGAGAAGATGATCTCGGTCAACCGCGTGACCAAGGTGGTCAAGGGTGGCCGCATCATGGGTTTCGCGGCGCTGACCGTGGTGGGTGACGGCGACGGTCGCATCGGCATGGGCAAGGGCAAGGCCCGCGAAGTGCCGGTGGCCGTCCAGAAGGCCATGGACGAGGCCCGTCGCAGCATGTTCAAGGTCTCCTTGCGGGGCGGCACGCTGCACCACGAGGTCGTCGGCCGCCACGGCGCGTCGAGCGTCATCATGATGCCTGCGCCCAAGGGGACCGGCATCATCGCCGGCGGCCCGATGCGCGCCGTCTTCGAGGTCATGGGCATCACCGACGTCGTGGCCAAGAGCCACGGCTCGACCAACCCGTACAACCTGGTGCGCGCGACGCTGGACGCCCTGCGCAAGTCGACCACGCCCGCCGAGATCGCCGCCAAGCGCGGCATGTCGGTCGAAGAGCTCGTGGCCTGATCGGGAGAACACGATGACGACCCCCAACACCGTCAAAGTCAAGCTGGTGCGCAGCCCCATCGGCTGCAAGGAATCCCACCGCGCCACGGTGCGCGGCCTGGGTCTGCGCAAGCTGGGCAGCGTGCGCGAACTGCAGGACACCCCTGCCGTGCGCGGCATGATCAACAAGGTGAGCTACCTGGTTCAGGTGCTCTGATCGGAGTCTCGTGATGGAACTCAACACCCTCAAGCCCGCAGCGGGCTCGAAGAAGCCCCGCCGCCGCGTCGGCCGTGGCATCGGTTCCGGTCTGGGCAAGACGGCCGGCCGCGGCCACAAGGGCCAGAAGTCCCGCTCGGGCGGCTTCCACAAGGTCGGTTTCGAAGGCGGCCAGATGCCGCTGCAGCGCCGCCTGCCCAAGCGCGGTTTCAAGTCGCAAGCGCTGAAGTTCAACGCCGAGGTGACCCTGGCCGATCTGCAGGCGCTGGGCCAGGCCGAAGTCGACCTGCTCACGCTCAAGCAGGCCGGGCTCGTGCCCCAGCTGGCCAAGAAGGTCAAGGTCATCAAGACCGGTGAGCTCAGCATCGCCGTCAAGCTGACCAACGTCGCGGCCACGGCCGGCGCCAAGGCTGCCATCGAGGCGGCGGGCGGCTCGGTGGTCTGATCGGTCGTACCACGCACCCGGGATCGCTCGTGGCCACCAACGCAACGACTCTCGCCAAGACCGGCAAGTTCGGCGACCTGCGTCGCCGGCTGGTGTTCCTGCTGCTGGCCCTGGTGGTGTACCGGATCGGGGCGCACATCCCCGTGCCGGGCATCGACCCCGTTCAGCTCGAACAGCTGTTCAAGGGTCAGCAGGGCGGCATCCTGAGCCTGTTCAACATGTTCTCGGGCGGGGCGCTGTCGCGCTTCACCGTGTTCGCGCTCGGAATCATGCCGTACATCTCGGCGTCGATCATCATGCAATTGATGACCTACGTCGTGCCG
>DYIC01000047.1:15739-19981 GCA_020723845.1 Hydrogenophaga sp.
CCGCCGATCTTCGCTTCGTCGATCATCCTGCTGCCGACGACGCTGGTGAGCTGGATGAGCACGGGTGACGGCACGCGCTGGCTGCGCGACCTGGCCTCGGCGCTGTCGCCGGGACAGCCGATCTACGTGGCGTTCTACGCCGCCGCGATCGTGTTCTTCTGCTTCTTCTACACGGCGCTCGTGTTCAACAGCCGCGAGACCGCCGACAACCTGAAGAAGAGCGGGGCGTTCATCCCCGGGATCCGTCCCGGCGATCAGACCGCGCGCTACATCGACAAGATCCTGCTGCGGTTGACGCTGGCCGGTGCGGTCTACATCACGCTGGTGTGTCTGCTGCCGGAGTTCCTGATCCTGAAGTACAACGTTCCGTTCTACTTCGGCGGCACCTCGCTGCTGATCATCGTCGTCGTGACGATGGACTTCATGGCCCAGGTGCAGAACTACATGATGTCGCAGCAGTACGAGTCGCTGTTGAAGAAGGCCTCGTTCAAGGCCACGGGTGCGTGAGAACATGGCGAAGGACGATGTCATCGAGATGCAGGGTGAGGTGATCGAAAACCTCCCCAATGCCACCTTCCGGGTCAAACTGGAAAACGGCCACGTCGTGCTGGGGCATATCTCCGGCAAGATGCGCATGCACTACATCCGCATCCTGCCCGGAGACAAGGTCAAAGTGGAGCTCACGCCCTATGACCTGACCCGCGCGCGCATCGTGTTCCGCGCCAAGTGAGCGACCGGTTTTCGTTTTTAGGAGAGCAACATGCGAGTTTCGGCTTCGGTCAAAAAAATGTGCCGCAACTGTAAGATCATCCGTCGCCATGGCGTCGTGCGCGTGATTTGCACCGACCCGCGACACAAGCAGCGTCAAGGCTGATTCGAGTAGAGGACCACCATGGCACGTATCGCTGGTATCAACATTCCGCCGCACAAGCACGCGGAGATCGGCCTGACGGCGATCTTCGGCATCGGCCGCACCCGCGCGCGCCAGATCTGCGACGCTTGCGGCATTCCGTATTCCAAGAAGATCAAAGACCTCACCGACACTGAGCTGGAAAAGGTGCGTGAGCAAGTGGGTCGATTCACGATCGAGGGCGACCTGCGCCGTGAAGTGACCATGAACATCAAGCGCCTGATGGACATCGGCTGCTACCGCGGGTTCCGTCACCGCCGTGGCCTGCCGGTGCGTGGTCAGCGCACCAAGACCAATGCGCGCACGCGCAAGGGTCCGCGCAAGGCCGCCCAGCCGCTGAAGAAATAATTTGCCGCATAAAGGACAGTCATGGCCAAGTCTCCCTCCGCCAATGCTGCGGCGCGCGTGCGTAAAAAGGTCCGCAAGAACATTTCGGACGGCATCGCGCACGTGCACGCGTCGTTCAACAACACCATCATCACCATCACCGACCGCCAGGGCAATGCGCTGGCATGGGCGTCCGCAGGTGGTCAGGGCTTCAAAGGCTCGCGCAAGTCCACGCCGTTTGCAGCCCAGGTGGCCTCCGAGGCCGCTGGCCGCGCGGCCATGGAGCAGGGCATCAAGAACCTGGACGTCGAGATCAAGGGCCCAGGCCCGGGTCGCGAGTCGTCGGTGCGCGCCCTGGGTGCGTTGGGCATCAAGATCACGTCGATTTCGGACGTGACCCCGGTGCCGCACAACGGCTGTCGGCCGCCGAAGCGGCGCCGCATCTGATGCGGTTGGCGCGCCGTGGCAGAAAAGCCGGGCGCGCGCTAGAATCGCAAGCTTTTCGAAGAGGCGGTCGGGCGTCGTCCGGCCGTGCGTGATTGAGACCACCGCCAGTGCGGCCGGGTGATGAGTGTCAGCGTTAGCCGATCCATCGCCCCACGCACGGGCTCCCGCAATGACCCCGGAAGGGGTGGGTTGCGGCAGTACGGAAAGGAAAACCAGTGGCACGTTATCTGGGCCCCAAGGCCAAACTCTCCCGCCGTGAAGGCACCGACTTGTTCCTCAAGAGCGCGCGCCGCTCGATCAGCGACAAGGCCAAGTTCGACACCAAGCCCGGCCAACACGGTCGTACCTCGGGTTCGCGTACATCGGACTTTGGCTTGCAGCTGCGCGAGAAGCAAAAGGTCAAGCGCATGTACGGCGTGCTGGAGCGTCAGTTCCGCCGCTACTTTGCCGAAGCCGACCGCCGTCGTGGCAATACCGGTCAAAACCTGCTGTCGATCCTCGAATCGCGCCTGGACAATGTCGTCTACCGCATGGGTTTCGCGTCCACGCGCGCCGAAGCGCGCCAGCTGGTGTCGCACAAGGCGATCAGCGTCAATGGGCAGACGGTCAATATCCCGTCGTACCTGGTCAGCCCCGGTGACGTGATCGCCGTGCGCGAAAAGGCGCGCAACCAAGCCCGCGTCAAAGAAGCGCTGGAGCTGGCCAAGCAGATCGGCTTCCCTGGCTGGGTCGAGGTGGCGGCAGACAAGTGCGAGGGTGTCTTCAAGAAGGTGCCGGATCGTGATGAGTTCGGCGCCGACATCAACGAATCGCTCATCGTCGAACTGTACTCGCGTTGATCGTCGGGCGAGCCCCATTAGAGCCCGGATCCCGCTGCGTGTGGGGTCCGGGATTTTGTGCTCCATCGGCCTTATCGGTGTAACGAGCCGAGGGTATTGAAGGAAGTCCGAATGCTGAATAACCTGCTCAAACCCAAGACCATCCAAGTCGAGCGCTTGGCGGACAACCGCGCCGAAGTCACGCTCGAGCCCTTCGAGCGGGGCTATGGCCACACGCTGGGCAATGCGCTGCGGCGAGTCCTGTTGTCGTCGATGGTCGGGCACGCGCCGACGGAGGTCACGATCGCCGGGGTGGTGCACGAGTTTTCCACCATCGACGGCGTGCAAGAGGACGTGGTGCACATCCTGCTCAACCTCAAGGGCGTGGTGTTCAAGCTGCACAACCGTGACGAGGTGACGCTGAGCCTGCGCAAGGAGGGCGAAGGGGTCGTCAAGGCGGGCGACATCCAGACGCCGCACGATGTGGAGATCCTCAACCCCGAGCACCCGATCGCCACGCTCGCGCCGGGTGCCAAGCTCGACATGCAGATCAAGGTCGAAAAAGGCCGTGGCTATGTGCCGGGCAACCTACGCAAGGGTGACGATCATCGCAACAGCATCGGGCGCATCGTGCTCGACGCCTCGTTCTCGCCCATCAAGCGCGTGAGCTATGCGGTCGAAAACGCCCGCGTGGAGCAGCGCACCGATCTCGACAAACTGGTGCTCGACATCGAGACCAACGGCGCCATCGGCCCCGAGGAAGCGGTGCGGGCGGCGGCCAAGATTCTGGTCGAGCAACTGTCGGTGTTTGCGCAACTCGAAGGCGGCGCGGCGTTCGAGTCGGGTGCGTCCGCCAAGGGTGGCGCGCCGGCGTTCGACCCGATCTTGCTGCGTCCCGTCGACGAGCTCGAACTGACCGTGCGTTCGGCCAACTGTCTCAAGGCCGAGAACATCTACTACATCGGTGACCTGATCCAGCGCACCGAAAACGAGCTGCTCAAGACGCCCAACCTGGGGCGCAAGTCGCTCAACGAGATCAAGGTAGTCTTGGCGTCGCGTGGCCTGACGCTGGGCATGAAGCTCGAAAATTGGCCGCCGGCCGGTCTGGAAAAGCACTGACCGCCGTCTTTTCCCTCCCCCAGTGACCCCCGGCGGTACCTGATCCGGCCGCCGGTGACAAGACAGAAAGGAAACTCCCATGCGTCACGGACACGGACTGCGCAAACTCAACCGCACCAGCGCCCACCGGCAGGCGATGCTGCGCAACATGGCCAACTCGCTGCTCAAGCACGAAGCGATCAAAACCACCCTTCCCAAGGCGAAGGAACTGCGCCGCGTGGTCGAGCCGCTGATCACGCTGGCCAAGAAGCCCACGTTGGCCAACCGTCGCCTGGCGTTCGACCGGCTGCGCGACCGCGACACCGTGGTCAAGTTGTTCAATGAGCTGGGCCCGCGTTTTGCCAACCGGCCGGGTGGCTACACGCGCATCCTGAAGATGGGCTTCCGCGTCGGTGATAACGCGCCGATGGCGTACATGGAGCTCGTCGATCGCGCCGAGCCGGCCGCGGCTGCCGAGCCCGCCGGTGACAAGGCCGAATAATCGTGCTATAATTTCAGCTTCCGACGCGCGGTGGAGCAGTCTGGTAGCTCGTTGGGCTCATAACCCAAAGGTCGGTGGTTCAAATCCATCCCGCGCAACCACTTTCCGAACCCGCTGGCGTGCTCCAGCGGGTTTTTTAT
>DYIC01000048.1 GCA_020723845.1 Hydrogenophaga sp.
ACCAACGACCCCCACCATGTCAAGGTGGTGCTCTAACCAGCTGAGCTACGCGCCTATCGTCGTCAACCATCGCATCGATGCGTCGACAGAACCGAGAGTATAGCGCAAAAACGGGCCTTCACCGGGCATGCGTCAACGTCGCCAGACTTTTTGCACGCCAGCGACGTCCGACAGCACGGCCATGACCCGGCTGACCCGGGTGGCGTCGCTGACCTCGACGGTAAACGTCATCCACGCCACCCCCTTGACCGACTGCGTCTGCACACCGATGACGTTGATCTTCTCGCGCGCGAACGCTTCTGAAATATCGCGCAGCAGGCCCTGGCGATCCAGGGCTTGCACGCCCACATCCACCGCGTAGGTGGGCGCGTGGGGCCCCGTGGATACCGCGCCTGACCACGCGACCTCGATGACCCGCCCGGGCTGTCGCCGCGCGAGTGCCTGAAAGTCGGGACAGTCGGCGCGATGGACGCTCACGCCCTTGCCGCGCGTCACAAACCCGCGGATTTCATCGGGTGGCGCGGGCTTGCAGCAGCGCGCCAGCGTCGTCATCAGCGAGCCCACGCCCATCACCAGCACCCCGCCTTGGGGCCCGGCGGTGCCGCTGCGCGCCTTTTTGAGCGGCAAGGTCTCGGGTGGCGCCACCGGCTCGGCCGGATGCAGGGCCTGCTCGACGGCGCGCAGGGTGAGCGCTTCTTTGCCCACGGCCTCGAACAGCGCATCCGGGCTATCGAATCCCAAAGCAAGGGCCAACTCCTCCAACTTGACGGCGGTTTTGCCCTCGCGCTGCAACAGCCGCTCGACCTGCTCGCGCCCGCGCGCGATATTGTCGGCCGCCGCCTGCGCATTGAACCAGGCACGCACCTTGGCCTTGGCGCGGTGGCTGACCAGGTAGCCCGCCTCGGGGTTGAGCCAGTCACGCGACGGGCCGCCCTCTTTGGCAGCGATGATCTCCACCGTCTGCCCATTGGCCAAGGGGGTGTTGAGCGGCACCATCTGCCCGTCCACGCGCGCACCCCGGCAGCGGTGGCCCAGGTCGGTGTGCACGGCGTAGGCGAAGTCGACCGGTGTCGCACCCTGCGGCAGCTCGACGATCGCCGCCTGCGGCGTCAGCACGTAGATGTGATCGTCGAACAAGCCGTGCGACAGGCCGCTCAAGTCGCGCTGCCACGCCAGCAGCTGGCGCAGCACGGCAATCTTGGCATCGTAGGACGAGGCGGCCGTCACGCCCGCGTACCCTTTGGTGCCGGCCTCTTTGTACGCCCAGTGGGCGGCCACGCCGTGTTCGGCGTGCTCGTGCATGGCGCGGGTGCGGATCTGGATTTCGAACGCGCGGCCCTGCTCGTCGCGCACCACGGTGTGCAGCGACTGGTAGCCGTTGGGCTTGGGCCGCGCGATGTAGTCGTCGAACTCCTCGGGCACGGGCTGAAAATGCTCATGCACCCAGGCCAGCACGCGGTAGCACTCATCGACCGTCTCGACGATCACGCGCAGCGCCCGCAAGTCATACAACTGGTCGAACGCCAGCCCCTTGCCGCGCATCTTTTTGACGATGCTGTAGATGTGCTTGGGGCGACCTTGCACTTGCGCCTGCAAGCCAAGCGCCGCCAGTTCGCGCTCTAGGTATTGGCGCACCTGCTCGACATGGCTTTCGCGCTCGACGCGCTTTTCGTCGAGCAAGCGGGCGATTTCTTTGTAGGTATCTGGCTCCAGAAAGCGAAATGCCAGGTCTTCCAGTTCCCACTTGAGCGGCCAGATGCCCAGTCGGTTGGCCAGCGGCGCAAACACGTGCAGCGACTCCGCGGCCAGCGCGGGGCTGGGCGGCTGCCGGGTCGCGGCGCAGTAGCGCAAGGTCTGCAAGCGCGAGGCCAGCCGCAGCAGCACCACACGCAGGTCGCGCGAGAATGCCAGCAGCATCTTGCGCACGTTTTCGGTCTGCGCTGCGGCGAGCGCCGAGGGTGCGCCACGCCCCGATCCCGACGGGGTGCCCGCCTCCGCGGCGCTGGCCCGTGCGCGAGCCTGGCGCTGCAACTGGATCAGCTTGCTGGTCTCGATGGCCACGTCGGCGTTGGCGGCGCCAAAGGCCTTGGCGATCATCTCGCGCGGGCGCGCCAGAAACGGGCTGGCATAGACCAGGTAGACGCAAGCCTGTAGATCGGGCGTGCCGCCGATGCGCTCCAAAATCTGCACCACGGCGTCGGCGTGGGCCAGCACGGGCTCGCCCGTGTCGAGCACCTCGCCGCTGAGCAGCGGCTCGGCGAACGAGCGCGCCCGCGGCAAGGTGCGCCCATCGTCCGCGCTGGGTCCCCCCAATGCAGCAGTGATCGCCGTTGCCTCGGCCTGAGCCGGGCCATGGGCTTGGCTGTGGCTGATCATGGCGCGAGCAAAAAGTCCGCCACCACTTGCACCTGCTCTGGCTGCACCAGCGTCGGCGCGTGCCCCACACCCTCGAACTCCACCAAGCGTGCACGCGGCCCGCGCAGGGTCATCGCCAGCGCCGTCTCACGCGACAGCAGGTCTGACTCAGCCCCACGCAGCAGCAGGGTCGGGCAGGTGATGGCGTCATACATCGCCCACAAGGCCGCCTCGCCGGCCTGCCGGGCGCTGTCCTGCCACTGGGTGGCTTGCGAATCTGCCGCCTGCGCCGCACGCTGGGCCTCGAGCATGGCGCGAAACGGCACCGCGATCGCGGGGTCGTAATGCAGTGTCCAACCGCCTTCGACCGGTCGCAGCATCGGGCGCGTCAGCGCCAGCCACTGCTCGGGCGTGTGCGGCCCGAACGAGCGCGAAATCTGCCACAGGGCGTCGGCAGCCGCCTGCTCGCTGGGAAAGACCGGCTGCACGCCCACGTACTGCGCGATGCGCTCGAGCGACTGGGGCTCGATGACCGGCCCGACGTCGTTGAGCACCAGCCGCCGCAAGCCGATGGCGGGCTGCGACGCCAACGCCATACCGATCAAGCCGCCCATGCTGGTGCCCACCCAGTCGATGCCCAGCGCGTACGGTTCGGCCGTTCCCGTGGCGGCGGCGTGGCGTTGCCGCAGATGCGCCAGCAGCACCGCCAGATCGTTGACATAGGTCGGTATCTGGTAGGCCATCGGGTCTTCGAGCCAGTCGCTGTGTCCGCGCCCAGCCACGTCCACACACACCACGGCAGCATGGGGCGCCAGCACCCGCGCCAACACGTCGAAATCGCGCGCCTGCCGTGTCAGCCCATGGACGCACACCACGACATGCCCCGGCTCCGCGGTGCCGGTGGCATTCCATTCCCACCAAGCGATGCGGCGCGGTCCGCCGTGTTTGGCCCGCGGTCCCGGGACGACCAAGTGATGCAGCGTCGGTTCCATATCGTTGTTCGTGTGTGACGGATAGGATAATGCGGCCGTCATCGTATCGGAAACGGAGCACGCACCATGCTGAAGGACAAGACCGCCCTCGTCACCGGATCGACCAGCGGTATCGGGCTGGGCATCGCCAAGGCGCTGGCGCGCCAGGGGGCGAACATCGTTCTCAACGGCTTTGGCGACGTCGACCAAGCCTGCGCGGAGGTAGCCGCCCTGGGCGTGGAGGTGTTCTACCACGGGGCGGACATGAGCCGGCCCGCCGACATCGAGGACATGATGCAGGCTGCGGCCGCGCGCTTCGGCCGGGTGGACGTGCTGGTCAACAATGCCGGTATCCAGCACGTGGCACCGATCGAGGCGTTTCCGGTCGAGCGCTGGGACGCGATCATCGCCATCAATCTCAGCAGCGCCTTCCACACCACCCGGCTGGCACTGCCTGCCATGCGCGCGGCCAACTGGGGGCGCATCATCAACGTGGCCTCCGTGCATGGGCTGGTAGCGTCGGTACACAAGTCGGCGTACGTGGCGGCCAAGCACGGCATCGTGGGCCTGACCAAGGTGGTGGCGCTCGAGACCGCGACCACGGGCGTCACCTGCAACGCGATCTGCCCGGGCTGGGTGCTGACGCCGCTGGTACAAAAGCAGGTCGACGCCAAAGCCGCTGCGCTGGGCGTGAGCATCGAGGAGGCCACCCGCCTGCTGCTGGGCGAAAAAGAACCCTCGATGCGCTTTACCACCCCCGAGGAAATAGGCGAGCTGGCGGTATTTTTCTGCTCGCCCGCCGCCGACAACGTGCGCGGGGTGGCATGGAACATGGACGGCGGTTGGCTGGCGCAGTGAGCGCGGCCCTACTCCAGCGCCACGCTGCCCGTCACCGTCAGCTGCAGCCAGGCCAAGCCCGGTTGCAGCGGCAGCGCCTCTGCGCTGGGTGACGCTGCCAGGGTGCGCATGGCGATCGGCTCGCCCGGTGCGGGCAGCGGCGCGGGGTTGACGTGCGCCTCGCGCAGCGTCCAGCCGCGCGCGCCGAATGCCTGCGCCACCTCGTCGGCCTGCTGGCGAAACGCCGCGATGGCCTGCTGGCGTAGCGCGGCCTCGGCGGCGCGCTGGGTGGCCCGTGCCAGCATCATGCGCACCGCCGTCACGGTCAGCCCGGGGGCCTGCTGCGCCAACGCCGCCACTGCCGCCATGTCGCGCCCTTGCAGCGTCAGCTCGGCACTGCCCTGCCAGCCGACGATCTGGCCCTCGCGACCGTAGCGCGGCTGCACACTCATGCCGGCGGTGCTGGCCTCGATCCATTCCGGGCGCAGCTGCGGACGCCACAGGCTCAGCGCCTGCTGCACCGCATCGTTCAACTGATGTTGCACCGTGCGGGCGTCAGCAGCCTGGTGGCGCGCCGACAGCGTCAGCACCACCCAGTCATGGGGCAGCCGCTGCTCCGCTTGCGCGGTCAAATGCACCACCCGTTGGGGCGGCGCGGACAGCCCGTGGGGCTGGTTTTGGGGCTGGGCTTGGGGCTGCGCTTGAGCCGTCACGGCCAGGGAAGCGGTCGTGGCGAGCAGCACGAGCCCGTGGCGAATCAGCGATGAGCACCGTGGCATATCCATCTCCTGATGGTGGTCAACCCAGGCGCCAGCCCAAGGCGCGGGCCAGCATCATGAGTGCGACAACGAAAGTGAGCGCGCCGAACGCGCGGCGCAGCAGGGGGGCAGGCAGGTGCTGCGCCATTTGGCGCCCAGCCAGCAACGCCGCCACTGCCCCCGCGCCAAACGGCAAGGCCACGCTCCAGTCCAGGGCACCGCTGGCCGCTGCCGCTGCCACGCCGCTGGTCGACACGAGGGCGATGACCGTCAGCGAGGTGGCCTGAATACTGCGCAGATCCAAATCAGAGACCCGCTGCAGAGCCGGAATAATGACGAAGCCACCACCGACACCGAACAGACCACTGAGCAGCCCCGCTGTTGCCCCGGTGGCTGCCAGCGCCTGGGCACAACGTCCGGTCCAGCGCAGGCGCCCCTCGTCGGGGTCGAGTCGGCAGGAAATGCCGCCCGGCGCGTCCACCGCTGCGCCATTGGCGGGCCGCCAACTCCGCCACGACACCCACATGAGCAGCGCGGCAAAGCCCAACAGCAGCGGCGTCGCCGGCAGCCGCGCCGCCAGCCAGACCCCCACGGGGGCCAGCGCCACGCCAAAGGCACCCATGAACCCGGCCGCGCGGTAACGCACGATCCCCTCGCGCAACCCCAGCACCGCAGCCAGCGCTGCGGCCGCGCCAACCGCGATCAGGCCCGTCGGGGCCGCCTGCGGCAGCGGCAGGTGCAGCCCGAACACCAGCAGCGGCACGGCCAAAATGCCCCCACCGGCCCCTGTGAGCGCCATGACCAAGCCGACGGCCGCCCCCAGCGCAACACTGGGCGCGAGGGTCGGGAGGGCCGCAACGACCGTGGCGAGTGAGGCGGTGTCGAGCATGGGATCGGTGCAATGGCGTCTTGTGGTCCGCACGACGGCCCCACAAAGGCGACAGCCGCTATGCTACCGTCTCGTTGTCCCTCGCCGATCGAACCCACGCCGATGAATTTGCGCCGCCCCCACCGTCTCATCATCGTCGACGACGATGCGCGCATCCGCGAGCTGTTGCAGCGCTACCTGCAGCAGGAAGGCTTCGAGGTGCTGCTGGCCGAAAACGGCGAGCGGCTCGATCGCCTGCTGCAGCGCGAAACGCCCGACCTGATCGTGCTCGACCTGATGCTACCTGGCGAGGATGGCCTGTCGATCTGTCGACGCCTGCGCACCGCGGGCGATGCCACGCCCATCATCATGCTCACGGCCAAGGGCGACGACGTGGACCGCATTGTGGGACTGGAGTTGGGGGCAGATGACTATCTGCCCAAGCCCTTCAACCCGCGCGAGCTGCTGGCGCGCATCCACGCCGTTTTGCGTCGGCGCCCACCCCCGGAGCCGCCTGGCGCCGCCGTGGACAAGGCCGTGGTGCGTTTTGGCCCCTACACGTTCGACCTGGGCCGTCGCAGCCTCACGCGCAACGGCGAGGAAGTCACGCTGACGAGCGGCGAATACGCCATGCTCAAGGCACTGGTGCGGCATCCGCGCCAGCCCATGTCACGCGACAAACTGGCGCAACTGGCCCGCGGGCGCGAGTTCGAACCCTTCGACCGCAGCCTGGACGTGCAGGTATCGCGCCTGCGCAAGCTCATCGAGCCCGACCCGGCCAACCCGCGCTACATCCAAACCGTCTGGGGGGTGGGCTACATGTTCGTGCCGGATGACTGAATGAGCCTGTTCTGGCGCAACTTTCTGCTGCTCGCGGGGCTGCTGCTGCTCAGCGTGTTGGCGTGGTTCCAGGTGTTCCGTACCCTGGAGCAAGAACCGCGCGCGCTGCAAAGCGCGCAGGGGCTGGCGTCGCTGGTGAACCTCACGCGCGCGGCGCTCCTGTATACCGACCCCATCGCCCGGGTGGCGCTGGTCAAAACCCTGGTGGACGAGGAAAACGTGCGCATCGCCGTGCGCGAACCCGAAGACATCCACAGGCCTTTCGAGCCCAACACCTCGGGCCATCGGGTGGCGCAGGCACTCATCGAACGTCTGGGGCCTGGCACCATCGTCGCGCGCGAGGTCAACGGCTTCGACGGCCTGTGGATCGGATTTACCATCGAAGGCCAAAACTATTGGCTGCTGGCCGACCCTTCGCGGCTGGAGGCCGTGGGCGGGCGCACGTGGCTGGCGTGGCTGGCCACGGCGCTGGCGCTGTCGTTGGTGGGAGCGGTGATCATCACGAGGTTGATCAACCAGCCTCTGCAACGGCTGGCGCAGGCCGCCGCGCGCGTGCGCGAGGGGGACTTCGACGGCGCGCGCTTGGACGAGACACTGCCCACGCGTGAAATCGCGGGTGTCAACCGCGCCTTCAACCGTATGGCCGAGCAACTCGCCCGCGCCGACGCCGATCGGCGCCTGATGCTGGCTGGCATCTCGCACGACTTGCGCACGCCGCTGGCACGGCTGCGACTGGAGGTCGAGATGGGCGTGCCGGACGCGCCCACGCGCGAACGCATGGCCAGCGACATCGCCGACGTGGACACCATCATCGGGCAATTTCTGGACTACGCGCGCGAGCGACCGACCGTGCTGGCACCCGTGCCGCTGGCCGCCACCGTGGAGCGCGCCGTGGCCCCCTACCGACCGCGCGGTGACGTGCAACTGCACATCCACGTGCCCGAGGGGTTGCAGCCGCTGGCCGACGCCGCGGGCCTGCAGCGGATCTTGAGCAACCTGCTGGAAAACGCCGTGCGTCACGGCCGCAGTGCCGACGGATGCGCGGTGATCGACATCGAGGCCACCGCAGCCGAGCGCGACATCGCGCTGACGGTGCGCGACCACGGGCCTGGCGTGGACGAGGCGCTGCTGCCGCGGCTGACCGAGCCGTTTTTTCGCGGCGAGAGCGCCCGCACCACGCCCGGCAGTGGATTGGGGCTGGCGATCGTGCGCCGCAGCGCCGAACGCATGGGTGGCACGTGCGAGCTGCGCAACGCCGACGGCGGCGGGCTGGCCGTGACCGTGCGGCTGCCAACGGCTCCCTGACCTCAGCGCTCGCCGCTGCGTTGCACCAACACGACGGCGCGCGCTTCGATGCTCAACCCCTGCCCCACCGGCCCCAGCCGTTCGGCCGTCTTGGCCTTGACGTTGACCGCATCGAGCGGCAAGCCCAAGCAGCGCGCGATGTGGGCCTGCATGGCACTGCGGTGCGGCGCGAGGCGCGGTGCCTGCGCGATCACGGTCGCATCCACGTTGACCGGCTGCCAGCCGCGCGCCCGCACCGCGTCGCACGCGTGCCGCAGCAAGGCCGCCGAATCCGCTCCCGCGAAGCGAACATCGGTGTCGGGAAACCAGGTACCGATATCGCCCAAACCCGCCGCGCCGAGCAAGGCATCGGTGATGGCATGCAGCAGCGCGTCGGCGTCCGAATGCCCCAGCAGCCCCTTGTCATACGGAATCGTCACGCCCCCCAACACCAGGGGGCGGCCTGGCACCAGCGCGTGCACGTCCCACCCCTCACCCACGCGCCAGTCGGGCGCGGGCGGCTGCCCTAGCAGCGACTGCGCCATCGTCACGTCCTCCGGATAAGTGATCTTGACATTGTGCGTGTGGCCGCGCACCAGCAATGGGCGGTGGCCCAGCGCCTCGACCGCGCTGGATTCGTCAGTGATACCGGCGAACCCCTGGGCGCGGTGCGCCTCCAGCGCCCGGCGCAGCAGCCCCAACCGAAACATCTGTGGCGTCTGCGCTAGCCACTTGTCCTCGCGCGGCAGCGTCGCGCGCACCCGGCCCTCGTCGTCGGCCTGCTTGAGCGTGTCGGCCAGCGGCACCGCCAGCAGACCACCGACGGGGTCGTCACCACAAGCGGCGATCAAGCGCTCGACGTCCGCTGCGCGCAGCAGGCAGCGCGCCGCATCGTGCACCAGCACCCAGTCGTGGTCGCGCACCCCGGCTTCGGCCAACGCCGCCAGGCCATTGGCCACGCTCTCGGCGCGCGAGGCGCCACCCACGCGCCATGCACGCACGCGCTGCCCGTCGCCCACCGTGCTGTCGTCGTCCGGCGCCAGCACCACGGCAATGCCCGCGAGCGCGGGCACCGCCGCCAGCGCCGCCAGCGTGTGGTCCAACACCCGGCGCCCGGCCAAGCGGTGATGCTGCTTGGGCGCGCCCAAGCCGGCGCGGCTGCCACTGCCCGCTGCGGGCACCAGGGCGAAACAGCGCGCTGGGGCATCGGCGCGCTCGACTGCCCAAACCGCCGCCGGGGTATGTTCGGTGAGATTCATGCGTGCGATTATCCGATCCGCGTATCCGACCCGCGGACAGGCCACCCATCGGGAGCGCGTGGCGGCCGCAGCCGCCCTAGAATCGGGCCCCTCATGGATCTGCCCCGCCTGACCCCCGGAAAACGCTTTCAGTCGCCGCGCCCGGCCCCGTCGGCCGACGCGCTGCTGCTGGCCACGCAGGCCGCCCGAGACCAAGCGGCGGGCCGGCCGACGGCCATCGTCACCGCCGACGCGAGCGACGCCCAGCGCCTGCTGGCCGAGCTGCCGTTTTTCGAGCCATCGCTGCGCTGCGCGCTCTTTCCCGACTGGGAAACGCTGCCCTACGACACCTTCTCGCCGCACCAGGACTTGATCTCGGAGCGGCTGGCCACGCTGTGGCGCATTCAGCAGCGCCGCGCCGACGACGGCGCCGATGTCATCCTCATCCCGGCCACCACGGCGCTGTACCGACTGGCGCCGCCGTCGTTTCTGGCCGCGTACACCTTTCATTTCAAAACGGGCCAAAAGCTCGACGAGGCGCGGCTGCGCGCGCAACTCACACTGGCGGGCTACCAGCACGTGGCCCAGGTGGTCAGCCCGGGCGAATACGCGGTGCGCGGTGGCCTGATCGACCTCTTTCCCATGGGTTCGCCCATGCCGTACCGGGTCGATCTGTTCGACGACGAGATCGACTCGATCCGCACCTTCGACCCCGACAGCCAGCGCAGCCTGTACCCCGTGCCGGAGGTGCGGCTGCTGCCTGGGCGCGAGTTTCCGATGGACGAGGCGGCGCGCGCCCGCTTTCGCGCCCGCTGGCGCGAGCTGCTCGACGGCGACCCGACCAAGAGCCGGCTCTACAAAGACATCGGCAACGGCGTCGCCAGCGCGGGCATCGAGTACTACCTGCCGCTTTTTTTCGAGGGGACGGCCACCGTCTTCGACTACCTGGGGCCCGATGCGACGCTGGTGCTGCACGGCGACCTGGAAGACGCATTCCAGCGCTTTTGGCAGGATACGCGCGAGCGCTACCGCCTGGTGCAGGGCGACCCCGAGCGGCCCGTGCTGCCGCCCGAGGCGCTGTTTCTGGACGCCGAGGGCTTCTACGCCCGCGCCAAACCCTACGCGCAATGGGCGCTGCGCCCGGCTGCAGCCGAGGAGGCGCTCAGCGCGTGGTCGGGCGTGATCGGGGCGCTGCCGGATTTGACGGCCCAGCGCGGCGCCGACGACCCGCTGCAGCGGCTGCACGCCCACCTGCAGCGCACCCCGGCGCGTGTGCTCATCCTAGCCGACAGTGACGGACGGCGCGAGAGCCTGCTCGACCTGCTGCGCGCCAGCCGCTTGAGCCCGCCCGTGTTCGACGATCTGGCCGCGTTTCGTGCCAGCGGCGAGCGCTTCGGCATCACGACCGGGCCGCTGGCGGCAGGGTTTGCCTGGACAGAAGCGGGCATCGAGCTGGTCACGGAGACCGAGCTGTTCGCCGCCAGCCCCAGCGTGCGCCGACGCCGCAAGCAGGAGCAAGCCAGCGACGTCGAGGCGCTCATCAAAGACCTGAGCGAGCTGCAAATCGGTGACCCCGTGGTGCACGCGCAGCATGGCATTGGCCGCTATCGGGGACTGGTCAATCTGGATCTGGGCGAGAAGAACCCCGACGGCAGCCCCGCGCTGCAAGAATTTTTGCACCTGGAGTACGCGCAGCAAGCCACGCTGTACGTGCCGGTGTCGCAACTGCACCTGATTAGCCGCTACACGGGCGTCAGCGCCGACGAGGCCCCGCTGCACCGCCTGGGCAGCGGCCAGTGGGACAAAGCCCGGCGCAAGGCGGCCGAGCAAGTGCGCGACACTGCCGCCGAGCTGCTGGACGTCTACGCCCGACGCGCGGCCCGGCAGGGATACGCCTTTCGCTTCGACGCACAAGCGTATGAGGCATTCGCCAACGACTTCGGCTTCGAGGAAACGCCCGATCAGCGCGCAGCCATCCATGCGGTCATCCAAGACATG
This sequence comes from Hydrogenophaga sp., assembly GCA_020723845.1. GTDB lineage: Bacteria > Pseudomonadota > Gammaproteobacteria > Burkholderiales > Burkholderiaceae_C > Tepidimonas. Next base: position 11,150 of record DYIC01000048.1, read on the forward strand.
ATCAGCCCGCGCCCGATGGACCGGCTGGTGTGTGGGGACGTGGGTTTTGGCAAGACCGAGGTGGCGCTGCGCGCCGCGTTCGTCGCCGTCATGGGCGGCAAACAGGTGGCCATGCTGGCCCCCACCACGCTGTTGGCCGAGCAGCACTATCAAACGCTGGTGGAGCGCTTTGCCAAGTGGCCGGTACGCATCGCCGAGATGAGCCGCTTTCGCACGGCCAAAGAAATCACTGCTGCCCTCCAAGGACTGGAAAACGGCAGCATCGACATCGTGGTGGGCACGCACAAGCTGCTGAGTGAGAAAACGAAGTTCAAAAACCTGGGCCTGCTCATCATCGACGAGGAGCACCGCTTTGGCGTGCGGCACAAAGAAGCGATCAAGGCTCTGCGCGCCGAGGTGGACGTACTCACGCTGACCGCCACCCCCATCCCGCGCACGCTGGGCATGGCGCTGGAGGGCCTGCGCGACTTGTCCGTGATTGCCACCGCGCCGCAGCGGCGGCTGGCCATCAAGACCTTCGTGCGCGAAGAAAACCCCGGCGTCATCCGCGAGGCGGTGCTGCGCGAGTTCAAGCGCGGCGGGCAGGTGTACTTCCTGCACAACGAGGTGGAGACGATCGAAAACCGCCGCGCCAAGCTGGAGCAACTGCTGCCGCAGGCGCGCATCGCCATCGCCCACGGCCAGATGCCCGAGCGCGAACTCGAGCGCGTCATGCGTGACTTCGTGGCGCAGCGCTTCAACCTGCTGCTGTGCTCGACCATCATCGAAACGGGCATCGACGTGCCCACGGCCAACACCATCATCATCGCGCGCGCCGACAAATTTGGCTTGGCACAGTTGCACCAACTGCGCGGCCGGGTCGGACGCAGCCACCACCAGGCCTACGCCTACCTGCTGGTGCCCGACATCGAGGCCCTGACCAAGCAGGCCGCGCAACGGCTGGAAGCCATCCAACAGATGGAGGAGCTGGGCAGCGGCTTCTATTTGGCCATGCACGACCTGGAAATCCGTGGTGCGGGGGAAGTGCTGGGCGATGCGCAAAGCGGCAATATCACCGAAATCGGCTTTCAGCTCTACAACGAGATGCTGGCCGAGGCGGTGCGCAGCCTGCGCGAGGGCAAGGAGCCCGACCTGCTCAAACCCCTGGCCGTCGCCACCGATATCAACCTGCACGCCCCCGCGTTGCTGCCGCAAGACTACTGCGGCGACGTGCACCTGCGGCTGAGCTTTTACAAAAAGCTGGCGTCGGCCAAAAACGCCGACCAGCTCGAACGCCTGGTGGAGGAAATCGTCGACCGTTTTGGCAAGCTGCCCCCGGCCGCACAAAACCTGATCGAGGTGCACCGGCTGCGCGTGCTGGCCGAGCGCTATGGCGTGCTCAAGATCGACGCTGCGCCCACGCACATCCTCATCACCTTCCGGCCTCAGCCCCCCATCGACCCGATGCGCATCATCGAGCTGATCCAGAAGAACCGCCACATCAAGCTGGCGGGCAACGAGCGGCTCAAGATCGAACGCGCCCTGCCCGACCCGGCGGCGCGCGCGCAGCTGGCGCGTGACGTGCTGCGTTCGCTGGGCCAGCCGCTGGAGGCGACCACGGCATGAAGCCCACCGCGCCACCACCCCCTGATGCAACCCACGGCCTGCCCTTTCCGGTGCAGCGCCACACCTGGCTGGATGACGCACAAGCTCTGCTCACCGGCACCCTGCTCGTGGCCCTCGGTCTGGTGCTGTTTCGCCACGCCGGCTTGGTCACTGGCGGCACGGTAGGGCTAGCTTTTCTGGCGCACTACGCCAGCGGGCTGCCGTTTGGCCCGCTGGTGTTTGCCATCAACCTGCCGTTCTACGCGCTGGCCTGGGTACGCATGGGCACCGCGTTCACGCTCAAGACCGTACTGGCTGTCGCCCTGCTGGGGGCGCTGACCGAGGCCATGCCGCACTGGATCGGGCTGCGACATGTGCACCCAATGTTTGCCGCGGTGGCGGGCGGCCTGCTGGTGGGCGTGGGCTTCATCATTCTGTTTCGCCACCGCGCCAGCCTGGGTGGCTTCAATACCCTGGTGCTGTGGCTGCAAGAGCGCTTTGGCTGGCGCGCGGGCGTGGTGCAACTGGGCATCGACGGGGCCATTTTGCTTGCCTCTTGGCCACTGCTCGACGCCCCGCGCCTGGCACTGTCGGTGCTGGCCGCGGCGCTGATGAACGTGACGCTCGCCATCAACCACCGCCCCGGGCGCTACGTCGCCTTTTGAACCCTGTATCCTGACACCCCACCATGACCGACCGCACCGAAATTGCCCCCGGCCTGAGCGTGCGGGGCATCACCCCGCCCCTGCATCTGCGCGACTTCAAGCTCATTGCCTTCGACATGGACTCCACGCTCATCAACATCGAGTGCGTGGACGAGATCGCCGATGCCGCGGGGCGCAAGGCCGAAGTCGCCGCCATTACCGAGGCGGCCATGCGCGGCGAAATCTCCGACTACAAGGAAAGCCTGCGCCGCCGCGTGGCATTGCTCGCGGGCGTGTCGGTCGAGCATCTGGAGCACGTCTACCGCCAACGCCTCAAACTCAACCCCGGCGCGGCCGACCTCGTGCTCGCTTGCAAAGGCGCGGGGTTGAAGGTGCTGCTCGTCAGCGGGGGCTTTACCTTCTTCACCGACCGGCTGCGTGAGCGGCTGGCGCTGGACTTTGCGCGCAGCAACCGGCTCGAAATCGTCGATGGCCGCCTTACCGGGCGGCTGCTCGATCAACACTGGGGTGACATCTGCGACGGCGCGCAGAAGCGCCACACCCTGCTGCAGGCGTGCGACCTGATCGGTTGCACACCGCAACAGGCCATCGCCATGGGCGATGGCGCCAACGACCTGGAAATGATGGCCGCCGCTGGCCTGTCAGTGGCCTACCGCGCCAAGCCCAAGGTGCGCGAGCTCGCCCATGTGGCCATCGACATGGGCGGGCTGGATCGCTTGCTAGAGGTCGTTCGAGCTTGATCCAGCCGCCCGCACACGCCTTCAGACCGGCTCAGGCACACTGGGCAGCCCCGACAACGCCATCGCCAGCTCGCGCTCGTCGTAGGTTTCGTCCTTCAGCTCACCCGCGAAATATTTCTGGTACGCCGCCATATCGAAGTGACCATGCCCGCATAGGTTGAACAGAATCGTTTCGCTGCGCCCCTCGCGCTTACAGCGCAACGCTTCCTCGATCGCACCCTTGACGGCGTGGTTGGCCTCCGGTGCCGGCACGATCCCTTCAGCGCGTGCAAACAGCACGCCCGCCTCGAAACACTGGGTCTGGGTGTAGGCCACGGCCTCGATCAAGCCCAGCTCCTTGAGGTGTGACACCAGCGGTGCCATACCGTGGTAGCGTAGCCCGCCCGCATGAAACGGCGGCGGCGTGAAAGTCGAGCCGAGCGTGTGCATTTTGGTCAGCGGCGTCAGGTGCGCAGTGTCGCCAAAGTCATAGGCGTACTTGCCGCGTGTCAGTGACGGACACGCCGCCGGCTCCACCGCCACCACGCGCGGCTTGGCCCCACCGCGCAGGCCGTGACCAATGAACGGGAATGCAATGCCCGCAAAATTGCTGCCGCCACCGGTCGCGCCGACGATCACGTCCGGCCAGGCATCGGCCATTTGCAGCTGCTCCATCGCCTCCAGCCCGATCACGGTTTGGTGCAGCAGCACGTGGTTGAGTACCGACCCCAGCGCGTACTTGGTGTCGTCGCGCTGCGCGGCCAGCTCCACCGCTTCGGAGATGGCGATGCCCAGGCTGCCCGGGTGGTCGGGCCGCTGCGCCAGCACGCGCCGGCCGTACTCGGTCTCGGTCGACGGCGACGGCAAGCAGCGCGCGCCGTAGGTCTCCATCACCGCGCGGCGATACGGCTTTTGGTCGTAGCTAACCCGGACTTGGAAAACCAGCACCTCCAGCCCGAAGAGCTGCCCCGCAAACGACAGCGACGTACCCCACTGGCCCGCGCCGGTCTCGGTGGTCAGCCGCTTGGTGCCCGCCTGCGCGTTATAGAACGCCTGCGGCACGGCAGTGTTGGGCTTGTGGCTGCCCGCGGGGCTGACGCCCTCGTACTTGTAGAAAATCTTGGCGGGCGTGCCGAGCGCCTTTTCCAGCCGGTGTGCCCGGTACAGCGGGGCTGGGCGCCACAGACGGTAAATCTCGCGTACCGGCTCGGGGATTTCGATCTCGCGCTCGGTGCTGACCTCTTGCAGAATCAGCTCCATCGGAAACAGCGGTGCCAGATCATCCGGGCCGACGGGTTGCAGCGTGCCCGGGTGCAGCACGGGCGGCGGTGCCTTGGGCAGATCGGCCGCAATGTTGTACCAGAACTTCGGCAACTGGGCCTCGTCGAGCAAATACTTGGTGGGCGTGGTCATGGGGTCTCCTCGGATGCCCTCACAATGTAGCATGCGTCGTACCCTCAAAACCTTACGCGAACTGGCGCTGACCGTGGTCATCGCACTGGCCGTTTTTCTGGGCGCGCAAGCGTGGCAAACACGCGACACGCCCGAGCGCTGGCAGCACGACGGCCTGCTGAGCTGGGTACAACCGGACGGCACCCGCGGCAGCGGCACTTGGCAGGACCTGCGGGCACAGACTGGCATCGCACCCGACGCCCCGCTGGCACTGCACGTCTGGGCCACGTGGTGCAGCATCTGCCGGGCCGAAGAAGGCACCATCACCGACCTGTCGCGAGACCACCCCGTCGTCACCCTGGCCACGCGATCGGGGGACGCCGCCACCGTGCAGGCCTATCTGCGCCAGCGCGGCTTGCCGTGGGTGGCAGTGCTCGACCCCGATGGCCGCATCGCCGCCCAGCACGGCTGGCGCGCCGTGCCCGTGTTCAGCGTGCTCGCCCCCGACGGCACGCTGCGCCACACCACCGTGGGCTACACCACCGGCTGGGGCATGCGGCTGCGCCTGTGGTGGGCGGGGCGCGTGTAACGCTTCGCCGACAACAGCTTGACCAACGTCGCCACTGCGCCTACAGCCACCACCGGCATGGTGTCGAGCGGCGCTACACTGCCACGCCATGTCGCTGCAGTACCGCCCCCGACCGACGGCAGATGAACGCCCCCGCCACCGACCCCATCGTCGCCTTCATCGCCCGCTGGCGTGATGCCAGCGGCAGCGAGCGCGCCAACTACCAACTTTTCCTCACGGAACTGACCGAAGCGCTCGACCTGCCCCGACCACAGCCGGCCACCGGCCAGGCGCGCGACGATGCCTACGTGTTCGAGCGCCGGGTGGACATCGCGCACGCCGATGGCAGCGTGACGCACGGCTTCATCGACCTATACCGGCGCGGCTGCTTCGTGCTGGAGGCCAAGCAAACCGGGCTGGACTTGGACAGCGGCGGCTGGGACCGTGCCATGCTGCGCGCGCACGCCCAAGCCGACGCCTACGCCCGCGCGCTGCCGGCCGACGAGGGCCGCCCACCCTTCATCGTGGTGGTGGACGTGGGCCGCTCCATCGAGCTGTACGCCGATTTTTCGCGCAGCGGCGCCACCTATGTTCCCTACCCCGACCCGGCGCACCACCGCATCCGGCTGGCCGACCTGCACCACGACGCCATCCGCCAGCGCCTGCGGCTGCTCTGGCTGGAGCCGCTCAAACTCGACCCCAGCCGCGAAGCCGCCCGCGTCACCCGCGCCATTGCCGACCAACTCGCTCGCCTGGCCAAGGCCTTGGAAGCCCAGGGCCACGCCCCGCAGCGCGTGGCGCACTTCCTCATGCGGGCGCTTTTTTGCATGTTTGCCGAAGACGTCGGCCTGCTCCCCCAGCAAGACGGCGTGGGCGCCTTCACCGGCCTGCTGCACAGCGTGCGCGATCGACCCGACGCCTTCGTCCCCGCCCTGCAACTGTTCTGGCAAACCATGAACCACGGCGGGTTCGATGGCCGGCTGCTCGCCCCCATCCGGCGCTTCAACGGCGGCCTCTTTGCCCACCCGGACGTCATCGCGCTGACACCCGAACAAATCGACCTGCTGCTGCAAGCCGCGCGCGCCGACTGGCGCCAGGTCGAACCCGCCATCTTCGGCACCTTGCTCGAGCGCGCGCTCGACCCCGCCGAGCGTCACGCGCTGGGGGCGCACTACACCCCGCGCGCCTACGTCGAGCGGCTGGTGTTGCCCACCCTCATCGACCCCCTGCGCGCCGATTGGCAGACCGTGCAAGTAGTCGCCAGCGCCGCCTTGCAGCAAGGCAAGCCGCAGCAGGCCATCGCCGAAGTGCGCGCCTTTCACCACCGCCTGTGCCACACGCGCGTGCTCGACCCCGCCTGCGGCAGCGGCAACTTCCTCTACGTGGCGCTGGAGCACATGAAGCGCCTGGAGGGCGAAGTGCTCAACCTGTTGGCCGACCTGGGCGACACCCAAGGGCGGCTGGAGATGGCCGGCCTCACCGTGGATCCGCACCAATTCTTGGGGCTGGAGGTCAACCCACGCGCCGCCGCCATTGCCGAGATGGTGCTCTGGATCGGCTACCTGCAATGGCACTACCGCATCCACAAGAGCCTGGACAGCCTGCCCGACCCGGTGCTGCGCGACTTTCACAACATCGAACACCGCGACGCGCTGCTGGCCTACGACCGGGTGGAGCTCGAAACCGACGAGGCGGGCCGGCCACTGACGCGCTGGGACGGCCGCACCACCAAACCCCACCCCGTCACCGGCGAGCCGGTGCCCGACGAGACCGCCCGCGTGCCCATCGAGCGCTATGTCAACCCGCGTCCGGCTACCTGGCCCGAGGCCGATTTCATCCTTGGCAACCCGCCCTTCATCGGCGACAAAGCCAAACGCCGCGCGCTCGGCGATGGCTATGTGGAGGCACTGCGCCGCACCTGGCCCGACGTGCCCGACTCCGCCGACTTCGTCATGGTCTGGTGGCACATCGCGGCGCTCGCCGTACGCGCGGGCCGCGCGCGGCGCTTTGGCTTCATCACCACCAACAGCATCCGTCAAACCTTCAACCGCCGCGTGGTGGAAGCGCATTTGAAAGCCCCGCAAAACCCCTTGAAACTGGCCTTTGCCATCCCCGACCACCCCTGGGTGGACGCCGCCGACGGGGCTGCCGTGCGCATTGCCATGACCGTGGGCTGCCGCGATGCGCGCGAGGGCCTGTTGCAGACCGTGATCGCCGAGCGCGACACGGGCGAGGACGCGCTCGACGTCACCCTCGCCACCCGCGAAGGGGTGATCCACGCCGACCTCACCATCGGGGCGGATGTGGCGGGGGCCGTGGCATTGGCCGCAAACGCGCGCATCAGCTCGAACGGCGTGATGTTGGCAGGCAGCGGGTTCATCGTGTCGCCAGAGGAAGCGACAGCGCTCGGCTTGGGCCAAGTGCCAGACTTGGAACGCCATATTCGCCCCTACCGCAATGGCCGCGACCTGACCGAAAAGCCGCGCGGTGTCATGGTCATTGACCTGTTCGGCCTCACCGCCGAGGAAGTGCGCAGCCGCTACCCGGCGGTTTTTCAGTGGGTGGTGGAGCGAGTCAAACCTGAGCGCGACCAAAACAACCGGCCCAAGCTCAAAAGGGATTGGTGGCTGTTTGCCGAACCGCGCAAGGGCTGGCGAGCGATGTCGGCTGGCTTGGCGCGGTACATCGCCACCGTCGAAACCGCCAAGCACCGCCTCTTTCAGTTCCTCGACGCCGCCATCCTGCCGGACCACAAGCTGATCAATATCGCGTTGGACGATGGTTTTTTCTTGGGCGTGCTATCCTCCCGAGTCCATGCGTTGTGGGCCATGCGAAGTGGAAGCTGGATGGGCGTCGGCAACGATTCCGTTTACGCCAAAACCCGCTGCTTTGAAACCTTCCCCTTCCCCGATGCCGACACCGGCCTGACCGATGCGCTGCGCGAGCGTATCCGCCACCACGCCGAGGCCATCGACGCGCACCGCAAGCGCGTGCTCGCTGCGCACGCCGAGCTCACCCTCACTGGCCTCTACAACGTGCTGGAAGCGCTGCGCGCGGGCCAGCCCCTGAGCCCCAAGGAGCAAGCCGTGCATCAGGCCGGGCTGGTGTCGGTGCTGGCCTCCTTGCACGACGAGCTGGACGAGGCGGTGCTGGCCGCCTACGGCTGGAGCGATCTGGCCGCGCCCCTGGTGGGCCGCCCCGGTGCCACCACGCCGCTGCCCAACAAGCCACCCGAACAGGCCGCCGCCGAAGAGGAGCTTCTGGCGCGGCTTGTCGCCTGCAATGCGCGCCGCGCCGCCGAAGAGGCGCAAGGCCACGTGCGCTGGTTGCGCCCCGCCTACCAACACCCACACGGCCAAGCCGCCGTGCAAACCACGGTGGCGCTGGACGGCACCGACGAAGCCGCACCCGCCGCAGGCCCCAGCGCCACCGGGCCGCTGCCCTGGCCCCAGGCACTGCGCGAGCAAATCGCGGCGGTGCGGGCCGCGCTGGGTCCCACCCCGCAACCCGCAGTCACCCTGGCGGCGCGCTTCGTGCGCCGCCCACTGCCAGCGGTCGAAGCGGTACTGGCTGCGCTGGCCGATCTGGGCCTGGCCGTGCAAACCCCGGAGGGCTGGCGCGCGGGGTCGTGAGGGGGGCGACCATCTCGATACCAAAGGCCGACGGCAACCGATAATTCACGCCATGAAGCGCAAAAAGCTCCCCATCGGCATCCAGACCTTCCGCGACATCCGCGAAGGGGGCTACTACTACGTCGACAAGACCGCGTTTGCGCACCGGCTGGCCACCACAGGCAAGTACTACTTCCTCTCGCGCCCGCGGCGCTTCGGCAAGTCGCTCTTTCTGGATACGCTCGCTGAACTCTTCGCGGGCAACGAGCC
>DYIC01000105.1 GCA_020723845.1 Hydrogenophaga sp.
TCGGCCGATATGTTGAAGGCCAACTACTCCAACACCCGGGCGGCGCTCTTGGAGTTTCGCCGGCGCATCGAGGCATTCCAGCATTCGGTACTGGTGTTTCAGCTGTGCCGGGCGGTGTGGGCGCGCTGGATGGACACGGCGGTGCTCTCGGGTGCTCTGGAGCTTCCGGACTACGAGCAACGCCGCGCCGACTACCTGGACTGCAGTTGGCTACCGCCCCGCTGGGACTGGGTTGATCCCCTCAAAGACATCCGCGCCGAGATCAACGCCATCGAGGCGGGGCTTAAGTCGCGTACCCAGGCGATTGCCGAGCGCGGGTTTGATGCCGCGATGGTGGATGCCGAGATTGCTGCTGACCACCGGCGCGAGGACAGCCTGGGGCTGCGTTTCGGGCGTGAGCCTGCACCGGTCCCGGCACCGACTCCTGCGCAGGCGCCGCCGCCAGCCCCCTCGAACTGAGGAATTCCCATGACCGATTTACCGTACCTGGCGTCCCGTCTGTATGGGACGCCGCTCCTCATTGCGCGCCCCAAACTCGAAGTCATCCTCGGGGTGGTGGCCAGAAAGCTCGCGGGCGACACCCTGGCCACGCCGCCCCCGGCCAACGTCGATGCCGGCATGACCGGTGGCCTCCAGATTGTGGACGGCATCACCATCCTCCCGATCCTCGGCACCCTGGTGCGTCGCTCTTCGTATATCGGTGCAGCCAGTGGCCTCACCAGTTATCACGACATCGAGGCCATGGCCGAGGCAGCCTTTGCCGATCCGATGGTCAAGGCGGTGCTGCTGGAGATTGACTCCAGCGGTGGCGAGGCGGGTGGGGTGTTCGATTTGGCGCAGCGATTGCGTACCCTGGCACAGACCTCTGGCAAGCCGCTCTGGGCCATCGCCGATGAGGCCGCATTGTCAGCCGCCTATGCCATTGCCTGTGCGGCTGACCGAGTGTGGCTCACCCGCACCGCCGAGGTGGGCTCGATTGGCGTAGTGGCCGTCCACGTCGACGAATCGGCGGCCGATGCGAAGGCGGGGCTCAACTACACCTTCCTGCACGCCGGCGCCCACAAGGTCGACGGCCATCCGCACGCGCCGCTGCCGGCATCGGTCGCCGCCGACATCCAGGCCGACATCGAGCAACTGTACGACCAGTTCATCGCCTTGGTCGCCGGATTCCGCCGCCTCACACCCGAGGCGATTCGTGACACCGAGGCTCGCGTCTATCGCGGTGAAGCCGCCCTCCGCGTGGGCCTGGCCGATCGGATCGGTACCCGCGCTGATGCGATCACGGCCCTGCATCGCCAGTTTGCCATGCGTGACGGACGCAGGTCGCGCAATGAGTCGGCCGCCCGCGCATCCCATCCATCTCAACTGACCCAGAAGGAGACCTACATGATCGATCACAACACCACCGATGCGCCGGTGGAGGATGTCCACGAGGACGGCGCGCCGAACTCAAGCCCGACCCCGCCGACGCTCGATGAAGCGGCCATCGCCGCCCAGGTGGAGCAGCGACTGCGCCGCCAGCTCGCCGAGCTCACTGAGATCGCCGCCCAGGCCAAGCGCCTCGGCGTGACGGTTGACCCGGCGCAGGCCCTAGCGCGTGGCGTCACCCCGGATGCGCTGCGCCAGTCGGTACTGAAGCAGGCCGCCGAACGTGATGTGGCGCAAGACATCGTCGCCGAGGCTCCGCCGCAACCCCACACCAAACCCCAATCCGTCGCTGACAGCCCCT
>DYIC01000049.1 GCA_020723845.1 Hydrogenophaga sp.
GATACACCTTGCGGCACTCTTCCTCTTCCACCTGAAACGCCTGCCGCGTGGCAACGATCACCGTCGTCGAGGTGTCCAGCGTGGCGCGGGTGACGCTCTTGGCCTCTTCCAGATCCAGCACCGTCACCGGCCCTGCCTCGCGCAGCGCCGCGTGATAGGGGTGGTGGCGATCCTTGAGTGCCTTGAGCGTCTGCTCACGAATCGGCTTGCTGGGCACCAGCCACAGAATCACGCTGTGCTCGCTGCGCAGCAGGTGGGTGTTGACGAGCGCCACGCTTTTCGCCGCCAGCCAGGTCTTGCCGCCGCCGGTGGGCACGCGCAGACAGAAATACGGCATGTCGGCCGGGAAGCCCGACAGCGGGTTGTATGGGTTGCCCCACCCCCACAGGCGTTCGGTGGTGGCGGTAAAGGCAATCGAGGGTGACGGCAGTTCATGGCAGGCCTTGAAATAGGCCTCGATACTGTCGAGCACCTGCTGCTGATAGACCTTCGGAGCGAAGCTGTTCATCGCGTGTCCCCACAAGGCGGGATGGTTTCTTGTGCCGTCGGCGCAAGCTCCGGCTGCGGCGGAAGGTACTCGATCACCCCTTGGCGACAGACCACGATTGCGGTGCCCGTCTGCTGCGCCAATTCACGGGCGCGCTGCGCCGCACGCCGAAGCGCCGAATAGGTCAGCCGCAAATCCGCGTCACGCGCTTGTTCGATGGGTCTTTGGCTCATGGTTTCTCACTCCAATCCAGCAGCACGGGTTGCTCGCCGGAGTTGTCGTAGCGCACCCAGGCATCGACACGCGGCGCATACAGCCGTTCAAAATTGACAAGGCCCGCGGCAAACCGACGCCGGATCACGGCCTCTGGCACATCGTGCCCGCCCTGTTTGACGCGCAGCGCGACCCGTGCAATGGCCTCTTCGGCGCTGGCGAGTTGCAGAAAAATGATTTTCACCCGATAGCCGGCTGCCTGCCATTGTTCGATCAGGTGCAAATAGGTGCGTCCGGACAGCGTGGTCTCAAAGGCAAAGCTCTCGCGCGCCCCAAAATGCCGCTGCAATTCCTGCAACATCAGCCGTCCGGCATGAAGCGCGGCGGTTTCCGGCGCAAAAGGCGCCAAGCCGGCCGCGATCAGATCGGCATTGACGAACACGGGGCAAGCGGCCTCATGGGGCAGAAACTCGCGGGCAAAGGTGGTTTTCCCCGCGCCATTGGGACCCGCGATGATGATGACACGCCGGTTTCCAGCCATCGCTCACACCTCCAGCGCGTAAGGCGTCTGCTTGAAAGTGATGCCCTCCCGCGCGGTGCGGGCGCCCATGCGGTTGGCGGCGGCGTAGATGACTTTCGGGCCGTCGAACTTCGGCAGCGCATCGAACACCGGGCCGGTGAGCACGTTGCCACCGCCGACCGAGCGGTCTTTCAGGATGCCGTTGTAGAGCAGATAGATGGCGCGGCCCTCAAACACGCCCAGCAGCGGCGAATCGGCGGTGCCAGTGAAGCCGGTGCCGGTTTCGGCAAACCAGACAAACTCGGCCAGTTGCGCGAACGTCACGTCGCGGCGGATCTGGCCGTTGGCGTCGAACAGCGGCTCGCGGGACAGGCGGCAGAACTGGAAGCCGCCACCCAGCCCCGGCACGGCTTGGCCTTTGGCGTTGGTGTAGCCCTCGGCGACGCGCTTGACCCGCTCGCGGGTGACGTTTTGCGCGATGTTCTCATCCATCTCGACGAGGATGAAGCGGCGGTTGCCGCCATCCTCGGCGTTTTGCTTGAGCACCGCGTGGGCCGTGGTGCCGGAGCCGGCGAAGCTGTCGAGAATTAAGCTACCCGGTGGAGCGCAGTAAGAGATCACGCGCTGCATCAGCGCTGACGGCTTCGGAAATGCGAATACGCGCTCGTTGAGAATCTCGTCGAGTTCTCGTGCACCAGACTGGGTTTTGAACTCCGGCCAGAAGCTGGATGCTGGCATTCGTTCTTGCGTCTCGGACAGGAAACGCTTCTTGCGAGGCCAGCCGGTGGATGGGTTCGGTGGCCACCAAATGCGGTTTTCGGACAAGAGCCGTTCGTAGCCAGCACGATCAGTAATCCAGCCCTTCGCCGGGTCCGGCTTCCAAACGTTCGTCGTACCCGGCTGCTCCATGTTGTAGTCATGGAGGTTGGGGCGCTCGAAGGCGGTCGCTTTCCCTTTGAGGGGGTCGGTGACATACGGGCCTCTCGGATCGTTATCTGGATTCCTAAAGTCTGATCGGTCGATTATCCGCCCCTCAATCTTTGATGACTCGGACTTCCCATAGACAAAGATGTATTCATGATCAGGAGAGAGCCGCGTCTTGATACGGTTGTCGGTATTGCGCGTGTTCCAAACGATTGTTGCGATCCGATTTTTGAATCCAAAGATCTCGTCCAACAGAAGTCGTAAATGGCCAGCTTCGACGTCATCCATTGAAATCAGGATTACTCCGTCATCCGATAAGAATTGCCGCAAAAGCACCAGCCGCGGATACATCATGCACAACCAGCGGTCGTGCCGGTCCAGCGTCTCGCCTTCCTTGCCGACCACTTCGCCCAGCCACTTGCGAATCTCCGGGCTGTTGACGTTGTCGTTGTACACCCAGCCCTCGTTGCCGGTGTTGTACGGCGGGTCGATGTAGATGCACTTCACCTGGCCGGCATAACGCGGCAGCAGGGCTTTGAGCGCGTGCAGGTTGTCGCCCTGCACGATGAGGTTGCCGCTATCCGCCGGGCCGCAGGAGAGTTCCGGCACCGGCTCCAGCAGGCGGAACGGCACTTCTTTGTGGTGTTTGACGACGGCTTCTTTGCCGATCCAGTTCAATGTTGGCATGGGCGCCCATCCCCTCAAGCGTTGCGCGACGGCGGCTGGCCATCGCGGCGTTGTTCTTCGTCCGCCCCCCGGGCGCGCACGCCGTCATCCACCTCAGAGTCCAGGAACTTCCACAGCCGCCCAACCCAGTCGGCAGGGATGGATTGACAGACGTCCTTCAAAAGCAACAGCAGTTGCTGCTCACGCAATGGCGAGGCGATGAATCCGAACCGGGTGTAGAACCTCGCCGCTTCTTCATCGATGGGGTGAGTCAGCATCGCCCGAATGCCGGCCTGCTCGGCAATCAGCGTCGTGCGCCGAATGGCATCCTGCAACAGACCAAAGCCAATGCCGCGCCCCTGATCCTGCTGCGACACGGCCAGCCTCGCCAGGATCACGACCGGAACCGGATATTGACTCATCCCTTTGCGGATGCGATCGGGCGCCTCCAGCGTGTCGACCTGGCCGACGGTCAAACTGAAATAGCCCGCCACACGGCCATCATCCTCGGCAACCACGAAGGTCTTGGCCGATCCACTGCCTTGGGCTTGCCAAGCGTGGCGCAGCAGCCAGTCGTTGAGCGCGGGCTTGCCGCAATCAAAATCTTCGAGCCGATGCTGCGCGGCCAGAGGCTCCGGTGCGCGCAACGTCACTTCGTATCCCAGGGTGCCTTGCGGGCAAACAAATCACGCAAACCGTCGTTGGCCTGTTCGGGGCGATCCAGCAGATCCATCAGCGCCTGGTACTGGCTGCCCGAGATCATGAACAGGCGCTGATCCAGCAGGGTTTGCTCGGCGGCCAGGCAGGCGCTGTCGAGGATGAAGTCGGTCAGCGATTTGTGGGCGACCTCGGCGGCACGGCGCAGTACGGCCTCTTGCTCGGGCGTGGCGCGCAGCCCGAGGCGGGCAGACTTTGCGGAAGGCGACGATGCAACGGCAGTCATGGCAGCACCTGTTTGGTTAGGTCAGTTGCCGCAATGTTAGTACAAATGACACACACTGTCGAGTTGCTGTATGAGTCCAGTACCTTTGGCACTCGGGTTGATGTTGCAAGAGGAAGGACAGCGGGGAACGCTGGCCGAGGGTGTGGTGCGGACGCTGAAGCGTTGTAGAAGACGAGCCAGTCGGCGAGCTTGCGGTTGAAGAGAGCGAGGTCGGTGAAGAGCAACTCCTCCAGCAGGGTTTCACTGTCCCTGCCCCAGCGCGTAGCCGCGCTCGCCGTCGAAGGTGCATAGATTTTCGGTCTTGATCACGTCCACGCCGCGCGCGGTCAGGGCCTGCAGCAAGCCAATGATGTCGGCGTGCGTGACGGTCTGCCCGTCTGGCGCGACGAAGCGGCAGCGCCAGTGGTCGGTGCAGAAGGTCTCGGGGAATCCTCCCGGCCAGACCTTGACCCCGCGGTTGGTGATCATCTGCAGGGTAAACGGCGGGGTCACCAGCGCGCTGAGCTGCCCGGCCAGAAAGTCCGCGCTGATGCCCGCGCCGTGCACGAACACGTCCACGCCCACCATGGCCTTGGCGGCGCGCCCACTGGGCCGCGGCGCCAGCGCCGGCGCGGCCGCAGCCCCGGTCGACGCGGGCGCCTCGTGCGCATAGCGCACGGCGGGCAGCTTTTCGGGCACCTGGCCCAAGCGGTCGATCACCGCGTCGGCAAAGTCCATGCTGCCAAAGGGCCGGCCAATGCTCAGCGACCCGTGCAGCTCGGCCGTGTGCACGCCGTCTTCGATCGTGCGCAGCCACGCGTTGTGGATGGTCTCGGCCACGGCGGGCTGGCCGATGTGCACCAGCATCAACACGGCCGCCAGCAGCAAGCCCGAGGGGTTGGCGACGCCTTTGCCCGCGATGTCCGGCGCGCTGCCGTGGATGGCTTCGAACATCGCCACGTGGTCACCGATATTGGCGCTGGGTGCCAGCCCCACCGAACCGGTGAGCTCCGCCGCGATGTCGGAGAGAATGTCACCGTACAGATTGGGCGTGACGATGACGTCGAAGCGCTCGGGCCGGGTGGCCAGCCGTGCCGCGCCGATGTCGATGATCAGGTGCTCGGTCTCGATGTCCGGGTACTCACGCGCCACTTCGTCGAAGACGCGATGGAACAGGCCATCGGTCATCTTCATGATGTTGTCCTTGGTCATGCATGTGACCTTCTTGCGCCCATGGCGGCGCGCGTAATCGAAGGCGTAGCGCACGATTTTTTCGCAGCCCGGGCGCGTGATGAGCTTGAGACACTGAAACACCTCGTCGGTCTGCCGGTGCTCGATGCCAGCGTAAAGGTCTTCCTCGTTCTCACGCACGATCACCAGGTTCATCTTGGGGTGGAGCGTGCGCACGAAGGGCGCGTAGCTCACGCACGGGCGCACATTGGCGTACAGCCCCAAGGTCTTGCGGATGGTGACGTTGAGACTCTTGAACCCGCCCCCTTGCGGCGTGGTGATCGGTGCCTTCAGGAACACCTTGGTGCGGCGCAGGCTCTCCCACGCCTGCGGCGGAATACCCGAGCTGTGCCCGGCCAGGTACTGCTGCTCGCCGATGTCGATGAACTCGGGCGCGATGCGCGCGCCTGCTGCTTGCAGCACGCGCAGCGTCGCGTCCATGATTTCGGGGCCGATGCCGTCGCCGCGAGCGACCGTGATGGGGGTCAGTTCCGTCATGTCGATGCCTGATGGGGTGTTGACGATGACGCGAGTCTGGCGCATCATGGCATCGATTTCAAATCATCAATTCTGATTTTTTACATCGATTTATTTCTATGAATAAGATCCGCCCGCCGCGCGCCACCTTTCACCAACTGCGCACGCTGGAAGCCGTGGTGCGCCTGGGCTCCATCACCCGCGCCGCGCAGGAGCTGCACCTAACCCAGCCCACGGTATCGTCGCAAATCCACGAACTGCAGTCGGCGCTCGACACCCCGCTGGTGGAGCCGGTGGGCCGTGGCATCCGCCCCACCGAAGCCGCCCGGCTGCTGCACGACGCCGCGCTCGACATCTTTGCGCGCTGGACGCGGTTCGAGGAAGACTTGGCGGCGCTGCACGGTCTGGAGCGCGGCCTGCTGCGCATCGCGGGCGTGACCACGACCGAATATTTCATCGCCCAGTGGCTGCGCCGCTACACCGACCGCCATCCGGGCGTCGACATCGAGCTGGCGGTGGACAACCGCGACGCCGTGGTGCGCCGCCTGCGCGAGGACGACACCGAGCTGGCCGTGATGATGATGCCGCCCGACGACCTGCCGCTGCACAGCATGCCGCTGATGCGCAACCCGCTGGTGCTCATCAGCGCGCTCGACCACCCCTGGACGCGCGCGCGGCGGGTGCCGCGCCGCTGGCTGGACGGCCAACCCCTGCTGCTGCGCGAGCCGGGCTCCGGCACCCGGCTGGCCACCGAAGCCTATCTGCGCGCGCACGGCTTGACCCCCACCCGGCGCGCCACGCTGGGCAGCAACGAGGCGATCAAACACGCCGTGGCCGCCGGGCTGGGGTTGGCGGTGCTGTCGCGCCATGCGCTGGCCGACGACCCGGCGCGCGACGGCGTGGCCGTGCTGCCGGTGGCGGGCTTTCCCATCGAACGCCGCTGGCTGCTGGTGTGGCGCCGCGACCGGCGGCTGTCGCTGGCTGCGCAGCGCTTCATCGAGCATGTGCAGGCGCACCCACCCGACGAGGCACCCACGCCCGCGGGCGGCACGGGGGCGGGCTGACCCCCGGCGCCAGCGCGATCAGGCGCGTGCGGCCACCCAGGCCGCTACGCTGCCCAGCGCCTCGCCCAGCCGGCTGGCGTCGTTGCCCCCAGCCATGGCCAAGTCGGGCTTGCCGCCGCCCTTGCCGCCGACTTGCTGCGCCACGGCGTTGACCAGCTCGCCGGCCTTGAGGCCGCGCGCGACCGCATCCGGGGTCACGCCCGCGCACAGCTGCACCTTGCTCCCCTCCACGCTGGCCAGCACCACGACGGCGCGCCCCAGCTTGTCCTTGAGCCGATCCACGGTTTCGCGCAGCGTCTTGGCGTCGGCCCCGTCGAGGCGCGCCGCCAGCACGCGCAGCCCCTGCACGTCCACGGCTTGTGCGGCCAGTTCGTCGCCTTTGGCCGACGCGAGCTTGGCCTTGAGGCCGTCGAGCTCCCGCTCCAGCTCGCGCACGCGCTGCTGCGTCTGCTCGATGCGGCCGACCAGCTCGGGCAGGGGGGCCTTGAGGGCCGCGGCGGCCGCCTGCACCTGGGCTTCCAGCCCCTGCAGGTAAGCCAGCGCCCCCTCACCGGTGACGGCCTCCACGCGCCGCACGCCCGCGGCCACGCCGCCCTCGGCCACGATCTTGAACAGGCCGATATCCCCGGTGCGCGCCACGTGCGTGCCGCCGCACAGCTCGCGGCTGCTGCCGATGTCGAGCACGCGCACCGTCTCGCCGTACTTTTCGCCGAACAGCATCATCGCGCCGCTGGCCTTGGCGGCCTCCAGGTCCATCACGCGCGCCTGCGTCGGGGTGTTGGCCAGGATCTCGGCGTTGACGCGCGCCTCGATGGCGCGAATCTGCTCCGGCGTGAGCGGCGCGGGGTGCGCGAAGTCGAAGCGCGTGCGCTCGGCATCGACCAGCGACCCCTTTTGCTGGACATGCTCGCCCAGCACCTCGCGCAGCGCCTTGTGCATCAGGTGCGTGGCCGAGTGGTTGCGCATGGTGGCCGCACGCCGGGCACCATCGACCTGCGCGCTGACGTGGTCGCCGACCGCGATCACGCCCTGCGCCACCACCCCGTGATGGCCGTGCACCTGAGCCTTGATCTTTTGCGTGTCGTGCACCTCGAAGCGCGACGAGCCGCTGATCAACACCCCGCTATCGCCCACTTGGCCACCGCTTTCGGCATAGAACGGGGTTTCGTCGAGCACCACGATGCCCGCCTGCCCCGCCTTGAGCTCGGCCACCGGCGTGCCTTCGTGGTAGAGCGCCACCACCTTGGCCTGCGCCTGCAGGTGCTCGTAGCCCACGAAGCGGTTATCCGGCCCCGCGTAGTCCAGCACGCGGTCCATCTTGAACTTGCCCGCTGCGCGCGCCTGCGTCTTTTGCCGCTCCATCGCGGCCTCGAAGCCCGCCACATCGACGCCCACGCCACGCTCGCGGCACACGTCGTGGGTCAAATCGAGCGGAAAGCCGTAGGTGTCGTGCAGTTTGAACGCCACGTCGCCCGGCAGCGTCGTCTGGCCCTCGGCCAGCGCCGCTTCCAAAATCTCCATACCGTGGCCCAGCGTCTCGAAAAAGCGCTCCTCCTCGGCCTGCAGCACGTCCATGACGCGTTGCGCGTTGGCCGCCAGGTGGGGGTAGGCCTCGCCCATCTGCGTCACCAGGTCGGGCACCAGCCGGTGGAAAAACGGCGCCTTGCGGCCCAGCTTGTAGCCGTGGCGGATGGCGCGGCGGATGATGCGCCGCTGCACGTAGCCGCGCCCCTCGTTGCTGGGGATGACGCCATCGGCCACCAAGAAGGCCGTGGCGCGAATGTGGTCGGCGATCACACGCAGGCTGGGGCTGCCCAGATCGGTGGCCCCCGTCTCACGCGCCGCCGCCCGGATGAGGGCCTGGAACAGGTCGATATCGTAGTTGCTATGCACCCCTTGCAGAATGGCCGCGATACGCTCCAACCCCATGCCGGTGTCCACGCAGGGCGCGGGCAGCGGCCGCACCGATCCGTCGGGCTGCATGTCGAACTGCATGAACACGTTGTTCCAGATTTCGATGTAGCGGTCGCCGTCGGCATCGGGGCTGCCGGGCGGCCCGCCCGCCACCTCGGGCCCGTGGTCGTAGAAGATCTCGGAACACGGGCCGCACGGGCCGGTGTCGGCCATCATCCAGAAGTTGTCGCTCTGGTACTTGCCGCCCTTGTTGTCGCCGATGCGCACCACGCGCTCGGGCGGCAGGCCGATTTCCTTGGTCCAGATGTCGTAGGCCTCGTCGTCCTCGTGGTACACCGTGGCCCATAGGCGATCGGCGGGCAGCCGGTACACCTCGGTCAACAGCTCCCAGGCCCAGCGCAGCGACTCGCGCTTGAAATAGTCGCCAAACGACCAGTTGCCCAGCATCTCGAAAAACGTGTGGTGGCGCGCGGTGTAGCCCACGTTTTCCAGATCGTTGTGCTTGCCCCCGGCGCGCAGGCACGCCTGCACCGACGCCGCGCGCACATAGGGCCGCTTGTCCGTGCCCAAAAAGACATCCTTGAACTGCACCATGCCCGAGTTGGTGAACATCAGCGTCGGGTCGTTGGCAGGCACCAGGGGGCTGGAGGGCACCACCGTGTGGCCACGCTGGGCAAAGAAGTCCAGAAACGTGCGCCGGATGTCAGCCACGGAAAAGAAAGGTCGGTCGGCGGCTTGGCTCATGTCGATCGAAAATGTTGGGGTAACCCTTCATTTTACGGGGCAACCATCCACCGCGCGGTATGCTTCGCGTGCTATGCGCTTGAACCTCATTTACGCCCGCGCGGCCAACGGCGTCATCGGCTGCACGCGCGACGGCCAGCCCGCCATGCCCTGGCACCTGCCGGAAGACTTGGCACATTTTCGCCGCTGCACCCAGGGCTGCCCCGTGATCATGGGGCGCACCACGTGGCAGTCGCTGCCGCCGCGCTTTCGGCCGCTGCCAGGGCGCGTCAACGTGGTCCTCACGCGCGACCCCGCACAGGCGCAGGCGCTGCGCACTGCCGGGGCCGTGCCGCAATCCAGCCTGGAGGCTGCGCTGGCCTACTGCCAAACGCTGCCCGGCGCCGACGGCGGCCCACCGGCCGAGGTCTGGGTCATCGGCGGTGCGCAGGTGTACGCACAGGCGGAACCGCTCGCTGCGCGCGCCGTGGTCACCGAGATCGACGCCGCCTTCGAAGGCAACGCCGTCGCACCCACGCTGGGCCCAGATTGGCGCGAAACCGCACGCGAGCCCCACGTCAGCACGAGCGGCCTGCGCTTTGCCTTCGTCACCTACGAGCGCAACAGCGCGCCCAGCCAGTCTTGCATCAGCGCTCGGTAGGCGGGCAGCGCCGCAAAAATCTCGTCGGCCAAGGCCTCGTTATAGGTGTGCGACGTAAGGTTCCGATGGTCCACCATCGCCAGCGCAAGCCGCGCTTGTTCTTCGGTCAGCAAACCGTTTTCCATGGCTGCACGCACGACGGCTTTGGGTGACGCCACATCGACGCCATAGCGGTCGGCCAACACCGCTTTGGCTGCTTTCCAGACCGCCTCCACCGTATATTCGAAGCGTTGGATGGACGCATCCCTTACGACGGTCGAATAGGGCTCCGACACGAGCGCAACAAGCGACGTCAGCGCCCGCTGGGCCACCTCCAGGCGTTGTGCTAGACGCTCCATTCGATGCCCTCCCGATCGATCGACTGCCGCAGCCCAGCCGGTGCGCGCGCATAGTCCACGAGATCCACCCGAAACGGGATGCAGGAATCCTCCAACGCCTCACGGGCCAACGCCAGCTCGTCGAGGGGGATCGGCTGCGCGCCGACGAGCGCGATATCGATATCAGAAGCACGACGCGCATCCCCACGGGCCCGCGACCCGAACAGGCACAGGCGCGCCCGATGGCGTCGCGCCAGCGGCGCCAGCAGATGCACGATCGCTTCGCGGTCA
The DNA here is from genome assembly GCA_020723845.1 of Hydrogenophaga sp. Lineage (GTDB taxonomy): Bacteria > Pseudomonadota > Gammaproteobacteria > Burkholderiales > Burkholderiaceae_C > Tepidimonas. The sequence goes on from DYIC01000049.1 coordinate 10,410, forward strand.
CGAGGGTCGACGAGAGTGGACATGGAAACGGGAATAGAACTACCCGACGTTCGCATTCTAGAGCGCCGATCATTCAAAGCGCACCGCAACGCTCCCGACACCCACTCCGACGCCACGACGCGCTATGAGCCCCCCGGCGGGCGCAGGTAGCGCTCGTCCGACCAGGTGGCCAGCCACTGCGGCGCAAAGGCCACGAACACCGCGGCGAACAACCCCGTCAGAAACGCGTCGCCCCACGCCATCAACCAGCGCGCTACCAGCGCCTCGTGCATGGTGACGCCGCCCATCAAATGGTGGATGCCCTCGTACAGCACGCCGGAGGCAAAGATCGCCAGCGCCGTGCCCAAAAACCCACGCCCCAGCGTATAGATGAACGGGTTGGGTGGTAGCCAGCGGCGCAGCGCCCAGCCGATGCCCAGCGCCAGTGTTGCCGGCACCAGTCCCACCCACACCCACTGCGACAGCGCCGCCTGCCAGTCCCCCTGCCCCAGCAGCCACACGGCCAGCGCGACCACGGCCAGCACCGGCACCGCCAGCGGCCAGCCCAGCATCAGCACCAACAGGCACGCGCCGGAAAACTGCACCGCCATGCCAGCGGGCAGTTTTTGCGGCAGCAGCCAGAACCACGGCAACAGTACCAGCGCGGCCAGCGTGGGCGACAGCAGCGGCCCGCGCAGCAGCCGCCAGGGCCGCACGCTCAGTGCGGCGGCCAAGCCCAGCGCGGTCAACAACCATTCCAACATCAGCATCGTGGCGGCATCTTACGCCCGCGGCCGTCGGCAGGCCCTTGCGTTGCATCAAACCCCTGCCGCCGTGCCACAATCACAGCATGCGACTGTCCGCTCACGACACCCAGTGCATTCGCGATACCGTCGGTGCGGTGTTCGGCCCCGAGGCGCACGTGTGGTTGTTCGGTTCGCGCACAGACCCCAGCGCGCGCGGCGGCGACATCGACCTGCTGGTCAGCGTGCCGCACCCCGTGGAGCGACCCGCTCTGCTGGCCACGCAACTGGCCGCGCGGCTGCAAATGGCGCTGGGCGAGCAGCACATCGACATCGTGCTGGAAGCACCCAACCTGCATCCCCTGCCCATCCACCGCGTGGCCCGCGAGCAAGGAGTACGGCTGTGACCGACGGTTTACGCGAACGCTTGTGGCAGCTTTGTGAGCTGGTCGAGCGGGAAGTACAACACCTTCATGCCACCGACCAGCGTCTGTTCGAGCGCCCGTTCGATGCGCAACGGGCGGCATCCCTGGCGCACGACGACGCGTTGGCCGAGCGGGTCGATGCATTCGTGGCGCGATTTGGGCGGCTGCAAGACACCCTCGGCGACAAACTCATGCCTGCGTTGCTGCGCTGGCTGGGACAGCCGCCCGCCCCGGTGCTGGACAACCTGCGCTCCCTCGAACAATGGGGCTGGCTGGCCAACGCCGAGGCGTGGCTGGAGGCCCGTGCGCTGCGCAACCGACTGATACACGAATACCAGAAAGACCCAGCCCTGCTCGCCGACGCCTTGAACCTGGCTCACGAACGGGTCGGCCTACTGGTGGCGACCGCTCAGCGCTTGATCACCGAAACGCGGCGCCGCCTGCCATCAGCCCCGTAACGCCCAACGCGCCTGCGCACCCCTCACAAACCCGGCAGCCCGCCAGGCAGCCCCTTCATGCCGCCTAGGCGCTTCATCATTTTCATTAGGCCGCCGCCCTTCATCTTTTTCATCATCGCCTGCATCTGCTCGAACTCCTTGAGCAGGCGGTTGACCTCCTGCACGGGTACCCCGGCACCGGCGGCGATGCGGCGCTTGCGGCTGGCCTTGATGATCTCCGGGTGGCGGCGCTCGTGCGGCGTCATCGCGCAGATGATGCCTTCCTTGCGGCGGATGTCTTTTTCCGCGCGCTGCAAGTCGGCCTCGCCCGCCTTGGCGGCCAGTTGGGTGGGCAGCTTGTCCAGCAGGCTGCTCAAGCCGCCCATTTTTTTCATCTGGCGGATCTGCTCCAAAAAATCCTCCAGGTCAAAGCCGCCACTCTTGACCTTGGCCGCCAGCTTTTGCGCCTGCTGCAAGTCCACGCCCGCGGTAACCTGCTCCACCAGCGCCACGATGTCGCCCATGCCCAGCACACGGCCGGCGTGGCGCTCGGCGTCGAACAGCTCCAGGCCGTCGATCTTTTCGCTCACACCGGCAAACTTGATGGGCGCGCCCGTGATGGCCCGCACCGACAGCGCCGCGCCGCCGCGCGAGTCGCCATCGAGCTTGGTCAGCACGATACCCGTCAGCGGCAACGCCTCGGCAAACGCCTTGGCGGTGTTGACCGCATCCTGCCCCTGCATGGCATCGACCACGAACAGTGTCTCCACTGGCTTGAGCAGCCCATGCAACGCCTGGATCTCGCGCATCATCGCCTCGTCGATGGCCAGCCGCCCGGCGGTGTCCACGATCAGCACATCGAAGTAGTGCTTGCGCGCGTGGTCCAGCGCCGCACGCGCGATGTCCAGCGGGTTTTGGTCCGGACGACTCGGAAACCACTCCGCCCCGGCCTGGCGCGTCACGGTCTTGAGCTGCTCGATGGCCGCCGGCCGGTACACGTCACCGCTGACGGTGAGCACCTTTTTCTTGCGCCGCTCGATCAACCACTTGGCCAGCTTGGCGGTGGTCGTCGTCTTGCCCGCACCCTGCAGACCGGCCATCAAAATCACCACCGGCGGCTGCGCGGCCAGATTCAGGTCGGCCACCCCCGCGCCCATGGTGGCCGCCAGCTCTTTGTGGATGATGCCCACCAGCGCCTGCCCGGGCGTGAGCGAGCCCACCACCTCCTGCCCCAGCGCCTTGTCCTTGACGCGGGCGATGAAGTCGCGCACCACCGGCAAGGCGACGTCGGCCTCCAGCAGCGCCAGGCGCACCTCGCGCAGCATGTCTTGCACGTTGCTTTCGGTGATGCGGGCCTGGCCGCGCAGTTCTTTGACCAGGCGCGACAGTTTTTCGGTCAGGGCAGAGGCCATGGCAGGGCAGCCTTCGTTACACTAGGCGAATGATTGTAACGGTCGGTCCCTGGTGGACGGTGGCGCCCGCGCTCGGTGCTGCCGTCGGTTACGCGGCCCTCGCGGCGGGCGCGGCCAGCCTCGGTCGGCGCGCCACGACCGGGATCATGCTGGCCACCCTGGTGCTGCATGGGCTGGCGCTGGCCGTGGCGTTTGGCACCACGCCCGTTCGCTTTGGCTTTGCCCCTACGCTGTCGGTCACCGCCTGGCTGGTGCTGGCCATCTACGCGGTGGAGACGCGCCTGTACCCGCAACTCGGCACGCGCTGGACGCTGGCCGGGCTGGGCGTGCCCGCCGTTCTGCTGGCGTTGCTGTTTCCTGGCACCGCTTACCCCACGCTCGCGTCGCCGTGGCTGCCGCTGCACTGGGCGCTGGGCTTTGCCTCCTACGGGCTGCTGGGGGCCGCCGTGGCGCATGCCTGGATGATACAGCGCTCCGAGGCCGCTATCCGCCGCGGTGCCACCCAGCCCTCCGCGCTGCCCCTGCTGGCGCTGGAGCGGCTGACGTTTCGCTTCGTGACCGGTGCCTTCGTGCTGCTGACGCTCACCCTGGCGGCGGGGTGGACCTTCACCCGACTGCTGCAACCCACGGCGGGCTGGATCACGCACAAAACGGTCTTTACCGCGCTGTCGTGGGCGGTACTGGCCGTGCTGCTCTGGGGCCGCTGGCGCTGGGGCTGGCGCGGCCGCACCGCCGTGCGCATGCTGTATGTGGCCGGTGCCTTGCTGCTGCTGGGCTACGTCGGCTCGCACTTCGTGCTCGAGGTGATTTTGCGCCGCGGCGCCTGACGCCCATCCGGAAAGTCCCCATGTTCAAGTGGTTGCTGGTCATCGCCGTCGTCGTGCTAGGCTACGTGTGGTGGCGGCACCAGCGCCAGATCAGCCCGCGCGAGCGCGCGGCGCAGCGCCCCCCGTCGGCGCCCGCGTCGGGGCCAGCTACGCCGGCAGCGATGGTGCGCTGCCGTCACTGCGGCGTGCACCTGCCGGCCAGCGATGCCGTGCGCGGTGCGCTGGGCCCATACTGTGGCGATGAACACCGCCGACTCGCCGAAGGCTGACGCCGCGGGCGCCTCGGGCTTTGCGCCCTCGTGGTATGCCCCTGCCGGGGCGGAGACAGCCCCGCACGGGCTCGACCCCGACACCGCTCGGGCCAGTGCCGAGACGGATGACGCCGTCTCGCCACGGCTGTGGCGGCTGCTCATGGGCGCGCGGCTGCTGGTGGCGCTGGCACTGCTGGCAATGCTGGCCACCGCGTGGTGGAACGGCAACGCCCCCGGCTGGATGGTCGGGCTGTGCGGCGCACTGGTCGCCGTCAGCGCGCTGGCAATCGCCTGGCCTGGGCTGGGCCGCCGCCGTGGCGGCCCCGGGGCGGCGCGCTGGCTGCTCACGGTCTGGGCCGACCTGGGCACCTTTGCGCTGCTGCAGGCCTACGCGCCGGGCAACATCAACTTCACCCCGCTGTTCGTGTGGCCGGTGCTGCTGGCCGCCGTCGCGGGCCCCCGGCTGCTGGCGCTGGGCAGCGCCGCCGCGGGCACCCTGGCACTGTTGGCAATCGCCTGGGCCCGCAGCCCCGGGTCAGCCGATACCCAGGCGTGGCTGCAGGCCGCGGTCACCGGCAGCGGGCTGTTCATCGTGGCCCTGCTGGCCAACCACCTGAGCACACGGCTAGCACGAGAGCAAAGCGCCGCCCGCCGCAGCCGGCAATTGGCCACCCTGCACAACCGCGTCAACCAACTCATCGCCACTGGCCTGGACGAAGGCATCGTCGTCCTGGACGAGCGCGGCGCCGTTTGGTATGCCAACCCGGCCGCGGCACGCATGCTGGGCGCCGACACCACCCACCCACTGCGCCACACGCCCGCATGGCCGCTGCTCGCCGGCTGGGCCCGCGGTAGCCTACGCGCACAGGCGCTGGCCCGTCCGCCCGCGGCCGATGGCGGCGCGGGTACCGAGCAGGACCTCGTCCTACCCCTGCCCGATGGCAGCCAACGGCGCGTTCGGGTACGGCTGCGTACCGCCCAGGTAGCGGACCTTCCGGCGGCGGCCGTGCTGTTTTTGGCCGACGTGCATGAGCTCGAACAGCGCGTGCACACCGAAAAACTGGCTGCCATGGGCCGCGTATCGGCCGCCGTCGCCCACGAAATCCGCAACCCGCTGGCGGCCATCGCCCAAGCCAGCGCGCTGCTGGCCGAAGACGACGCCACCCCCGCCCAACGCCACCTCATCGGGTTGATCGAGCAAAACGTCCGTCGGCTCGGGCGCACCGTGGACGATATCTTGGAAGTCGCGCGGCCTCCCAGCCCCGACGAGCCGCGGGCCGCCCCCGCGCTGCCGCTGGACGAGGCGGTGGACGCGGTGCTGGCCGACTGGCTGCACCAGCACCCGCAGGGCACACGCCTTCTGCGGCACGCCGCGGGTGCCGACGCCCGCATCGCCTTCGACCCCGAGCACCTGCGACGTGTGCTGGTCAACCTGCTGGACAACGCCGACCGGCACGCGCCACCCACTCCCGGCACCATCCGGGTCGAAACCAAAGGCGGCACCGACCACGCCTCGATCACCGTCTGGAGCGAAGGGCCCGAGCTGCCCCCCCACGTGCGCGCGCACCTGTTCGAGCCGTTTACCACCTCGCGCAGCCGCTCCAGCGGACTGGGGCTGTATCTGTCGCGCCAACTCTGCCAGCGCTATCATGCCAACCTGAGCTACGAGCGCAGCGCGCGCGACGGACGCGAGGGACATGCGTTTTGCGTGCGGATGGCGCGCCGGTAAGCCCAGAGACAAGGCATGACCCTTCGTGACGATCCCCCCCTACTCATCGTCGAAGACGAACCCGACCTGCGCCAGCTCTATGAACTGGCGTTGGTCAAGATCGGGCTGGCGGTGGAAGCCGTGGGCGACGTGGCCAGTGCGCGCCAGCGGCTGGCACAGCAGCGCTATCGTGTCGTCGTCACCGACATGCGGCTGCCCGACGCGCCGCGAGGCGCAGGGCGGCCTGCCTCAAGCACTCTTCCAGCGGTATCATGTCGGCGTCGATCAAGAGCGTCGCAAGCGAGACCGAGAGCCGCCATGCACCCTGTCATCGAGCGTCATCGCGCCGAACTCAAAGCGCTGGCACGGCGCCACGGCATCGTGTCCATCAGCGTATTTGGATCCATGGCACGCGGGGATGCCGACGAAGACAGCGATGTCGATCTGCTGGTGGAGACCGCACCGCAAACCAGCGGATTCGCGTTGGGGGCGCTGCTCATGGACGCGCAGGACATTTTGGGTCGGCCCGTCGATGTCGTCACGGTCTCGTCGCTGCATCCCCTGTTGCGAGAACGCATTCTGCGCGAAGCACGCCCATTGTGATTGACGGATCATGAAGCCCGGCCCCGAATCCGATGCGGTCTACATCTCACACATGTTGGAGTGTATCGACCGGGTGCAGGAGTATGCCCAAGGCGATGCTGCACGCTTCCGAACCACCCGCATGGTGCAGGATGCCGTCATACGCAATCTCCAATTGATGGCTGAATCCAGCCAGCGCATTTCGGACGGGTGCAAGGCAACCGCGCCCGAAATCCCGTGGCGGGCCATTGCAGGGTTTCGCAATGTGCTGGTGCATGACTACCTTGCCATCGATATCGAAGCCGTCTGGCAGGTCGTTGAACATGAGCTTCCTCCGCTCAAATTGGCCTTGCTTCGGATGCAGCGTGAGCTACCGTGACCCCATCCCCCCTGCTCATCGTCGAAGACGAACCCGACCTGCGCCAGCTCTATGAGCTGGCGTTGGTCAAGATCGGGCTGACGGTGGAGGCCGTGGGCGACGTGGCCAGTGCGCGCCAGCGGCTGGCGCAGCAGCGCTATCGTGTCGTCGTCACCGACATGCGGCTGCCCGACGGCACGGGGCTGGACCTGCTGCGCGAGCTGGCGCGCGACGGCCGCAGCGAGCGCACCATCGTCATCACCGCCTACGGCTCGGCCGACAACGCGGTCGAGGCGCTCAAGGCCGGCGCGTTCGACTACCTGACCAAGCCCGTCACCCCCGCACGGCTGCGGCAGGCCATCGCCACCGCGCTGGCGGCCGCGCACCCCCAGGGTGCCCCCGTGCCCGCCGCGCCACGGGCTGGCGACACCCCGCCGCCCGCGCCGGACGCCCCCCCCGCCCCCCCTGCCGCCCTGCAACGGCTGGTGGGCGACTCGCCCGCCATGCACGCCGTGCGCCAGACCATCCAGCGCGTGGCGCGCACCATGGCGCCGGTGCTCATCACGGGCGAGTCCGGCACCGGCAAAGAGCTCATCGCACGCGCGCTGCACGCCTGCAGCCACCGCGCCAGCGGCCCGTTCGTGGCCGTCAACTGCGGCGCCATCCCCGCCGAGCTGCTCGAGAGCGAACTCTTTGGCCACCGCCGCGGCGCCTTCACCGGCGCCAGCGCCGACAAGCCCGGGCTGTTCCAGGCCGCCGCCGGTGGCACCCTGTTTCTGGACGAAGTGGCCGACCTGCCACTGGCCATGCAGGTCAAGCTGCTGCGCGCGCTGCAAGAGCGCGCCGTGCGCCCCGTCGGCGCGACGACCGAAGAGCCCGTGGACGTGCGCCTGGTCAGCGCCACGCACAAAGACCTGGCCCGCCTGGTGCAGGGTGGCCAGTTCCGCCACGACCTGTACTACCGCCTCAACGTCATCCCCATCCACGCGCCCGCGCTGCGCGACCACCTGCCCGACCTGCCGGCGATTGCGCAAGCCATCCTGGAGCGGCTGGCGCAGCGCGACGGCCTGCCGCGCGCACCCACGCTGACACCGGCGGCGCTGGATCGCCTGCGCGCCTACCCCTTCCCCGGCAACGTGCGCGAGCTGGAAAACCTGCTCGAGCGCGCGCTGGCCCTGCACCCTGGGCCGGTGCTGGACGCCGACGCCTTCACACTGCTGACACCACCCACCGCCACCATGGGCGACACCCCGATGGCACCAACGACCGATGCGCCCTCGCGCGATGCCGACGCCCCCTTGAGCCGCGCGCAACTCGAAGCCCTGCTGCAGCGCCACCGCTGGAACCAGTCGCGCACCGCGCGCGAGCTGGGCTGGACGCTGGCCAAGCTGCGCTACTGGATGCAGCGGCTGGGGGTAGGGTAGAGATCGAATACCTGCTTGTCGCTCGCGACCGCGATACGATCCCCCCATGCCGCTGTCCCCCATCGACCTCACCCCTCTGCGCCGGGCGCTCGACGCACTCGCCGGCGCACTGCACTACTGGCAGGCCGAGCCCGACGGCTCGGGCCGCAAGCCGCACCTGCGCGCCGGGGTCATCCAGTCCTTCGAGTGCAGCGACGAGCTCTCGATGCGGCTGTTGCGCCGTGTGCTGATAGAACGGGCGCTGGCCGCTCCACTGGTGGCCGATTTGTCGTTCAACGACCTGCTGCGCACTGCCGCCGACGCCGGGTTGATCGACGCCCCCCTCGCATCGCGCCGTTGGCGCGACTGGCGTAACCGAACCAGCCACGGTGACGACGAAGCACAGGCGCAAGCGATCGCCGAGGCCGCGCGCGACTTCTTGGCCGATGCCCAAACCCTGTTGCAGCGGCTCGGAGGCGCGCTTGCGCCCGCTGCCGACGACACACCGCACGCCAGCCGCCGATGACCGCCGCCGCCCTGATGCTCAGCGATGCACAGCGCCTGACGCTCATCGGCGCGCTAGAGGCCAGCGATCTGCCCTTCCGCGTGGATGTGGTGCCCGTCGCCACGCTGCCCCCCGGGTTGCGCGACCGCGCGCTGGCGGAAGCGATCGCGCTGTGAGGCTGCCCAGCAAACATCAACGTTTGATGTTTGACGTGAAATTTTGATGCCTCGAAGCGCCCGTGGCCGCCCCAACCCGCCCCCACGTTGCCGCCGCACCACAGAGGCGCGGCGCCGGTGGCGCCCGTCATCGTGGCTGGCACGGTCCGTGCTACCATGGCTATGACCCCATCCGTCTTGGGGCCAAGTCAGTCCATCACTGGAGGATCCAACCATGAAACGTGTGCAACAGGGCTTTACGCTCATCGAACTGATGATCGTCGT
>DYIC01000106.1 GCA_020723845.1 Hydrogenophaga sp.
TCTCATCCTACGGCTCGAGTTCCGAGCAGGGCCTGGTGTTTCTGCTCGACGATGGTCAGGTGCTGGCCAGCGGCTATGCCGGAGAAGCGCAGTTACCCGAGGACGACAGCGAAACCAGCTACGTGCCTTACCCCGTCATCCTGTGATCGGTGATCTCTGATGCCCAACGCTGCATTATCAGAAGCCATCAAGGAGGCCTACGCCAGCGCTCCCTCTGAACAGATCATCCTGCATACGCTGGAATTGCGCCATCCGGCCTTCGTCGACGACGCAGGTCAGTTGGTGGCCATTCGGGTGGTGCGCGACACGGGTGATCTGTGGGCCAGACTGGAATCGCAAGCCCCGCTGCAAGCCGGCGAGCGCGTGCAATTCGTGGCCATGGGCTTTGAGCTGGATTTGCCGCCAGTGGACACCATGCCGGTGCCGGAAATCACCGTGACGCTTGACAACGTGTCGCGCGAGATCGTGCGCCACCTGGATGCGGCCGCCGAGTCGCAGTCGGTGATCGAGGTGACCTATCGGCCGTATCTCTCGACCGACCTGGAAGGCCCGCAGATGGACCCACCCATCCACCTGGTACTCACGGAAGTGGAGGCCGACATCTTTCGGGTAACCGGTCGGGCGCGCATGCTGGACGTCGGCAACAAGGCCTTTCCTGGCATCAGCTACACCGCCAAGACCTTCCCGGGCTTGACCCGATGAGCCCGACACCCCATTGGGCGGCCGAGCTCATCGGCCGGCCCTGGCACGCCGGTGCGCGGGGACCGCAAGCCTATGACTGCTGGGGCCTGTTCCTGACCATCCAGCGTGACCATTTCGGCCGAGAGCTGCCCGAAATCCCGGTGGACGCCAACGACCTGCGCACCGTGATGACCACCTTCCGCGACCATCCCGAGCGGCAACGCTGGGCAGTGGTGGCGCAACCCTCCGAAGGAGATGCTGTGCTGCTGCGCCAGTCCCGCCACCCGGTGCATGTCGGCGTGTGGCTGTCCGTCGACGGCGGTGGTGTGCTCCACGCGGTCAAGGACGCAGGCGTCGTGTTCCAGAAGCTGCCGGAACTCCTGCTGCACGGCTGGCGGGTCGAGGGCTATTACCGATTTGTGGAGTCGTCGTGAGCGAAGCCAACCAGAGCGCGGTGATTCTGCTGCGTAACCCCTTCCAGCCCAGTCAGCGCGAACTGATGGTGGCCCACCCCAGCCAGACCATACGCCAGTGGCTGGCTGCCCAGGGCATTGCCGAATTCGACCAACCCACCGTCTGCATCAAGAACGGCGCGCCCGTGTTGCGTGCCGATTGGGCAGTCACACCGATCGATGGTGTGGTGCTCTTCATCTCCCTGCCGCAGGGCGGGGGAGGTGGAGGCGGTGGCAAGAACCCGTTGCGCACGGTCCTGATGATCGCGGTGATGGTGGTCGCCACCGTCTATGGCGGCCCCTTGGGCGCGAGCCTGGGCTTTAGCGGCAACCTGGCCACAGCCGTTGGTTCGGCCATCATCATGACGGCAGGCTCTGCTCTGGTCAGCGCTCTGGTGCCGCTGCCCACGCCCAACATGCCGTCCTTTGCCGGCTCGGGCGGGGGTCTGGCGCAGCCGTCGCCCACCTACAGCCTGCAAGGCCAGGGCAACTATGCGCGGCTGGCCCAACCCATCCCGGTCATCTACGGTCGCCATCTGGTCTATCCGGATTTGGCTGCCACGCCCTATG